>NZ_AUTR01000023.1:0-91497 GCF_000497875.1 Pseudoalteromonas sp. S8-8
GGCGGTGTTGCGATTGTGGGTATGGCCGATTGGGATAAACGCAAACGCTCAACCTGGGAAGTAATGGACGAAATAAGCGGTAAAATGCAAGAAGTTACCGATGTTCGTGCATTTGCCATTATGCGCCGTGGTATTGGTGGTGGTGGCTCATCTCGCCCAATTGAGTTTGTACTGCAAGGTAATGATTACGCTCAACTGGCCGATTGGCGTGACCGTATAATAAAGCGTGCTGAGCAAAACCCTGGTTTAGTAAGAATCGATCATGATTACAAAGAAACCTTCCCACAGTTTTTAGTTAGCATAGATAAAAACAAAGCTGCCGATTTAGGCGTTTCGGTATCTGATGTAGGCCGTACACTAGAAACAATGCTTGGCCAGCGCCGTGTTACGACCTTTATTGACCGCGGTGAAGAATACGATGTGATTTTAAAAGGGACAAAAGAAGATTTTACCAATCCTACTGATATTTCAAATATATACCTTAAATCACGAAGCGGTGAACTAGTTCCACTTGATAGCCTTATCAGCTTAAAAGAAGAAGCAACAGCCTCGCGCTTAAACCGCTACAACCGTATGCGCGCAATTACATTAAGCGCCAACTTAGCCGACGGTTATACCCTTGAGCAAGCGCTTAACTTTTTAAACGAAGTAGCCGCGCAAGAAAACGATATAGATGGCGCAGTAGATTACAAAGGTGAGTCGCAGCTTTATTACGAAGGCGCATCAGCGATGACCTACGTATTTATACTTGCACTCACCGTTACCTTTTTAGTACTTGCTGCGCAGTTTGAAAGCTTTATGCACCCATTTGTCATTATGCTTACCGTACCGCTTGGTTTAATGGGCGCTATGTTTGGGCTTTGGGCTACAGGGCTTACCTTAAATATTTACAGCCAAATAGGTATTGTCATGCTCATAGGCTTAAGTGCTAAAAATGGTATTTTGATTGTAGAATTTACTAACCAATTACGCGATAAAGGCGTTGAATTTAGTGA
Source organism: Pseudoalteromonas sp. S8-8 (assembly GCF_000497875.1). Classification (NCBI taxonomy): domain Bacteria; kingdom Pseudomonadati; phylum Pseudomonadota; class Gammaproteobacteria; order Alteromonadales; family Pseudoalteromonadaceae; genus Pseudoalteromonas; species Pseudoalteromonas sp. S8-8. The sequence goes on from NZ_AUTR01000023.1 coordinate 996, forward strand.
AGCAATCCTACAAGCGGCTACCCAGCGCCTTCGCCCAATAATAATGACCTCACTTACAACCGTTATGAGCTCTGTTCCCTTGGTTTTTGCTTCAGGCCCCGGCGCTGAAAGCCGTATGGTAATTGGTGTAGTTGTGTTTACAGGGGTTATTGTATCTACCCTGCTGACTCTTTTTGTTGTACCTGCTGCGTATTATGCTCTATCGAAAAATACACAGTCACCTGAGTTTTTACAACAAAAGCTGAATAAACAAGCTGCTGAAAAGCCTTTCGAAGAGATCTAATCTCTTTATTGCGCCGTAACCTTGTTGTTGCGGCGCATACAATTTATGCTCGCCTTTAAACTCCATATACATTTTAGGAATACTTATGAGCTCAACAACGCAAGTAGCAACATTTGGTGGCGGCTGTTTTTGGTGTATAGATGCAGCATTTAGACGTGTAAATGGCGTATTAGATGTGAGTTCTGGCTATACCGGTGGCGAAACCGACACCCCAACCTATAATTCTGTATGCTCTGGCACAACCGGGCACGCTGAGGTTGTTAAAGTTGAATTTGACACCACTGTAGTTAGCTTTGAAACACTGCTAGCAATGTTTTTCACTTTGCATGATGCAACACAATTGAATCGTCAAGGTAACGATATAGGCACACAATATAGAAGCGTTGTTTACTATCACGATGAAGCCCAACTAAAGCAAACCAATGAAATGATAGCTCAACTGCAAAGCCATGTGAGTGAGCCCATTGTAACAGAAGTCAGCCCTGCCACTACGTATTATCCAGCAGAGCATTATCATCAAGATTACTATAACGAAAACCCACAGCAGGGTTACTGTAGTATTTTAATAGCACCTAAATTACATAAGTTTGAAACTGTGTTTAAAGAATTCTTAGTTGACTAGCTAATTTGAGCAGTTAAATTGATTAGTTAAACTTAGCTACACATTAAAAAGCCCGACATAAGTCGGGCTTTCTAATATTAATAAATACCGTTAAAACTGGTAGCTTGCGCCTGCAAAAAAGCGACGCTCTGGCGTGTTATAGTAATACACTTGACCCGTTGTAAAATCAGCGTTTGAATCAACAGCGTTATACTCTTTATCAAATAAGTTTTCTACACGAAGCGAAACTTCAATATGTTCATTTACTTGATAATTACCTGCTAAGTTCCAAAGTGTATAAGAGCCTAAGCGAGTCACAGCACCTTGTCGGTCACTACGATATTGCATGTCTAAGCTTGCATCAAAAGCACCAAACTGTTTTGCAACTTCCCAGTTAAAAGTACGTTTAGCAACATTGCGCAACTCTGCGCCCGTTTCTTCGTCTTCTGCACTTAAATAAGCAAAGTTAAGGTTGCTATCAAAACCAAAAAACTGCTGAGATAAGCTAAATTCAACCCCTTCGTAGCGTGCTTCATTCAAGTTGATAGGAAAAAAGTTAGAATCTAAAGATATCTTATCTTCAATATCATTTCTAAAAATAGCAACGTCAATACTTGCTATATCAAAATCTACATTTAACCCAATCTCTTGATTTAATGATTTCTCAGGCTCTAAATCAGGATTAGATGAAGGTGGAAAACCAGGAAAAGCCGGAAAGTATAAATCGTTAAATGTAGGTGCTTTAAAGCCAGTGCTTTGGCTTATGCGGAACGTGGCGTCTTCAGATAAATGATAACCCGCAGCGGCTGTATATGTTGTTTCATCACCAAACTGTTCATCATCGTCTTGGCGAATTGTTAAATTAGCTAACACTTTTTCAGCATTGTAATAAGCCCCAACAAATACAGCTAATACATCACGCTCTTGCATATCATACTGCGTTGAACTGTGCGATACATCATCGTTGTACCAGTTAACACCACCGCTAATATTAAGCTCTTCAGATAGTATATATTGACCGTTATAATCAAATTGCACACGTTTAGTTATAAAATCATTTACACCAAATGCTGAGGTATCGTGAGAATCATCTGTTGAAATAGCAATATCAATACTGTGCGATTGGTTAGTGTAGTTTTTACTCCAACCTGCAGAAAGCTGATAGTTTTTAAAATCACCTGTTTCTATAGTACTTGTGGCTGGACTAAAGCGACTGTCGTAATCTGCATAGCCTTCACTGTATTGGCCTAAAAACTTAAAGTCGCCGTAATGTGCATCGGTGTAGTTTATTTTAAAACCAAGGTTTTTATTTTCATAGCCATCTTCATCTGGTGCTACGCCTTGCAGTGCATCAAAGTTATCTGTTTTTTCAAAGCCTGCATTAAATGCTGTTGTTATATCATCTGATTTTACAGAGCCTGCCACTTGATAATTTTGATAAGAGTCAGAACCAAATGTAGCGCTTAGGGATAAGTTATCTGACTCACGCGTAATAATATTAATAACACCAGCGAGTGCATCAGAGCCATAAACAGCCGCGCGAGAGCCTTTAATAATTTCTATGCGTTCAATACTATTTAAAGGGACATTATTTAATGCTTTTTGACCAAGTGTTGCTGAGCCTGTACGTACACCGTCAATCAAAATTAGCGTATCGCCAGAGCCAGTACCACGAAGTGACACACCTGTATTTTGGCCAAAACCACCGTTTGGATTAACCTGAAAACCAACTCGCGTGCTTAATAAGGTTGGTAAATCGCGTACGTTGCTTGCTTCTATTTCTGCACGCTCAATAACATTTACACTTGCTAAAACGTCATTGATTGATTGCTCAAATTTATTAGCTGTAACGGTTATTTTTTCAATTGATTGCTCTGCGCCAGACACAGAAAATGAAAGCGCAGCAGAAATAGCAACGCCTAAAGTTGTTTTGTTTAACATGATGTCCCCTACCTTTGCCCACCGCAAAGATTTAAGTAAGTAAGATTGCATCAAGGCCGGTCTCCGGACTCAGTAAGCACATCAAAATATGCAATACTTTACCGTTGCGGGGGCAGTGTTGGGCTTGTAGTCATCATGAAAACGCACCAACTTCCCGATTATCCTGCTAAAAAAATCATTACATGAAGTGGCTAGCAAGCACCTTGAAAATATGTCGCTATTGTGAGTATTTTGTTTACAAATGTCAATGGACGTCTATACAGCTAAAAACCTTTAAAATGCAGTTAAGGGCTAGTATAGTTTGAAGAAACGCCATATTTATCAAGTAGCTTCTGAAGTTGTATTTGTGCAGTAGGTAAGCTTAGTATTTCATCCATTTTATTATTAGTGATCTTATTTGATTTAGAGTTAACTAAAAAGTGCGTTTTATAAACGGCATCTGGTACGTTACTTTTATAGAGTAAATCCATATTAAAAGTATTTTGATTTTTAAAATATTGATAAGCAATATTATTTAAAACGCCTACTTCCGCGCGCTTTAATAGCAGCATTTTAACCACATTGAATTCATCAATGGTTAAACTTACTTGATGTTCCTCACTTAAAAATTCGGCATCTGTATTAAATCCAGCAAATTGATACGAGTACCCCAGTACCCCAACCTTTGTTAATGACGTAATGTCGTCAAAGTAAGCTTGCTCATTTGTATTTTCTTTAAGCGTATAAAGCTCATTTTTGGTAATGGTATAAAATTCGGTTTTTTTAATATTCTCTTGCGCTGATTGTGGGATCCATTGCAGTGCCATTAAAAATAAAACATCAAAATTATTTTTTTCAACTGACAAAGCAAGCCTTTTTACAGGTAGAGACTCAAGTACGAAGTTAAACTCCTGCTGTGCGCCGTTTAAAATCTTAATAAACTCAGGAGCAAAACCCTGTTTTTTTTGCGCATTAATAATAATGGGAAAGTAGCCATCTTCAACCAGTACATCAATATCAACTGTTTTTGATAAGCTTGGTTTGGTAAATGTAAGCAAAACAAATAACAAAAATAATTGATGACGTTTCATTTTAATACCTTCTAGTGTGAAGTACTTAATTGCATGTGATTAAATATAATAGCTTAAATATCAAAAAGGAGATTAATACATACGGGAGTATCTAGGCAATAAAGAGGGATAATAGTGAGATATTTAAAAAGAGTAAGTAGCTTCAATCTGTCTGTAAGTATAAACAGATTAAAGCATGCTTAATTTAAAACTATTTATTAATTAATCGCGGAAATTTTTAAACTGAAAAGGCTGACCTAGCTCAGCACTGCGCACTACTTGCATAGCCTCTTGAAGATCGTCACGTTTTTTACCCGTTACACGTACTTCTTCGCCTTGGATAGCAGCTTGAACTTTAACTTTAGAGTCTTTAATGGCTTTAACTACTTTTTTAGCCATGTCCTTTTCGATACCTTGCTTTAAGCCAACGTTACGAAATACATTTTTACCTGCACGGGTAATATCTTGAAGCTCTAAGCTTGATACATCCATACCACGCTTAGATATTTTGTTAGCTAAAATATCAAATAATTGCATAACCTGAGAGTCTGCTTCAGCTTTAAGCTTAATTGTTTTGTCATTTAGCTCAATAGATGCATCAACGCCTCTAAAGTCAAAGCGAGTCTCTAGCTCACGATTTGCATTATCAACTGCGTTTTTAGCTTCGTTCATTTCTACTTCAGATACAATATCAAATGAAGGCATTGGTTTGCTCCTAACTATTTAATCTTAATTTTATGTGGTAATTATAACGCTAAAATTATAAATCTTTACATTTTTCTGCATCTTGTTCAGGTGCGATATTAAATTAGTTTGATATACTTGCGCCTCTTTTTTAAGCGATTTTAGGATTTGTCGTGACAAGGCGTGTTTATCAAGCAATTTTTTTAATCAGCATAGTAGCTTTTACCTTTTTATTTGCCAAAGAAATAAAAGGTGGCGTTGTAAATTTATTTCCTCATGTTGATAAAGTGGCCCATTTTGGGATTTTTTTTATACTAGCCATAATAATGGATAAAGCGTTTAAGCTTCCTTTATATGCGCAAATACTTTTATTGGCAGGTTATGGCGCCTCTATAGAAATAATGCAAGACGCACTTCCATATAGGCAAGCATCACTCGGTGATTTTTTTGCTGATTTTGCAGGTGCCGCAAGCTACTTTTTACTTAGAGTAATTTTTACACCTCGAAAAAAGAACCCATATGGCTAATATTTTAATTGTCGGCGATGGTGCTATTGGCTTGTTACTTAGTCATTTTCTAAGTGCGTCGCATAATGTCAGTGTTTTAACTCGCAAAAGCCCAACAAATACCCGCTTTTATAGTCGAGGAAAGGGTGCATCTAAAAAAATTGACGCACAATTTATTTCATTAAATCAGCTAAATAAAGCGGCTGAATTTGATGTTGTTTTATTTACCGTTAAAGCCTTTCAAGTACTTGATGCATTTACGCAAATAAAGCCGTTTTTACCAAATCATTGCTCTGTTGTACTTTCGCATAACGGAATGGGTAATGTTGATGAGGTAAATAGCCAGCTAAGCACTCACCAAGCACTCTACTTTTTAACGACAAGCATAGCGGGCTTTAAATCAAACCAATACATTGTGCAGCACACTGGTGAGGGACAAAGTGTTATTGGTGCTTGTAATGAATTAGCTTTTCAAAATAGCGCGCCAATAGCTGATATTTTTAAAGTAATACCCAGCCTCAAGTTTACTAATAACATTCAGCAGCTTCGTTTTGAAAAACTACTCGTAAATATTGCCATTAACCCATTAAGCGCTTTAAGTAATGTAAAAAATGGTGAGTTACGCGCACCTAAGTACAACGCTATAATTTTTAATGCACTCACTGAAGCATGCAATATAGCAAACATACAAGGGCTTAATATCCCATTGATTAAAGCACTTAATACCGCTTATAAAATAATGGAATTAACGTCTGACAATTACTCTTCAATGCAGCAAGACGTAGCGCATTGCAGAGAAACTGAAATATCAGCTATATGTGGCTATATTAGCCAACAAGGCAAACTTCACGGTATGCCTACACCTTACAACGATGAGTTGTTTGTCAAAATTCAGGCAAAAAAAAGCGTGGTATAAACCACGCTTATATTAATTCTTAACTTTAAGACTAAAAACCTTATGGGCGGTAAACTTTTACAGTTTCAAAGCCTTGTTCGTGCAGCATAAGTGCCTGTAGTTGGCTCATTACGCCTCTATCACAATATAAATAGTAGTCGGTGTCTTTTGGTAAATCACCAAACTTAGTCGCCAGACGGAAGAACGGTAAATGAACCACTTCAACACCGTCGATTTCTAGCGGTGCAGCTTCTTCTTCCTCTGGTGAGCGAATATCAACTACCACAGAGCCTACAGGCAAATCAGCAACCGATTCAGCTTCTTTAAGTTCTTGTTTGGCTTCAACGTCAATATCACGCACATCCATTATGCGTGCGTTGTTTACAACGGTATCAAGTACATCAAAGTCGAACTTTTCTTCTTCACCAAGAATAACGTCTATTTTGGCTTTAACCGTTGGCTTTTTAGAAATAACACCACAGTATTCAGGCATTGTTTCTGCCATTTCAGCCGTACCAATTTGGCGAGCAATATTAATAATTTCTTGCTTATCGTGTTGAATAAGCGGGCGTAAAATAAGCGTTTCAGTAACACGGTCAATCACGCTTAAATTCGCTAATGTTTGACTAGATACTTGGCCAATACTTTCACCAGTGACAAGTGCCTGAATGTTTAACTTTTGCGCAACTACACTACCCGCGCGCATCATCATACGTTTAAGTACAACACCCATTTGGCTGTTTTCAACGTTTTCTAAAATTTCAGCAACAACAGGTTCAAAATCAACCGTTACAAATTTAACTTTATGTGTAGAGCTGTATTTTTTCCATAAGTAGTAGCTTGCTTGCTTAACGCCAATTTCGTGCGCTGCGCCACCTAGATTAAAGAATAAAAAGTGTGTGCGTGCGCCTTTACGAATCATTTGGTAACTTGCTACACCAGAGTCAAAGCCACCCGACATAAGCGAAAGCACATCTTCTTGAGTTGGCAGAGGAAAACCAGCCATACCAAAATGTGTATGAGAAACAATGTAAGCTTTATCGTCTTTTACTTCTAAGCGTATTGTTACTTCTGGGCGGCTAAGCTTTACGCTTGCGCCTTCAATATGCTGATTTAATCCACCACCAACATAACGCTCTAAATCAGTTGAGGTAAAATCGTGTTGCCCTATGCGCTTAGCACGAACACAAAAGGTTTTACCTACAATAGTATGACCAACTAAAGCGATGGTTTTTTGATAAATATCATCAAGAGTTTCGAATTGTGTTTCGGTTACTTCAATAAATTGAACAATGCCAGGGATGCGTTTAAGGCTATCGATAAAATCAAGGCGAACTTGCGCGTCTTCAAGTTTTGTAACAACTGAAATGTTATCCCAGTTATTTCTTACTTGTACTTTTTCGTCAACACGGCGCAATACAATTTTAATGTTATTTTCTAACACTTTAGTAAAGCGTTTACGGACTGAACGGCTTTTAATGGCTATTTCAGGATGTAGTTTGACGATAAATTTAAGCATAGTTCACTCTTAGACTGCGGGAATTCGCGCTCCCAGGCATTTGGCGCGGGATTATAGCAAAAAATTCAGCGCCTAGGAAACAGCCTATTACTATCGATTAAACTACAGCTAGGGCCTGTTTATCTTTCGAGGTTAAATTTACAGCAGTGTGTTTGGTATTTAGGCAAGGCAGAGCCTATGTAGTGTGGTTATTCCCCATAAATAGGCGATAACGTAGCATAAATGCCAAACAAGCGCTGCCCAAAGGGTTCAGCCTAGGGGCGATTAACTCTTTGTTGCTCGGTTTTTACTTAGCCCACTAGGTTACAAACCTCGCGTCGCGATTTAATCGCCCCTAGATTGAACAAATTTTAATCCTGAAAGGTCAACAGGCCCTAAGGCTTGTTGCGCTAATTCAGTATATTTTTCACGTAGCAGGTTCATTTTATCAATGCTTTTATCGGTACTGTACGCTCTAAATAATGTAAGTACTTTTAAAATGCCATGATATATATCTTGCTCAGCAAGCGTACCACTTGGCCTACGGGCTTTAATATAAGGCGTCCAAAAACTAACCGTTAACTTTAGTGTATGTGCTAAATCAATGACATCTTGCTCATCAATAGCAATCATTTCACTATCGCGTAAGCCAATAATTATTTTACGAACTTGCTCTAACAACTCCAACTGAAAATCAATATAAGCTTGTTTTAAATCAGCATCTCTAGAGAGAATATCCCCGAGATTGTCGTAAAAAAAATGATAGCGCCACATCAGCTCAAATAACGAATCTAGGTAAGCCGTTAAATGATTAAATGCATCATCATCTTTATTAATAGGTTTAAAGTGAGTGTTTAAATGATCGCGATACAGCGCAAAAATATGACGGATAATGTCTTCTTTATTTTTAAAATGATAATAAAGATTACCCGGGCTCATCCCTAAGTTTGATGCAATATGATTTGTCGTTATTGCACGCTCACCATTTTCGTTAAACAACAAAATACTGGTGTGTATTATTTTATCCTTGGTATTCATATGCTAATACTCAAATTATCTATAGGCTACATTACACTCAAAAGAGGTAAACAGTATAAACAAATATGAATCATTAAAACACTCCGACCATGGACTGACCTGTTTAAAGAAAGTAAGTGTTTATATGCTTTTTTAGCTAGGCTGCTTTGTGGCATAAACACTGTTAAACTAGCGCTAAAATAATAAATAGTGAACATTATGAAAGTTATTGCAATTTACCCTGGCACCTTTGATCCACTAACTAATGGGCACACAGACCTTATTCAACGTGCAGCTAAAATGTTTGATACTGTATTAGTTGCGGTTGCTAATAACCCAAGTAAAAAACCCTGCTTTAACCTTGAAGAACGTGTTGAGCTTGCAAACTCTATTTTAAGCCACATAGATAATGTTAAGGTGATTGGTTTTTCTGGTTTATTGGCTGACCTTGCGCGCGATCACAATGCTAATGTGCTTATTCGCGGTATTAGAGCTGTATCTGATTTTGACTATGAATTTCAATTAGCTAACATGAACCGCCGCCTGAACCCCGACTTAGAAAGTGTATTTTTAACACCCTCAGAGCGAAATTCATTTATTTCATCAACACTCGTTAAAGAAGTAGCTCGCCACAATGGTGATGTAAGCGAGTTTGTAGACCCTGTAATTGTTAAAGCGCTAAAAACTAAATTGGGCTGTGGTGCCCAATAACACTTCCCGAATTAGCGCATAACTTGTATGCGCTAATTCGGCTTTTGTATAGATGATTTTAATTTTTTAATTAACCAAACAAGTTTTAGCAAATCTTTATTGATAATTAGTATTAGCGCCATAGTGATATCAATAATAGGCATAAGAAAACCATACAGCATCCACAACCACCAAAAATCCCAATTGCCATAAAGAGTATTATCAATATACATCCCCATAAACAGTGAGGCATTGATAGCAAGCCCTACAATAAGATAATAAAATCCGTACGGTATTTTACGTCCTAAAAAAATACGCCACATAAAAATAACGGCAATTGTTAGTACATCAAATATAAACAACTTTAAATGCGGAGCCGCAGTAGTTATGTCCATAAACAAACTAAATGTATACGAAGCCATCATAATAAAGCAAAGGTGAACTCGGCTTTTATCTTGCTTATTAATAGCCGCTGATAGAGTGAATAAAAAAGAAAAAACAAAAAGCCATGTAATAAATATTCCAAAATATTCGTTAACTGAATTTAATTGCCAAAATAGCTCCTCCATTTTATTCAACCTTTTGATGAGTGTTTTTTATACGATTAAGTAAATACCGTTTTAATGCAACCAAACCTAAAAAGTCTTTATTAATTAGGAGAACTAAAAGCATCGTTAAATCAGAAATTATTTGCCCTATTACATATAAGGCCCAAAACCACCAGTAATCCAAATTTCCTAAAACAATACTGTCGTAGTGCATTCCAAAAAAAACAAATGCGTTAAAGCTAAGTCCAACTAAAAGATAATAAAAGGCTACGGGGAGGTTTTTACTAAAGTATATCCGCCATATAATCAGAAAAAACATAGTTACGATATCAAATATAAAAAGGGTCAAATGGGGTGTGTTGCTCAAGGGATCCATAAAAATACTTGAGGTGTAAGATACCATCATAATGAATGCAAGTTGTGTGCAGCTTTTGTCAGACTTGTTAATGCTTGCAGACAAATTATATAAAAAAGCGAGTACAAAAGACCATGTAGTAAAAATAGTTATATAGTCGTATAAACTAGCCAGCTGCCGTAAAAAATCATGCATTGCGTGACCTTTTAAATTTTTCAGTTAAAAATTTAGTAAGCTTAACTAGACCTAAGAAATCTTTGTTAAAGATAAGCGCTAATGGCATTATCAAATCTGTAAAGTACATACCAAATACATAAACGTTCCAAAACCACCAATAATATAGAGTACCTAAAATCTCTATATCGTAATGCATAGCTAAAAATAAAGATGCATTAATACTCAGACCAAACACAAGATAATAAAATGCGTTAGGAATTGGGCTTTGGCTGTAGTACCTAAACGTAAAAATAATAATTAGAGTTACAATATCGAAGTAAAAATAGTTTAAGTGAGACACTATAACCATATCGAACAGTGTACTTAAGGTGTACGAAATCATCATAATACCAGAAAGGTACATTGTATTTTTATAGGGACTGTTTATGCTTGCTGACAAATTATAAAGAAATGCAATTACAAAGAACCATGTAATAAAAATACCTACATAATCTCTAATCGCTACCAGATCCCACAATATGTCAGCCATCATGCCCTCTTCAAACTCGTAATCAAACCATTTCTAAATTTCATCAAGTATAAAAAATCTTTGTTTATAAAAAATATAGCTACCATTATAAAATCAGCAGCGTTGACCCCTATCGCGTAAGCATTCCAAAGCCACCAGTAGCTTGTATTATTTGATATATAGATGTCGTAATGCATGAGAAAATGCAGGGTTGAGTTTATAGCTAAACCAGTAATAATATATAGATAGGTAATACCATCATGCCAGAGCCGCCTAAGGGAAATGATAACTAGGAGAGTTAAAATATCGGAAAACAAAAAATCTAGATAAGTTACCGTATCCATATTTGTAAATATACTAAACGAATATGAAACACTCATAACCAAAGACAAATACACTCTTTCTTTATTAGGCTTATTAATCGAATGAGCAAGGGAGTACAAAAAAGCCATAAGAAATCCCCATTGTACAAATGCACCTATGTACAGAGAAACTGTTGGGCTAATTAAAAGCTCATTCAATATTTTTCAACTTTTTAAAGTTCAATGTAACCCCTCTTTTAAAAATGGTATTTTTATTGAATACTAGTGAAAGAAACATTAAAACATCGAAAATATTAACGCCAATAGAATAAACACTCCAATACCACCAAGGCTCATAGTTATATAAAACGTATAGATCGTAATGCAATATTAAGGTGAGCACAGCATTTATTATTAACGCAAAGATGATGAAGTGAAAAGCTATAGAGCGGTGAAGTACTTTAAAGTACTCTAAAATTAACAAAGCTAAAATTGTAATAAAATCGTAGAGCGCCCAGTTTAAATATAAACTTTCTAATAAGTTTATGTAACCACTGGAAATATATGAGCAGAGCATAAGCGCAGATAAATAAACCGAGGATTTATTTTCTTTATTTATACTGGAAGCTAAACAGTATAAGAAGGCCATTAAAAAGCCCCATTGAGAGAAAGCTTCTACATAATCCATCAGGGCTTCAGTAACGTACATTTAAACTAGGTCGTTATTTTTATTTTTCTCGATTTAAACAATCGAATTAATTTTCTTTTTATCCTGTGTAGCCCTAAAAAGTCTCTATCTACAATTAATGCTACAACCATTGCTAAGTCATTAAAAGCAACGAAACCTACATATATTTCCCAGAAAAACCATGGTTCATTATTTTTATACACATATACATCTAAATACATTAACAGTACTAATAGCATATTTATTGATAAACCAACGATCAAATATAAGAAGGATGTAGTTGTTTTTTTCAATAATTTAAAGCTAAAGATGAGTACAATAATAGTAATTAAATCATGAATAGCCCAGTCCAAATATGTGGTGTTATAGTATGAAAGCCACGTATAGAAGTAATCTGTGGCTGTATAAGATATCATCATGATTAATGAACTGAGTAATAAGGTAGTCTTTCTTTTAACGTCTAAGCTATATACAAAAACATTGAAAAAGAAGGCCATTAAAAAAGCCCACATAACAAAAGCTGATAATGAGAAAAGACCAAAAAACTCAGTTAAAAACATTCAATACCTTATTACTACTTAGGACGAGTGCCTGTACCACCAGAAAGAATAGCAAGGCCACGTTCAACAGAGTTAACACTCGCAGCAGCCATACCTTCTTGAGAGATGCTTACTGTATCAGATTGCAGGGTTTTAGGGCTAGCAGTTTGTTCCATTGCAGGCTTTAATTGTTGTGTTTTATTGTATGCTTGCATTTGTACTTGGCTATTAGCTGAAACTTGCATGTGATTGATCCTTGTAAAAGTTTTAATTATATCTGGTGCAACTTTTAACCACATTATTATGTAGATAAATGCATCACCTGTTTAAAGTAGTGATAGCTATTTTGCTATCTACCTTATACAAAGCAACCAATGTGCCAACTTTTTTTGACACCTTAAAACTCACTCAAAACATACTTATATAATCAAACCAAACACCTCCGACCAGTTTACTACAAACATAAAAAAACGCACAGGGATAACCGTACGTTTTTTGTATCCAGGGAGTTTAAGCTACGTATTTACACGGGATCTCCGCACGTGTACTTAGCTTCAAAATATATTCCATTGCTACTTCGTCACAATTTTCTTTACGAAGACAAAGTTCACAATCTTTCATTACTTTTTCAGGCAAAGAGTCTTTGCTACAAAAAGTAAAACGTTGTTGTTCAAAAAAATCTGGTACGCGTGTTAATACAATAACTCGGTTAAGTGCCAATTTTTTGGCTTTAGTAAGTAGATGATCTACAAGCTGTCTACCCTGCCCCGACACTTTACTTTTTGGGTCTATACCCAATGAGCGTATTTCAGCAAGGCCGGTATCGTAAATGTATAACGACGCACAGCCCGACACTTTTCCATTTATTTCTGTTACTGCAAACTCGTTAATAGAGTGCACCATATCACTTTTTGCACGAGGCAGATTTTCACCTACCGTTGCCCAATGCTGTATAAGCGTGGCAATTGCTTCTACATCATCTAAATTTGCATCACGTACCGTTATTTGCTGTTTTTTTTTGGCTTCTTTAACAGCATTCGTTACTTGTTCAATAGACGTCCCACCAAGGGCTTTACGTGCTTTTATACATGCATCAATTTCAAGTACTGGGTAAACATCGTCTTCAAATACAGTGTTTACTGATTTGTACTGCTCAAGCGATAGCTCTTCAAGCGTTTTACCTTCGCTAATCGCAAGCTGTACAAGTACACCTACAATGTGATGCCCTTCTCTAAATGGCACACCTTTAGCAACTAAGTAATCAGCAAGTTCGGTGGCATTTGCATGCCCTCCTTTTGCTGCAGCAAGTGTCTTATCGCCGTTTACTTTAACGCCTTTAATACATGCTTGCGCCATATGAATACATGCAAGCCATGTTGGCATAGCGTCGAACAGGCCTTCTTTGTCTTCTTGCATATCTTTATTGTATGCAAGTGGCAGCGCTTTTAACGTCATCATCATAGCGCTAAATGCACCAAACACACGTCCGGTTTTACCGCGAATAAGCTCGAGTGCATCAGGATTTTTTTTCTGAGGCATGAGCGATGAGCCTGATGTTACGTTATCAGCAAGCTCTATAAATCCGGCTTCACCCGAATTATAAAAAATCAGATCCTCTGACATACGAGATAAGTGAATCATCGAAATAGACGCACAACTTAAAAGATCTAAAACAAAATCACGATCAGATACACCATCAAGGCTGTTTTTTGTAGCCGCTGTAAAACCTAGCCCATGCGCTAATGCTTGGCGATCAATCGGATAAGCAGTACCTGCTAATGCACCACTGCCTAATGGGCAAAAATTCATGCGCGCTTTAGCATCTTGCAGGCGGCTTTCATCACGCTCTAGCATCTCTACATACGCCATACACCAGTGGCTAAACAATACTGGTTGTGCGCGCTGTAAGTGCGTGTAACCTGGTAATATTGTGCCAAGCTCTCGCTCTGCAAGCGCTACAAACTCACCTTTAAGCTGTGCAATAGCATCTAGTAAATGGTCAGCCGTATCACGGCACCATAATCTAAAGTCGGTGGCAACTTGGTCATTACGGCTTCGGCCTGTATGTAATTTTTTAGCTAAATCACCTACTTTTTCAATTAGAGCTGCTTCAACATGTGAATGAATATCCTCTGCACCTGAAGTAGCTACCGCTTGTGGATCTGCTTTAACTTCTTCAAGCAGCTCATTTAATGCAGCCACTAATCTTGTGTGCTCGTCACTTGAAAGTACACTTACCTGTTCAAGTGCACCAGCCCATGCCACAGAGCCAATAATATCTTGCTCTGCTAACTGGTAGTCAAAGGGAAGAGAGTCGTTAAATTGCTTAAACGCCTCATCTGGACCCGTAGAAAAACGTCCGCCCCATAATGCCATGAAATCTCTCCAAACCCTGTAGTGCCCCTTTTATAAGGGGCGTAATAAATTACTTTTTAGCGAGTGCTGAAATTCTGCTTGAAAGCGAGAATAAACGAATAAAGCCTTCAGCGTGTGATTGGTCGTACACATCATCTTCGCCAAATGTAGCAAATGCTTCGCTGTATAAGCTATTTGGTGACTGCTTTTGAACTGCAGTTACTTGGCCTTTGTATAGCTTAAGTACCACTTCACCTGTTGCCACTTTAGAAAGTGCTTCAGCACCGGCTAAAATAGAATCTTTAAGAGGCGTAAACCAACGGCCGTCGTATACTAAATGCGAGAACTCGCCACCGAGTACTTCTTTCCACTTACGGCTTGCTTTATCAAGCACTAGCTCGTCAATGGCTTGAAGCGCAGCCATAATGACTGTGCCGCCTGGCGTTTCATAACAACCGCGTGACTTCATGCCAACTAAACGATTTTCTACAATATCAACACGTCCAACACCATGAGGCGATGCAATATCGTTTAATTTGACTAAACAATCGTAAGGTTTAAGCTCTACGCCATTTACAGCAACCACTTCGCCTTCAACAACTTTTAATGTTACTAGTTCTGATTTATCTGGTGCTTGCTCTGGAGAGTTAGTCCAAGTCCATACTTGTTCAGTTGGTTGACACCATGGGTCTTCAAGCTCACCACCTTCGTGCGAAATATGCCATGCGTTAGCATCACGGCTATAAATTTTTGTAGCAGATGCTGAACACGGAATGTCACGCTCTGCTAAGTAATCAAGTAATGATTCACGGCTCGATAAGTCCCACTCACGCCATGGCGCAATTACTTTTAAATCAGGGGCTAGTGCTGCAAAACATGATTCAAAACGAACTTGGTCATTACCTTTACCAGTACAACCATGAGAAAGTGCATCAGCACCTACTTTACGTGCAATTTCAACTTGTGCTTTAGCAATAATTGGGCGCGCCATAGAAGTACCTAATAAATAAGTACCTTCGTAAATTGAGCCCGTTTTAAGCGTTGGGTAAATGTAATCACTTACCATTTCATCTTTTAAGTCAACTACGTAACATTCAGATGCACCAGAGGCAATTGCTTTAGCTTCTACGCCTTCAAGTTCTTCAGCGCCTTGACCTACATCGGCAACAAACGCGATTACTTCACAGCCGTAGTTTTCTTTTAACCATGGCACAATAGCCGACGTATCAAGACCACCAGAATAGGCTAAAACGACTTTTTTAATTGAACTCATAGGTGTTCCTTAACAAAATTTGGATTTAGTAATGTAACTAGCAGAGCATTTTGCGCATGCATGCGATTCTCTGCTTGTTGAATGATTTTTGATGCTGGACCATCCATTACCTCAGAGGTAATTTCAAATTCACGGTGTGCCGGTTGGCAATGTAATACCGTAGTCGCACCTGTTTGATCTAGCAATGCCTGGTTTAATTGATAAGGCATGTATTTTTCTTTTACTTGCTCAAGCGGCGTTGTATCACCCATTGATACCCATGTATCTGCATATACAACGTTTGCACCAACCGCAGCTTCAACTCTATCGCTCACCATGACTGATGCGCCATTCATTGCTGCAATTTGCTCTGCTTTTTTAAGTATTTGTGAATCTGGCGAACACCCTTTTGGTGTTACAGCAACAAAGTCAGTACCTAACGTTGCCGCAAGTAACATCAATGAATGAGTCACGTTATTGCCCTCACCTAAGTAAGCTACTTTAAGCTCACTTACATCGCCATGTACTTCTTGAAGTGTTAAAAAATCAGCAAGTGCTTGGCAAGGGTGGTACAAGTCACACAAGCTATTTACCACAGGTACCGATGAATATTCGCCTAACGTGGTTAATGTGCTGTGCTGATTTACACGCGCCACAATACCGTCGGCCCAAGTAGAAATATTAAGTGCAAAATCTTTAATTGATTCACGTGCACCCATAGCGCCATTTTGCTGATCTAAATAAACAGCATGACCACCAAGGCGATTAATACCTATATCAAACGATAAACGTGTACGTAAACTTTGTTTTTCAAACAATGTTACGATTGATTTACCCGATAATACTTGGCTGTATTTTTCTGGCTTTGCTTTTATATCTTGCGCTAACTTTAATAAATTAAGTGCGCCTTCTTGGTCTAATTCTAAACCCGTTAAAAAATTCTCAAACATAATAAACCTATGGTGTAATCTTTGTTCCGACATGCTCACCTTGCAGCAGAGCAGTTAAATTTTCTGGCTTTTGCCAGCTGGAAATATACACACCGCGTCGTAAATGTTGGGCAGCGTGAAGGCTGGTCTTAACTTTGACCTCCATCCCGCCCACAATTACTCCATCTGTAATTAAAGTATCAATGTGTTTTGTGTCAAGTTGATGTAACGGTTGTTTATTTGCGTCAAGTACCGCTTCTACATCCGTCATAAAAATTAGTTCTGCATTTAAATTACTGGCAATAGCCGCTGCAGCTTCATCTGCATTTACGTTGTACCACAAGCCTTGTTCATCAAAGCCGATAGAGCTAACAATAGGTAAACGAGAAATTCTAAGTAAATCATTGATGATAGAATCGTCGTTACTTGTGCATTTACCTACTAAGCAAAGCGCTTTTAATTTTTGAGTTGCAGTCACACCCGCCTCAAAAAGGCTTAAGCCGACAGGCTTATGCCCTGCGCTTATAGCTTGAGTCATTAATTGTTTATTAGCGCAGCCTGCAAGCGCACCCACTATATAAGGCATTTGCTCTGCTGGACTAATACGTAAACCTTGGTGTTTAGCACTAGCAAAACCCGCTTGCTTTAGCCATGTATCTACTAAAGAACCACCGCCATGAACAATGACAAACTCATCATCTTTTTGCTCGCTTAGCACGTCAAATAACGCTTTTGCTGCATTTTCTGTATTAAGTACTGCACCACCGAGTTTAATAACCCACGTTTTTTTACTCATTTAAAACGCTCCTTTTAAGCCCGTAGTGTGATCTAAATTCATAGAAATATTGATACACTGCAAAGCTTGTCCAGCAGCGCCTTTTAATAAGTTATCAATGGCAGACATTACAATTAACTGCGTGCCTTGTTGCTGCCAGCCAATATCAACAAATGGTTGCTTAGCAACACCTTTGATTGAAGGTATTTTATCGCCTAACAAACGAATTAATGGTTCGTTAGCAAGCACTTGATAAGCAGATGCAACGCTTTCCTTGGTAACGCCTGGCTTAAGTTGTACATAAATAGTTTCTAAAATACCGCGCGCAAAGCTACCTAGATGCGGTGTAAATAATACTTTGTGGCCAAGGTGTTGTTCAATTTCAGGACCGTGGCGATGGTTAAACAAACCATAAGGTGCAAGCGATACCTCACAAAAATGTGTTCCTACACTCGCTTTACGCCCGGCACCTGTAACGCCCGAAACGGCATTAATAATAATACTTTCGCTGCTCAATAAGCCTGCTTGTTTAAGCGGTTTAAGTGCATTGAGCGCCGCTGTTGGGTAACAGCCTGCAACAGCAATTAGCTTTGCGTTAGCGATAGCATCATGGTTCCACTCTGCTAAACCGTAAGCCGCTTCATTTAAAAGCTCTGGGTGTTGATGCTCAAAACCATAATAAGTAACGTAATCATCATTACTTGCTAGGCGATAGCCACCAGATAAATCAAATACTTTTTTACCCATAGCTAAAAATTGAGGCGCTAAATCAACACTTACTTTGTGATCGGTACATAAACACACATAGTCAGCATCACTTTGAATGTCATCAAAAGCTGATGCACTAAGAGGAAGTAAAGGACAATCTAGTAAGCCAAGGTGCTCTGGGTATAAATCACTTAGTAATTTATTTTTATCTAAGCTACCCTCAGATACATAACAGCCTGTTAAGGTAAGGTTTGGATGATTAGCAACTAAGCTTGCTAACTCTGCGCCGCTATAACCGCTTGCGCCAATAATAACTACATTCATTGATTACTCGTTATTTTAAAATTTACTGCTAAATATATATGTTGTTCGCTTAAACTAGCTAAGACGCTAAATTAAGACTTAATTTAATGAATTTGTAGATTATCGTCGCATTATTTTCATAGCTTTACTTTAATATATTTATGCTTAAAAAGTGAATTGATATTCATCATAAATACTTTTATATTGTTATGCAATTAAATTGAATAATAATTTTGGATTTTTTTATGCCTTTGCCTTCGTTTATTTCTATGTATCAACAATTGATTGCAGCCCCTTCTATTAGTGCAATTGAAGACAGCTTGTGTATGAGCAATAAAAACGTAATTGAACTCCTTGCGAGGTGGTGCGAAACACTCGGTTTTACGTGTGAAATTATTGAATTAGAAGGAGGTAAGGGCCGCTTTAATTTATTAGCAAAACGTGGAAAAGGCGATGGCGGGTTAATGCTTGCGGGCCACACTGATACAGTGCCTTTTGATGACAGCCGCTGGAACCACAATCCGTTTAAACTTACCGAACTAGACAATAAATTGTATGGGCTGGGAAGCATTGATATGAAAGGATTTTTTGCTTTTGTATTACAAGCGATTAGTGAACTTGATGAAAAGCAGCAAACTCAACCTATTTTAATACTCGCCACTGCCGATGAAGAAACAACTATGGCAGGTGCACAACAAATATGTAAGCACCCTAATTTAAAACCTGCACGCTGTATAATTGGCGAACCTACTGATATGACGCCAGTATTTATGCACAAGGGCCATATGAGTACAGCAATAAGAGTCGTTGGTCGCTCTGGGCATAGCTCAGATCCCGAACGTGGCCTTAACGCCATTGAAGTAATGCATAAAGTGATTACAAAATTGATGATCTTAAAAGAGCAATTAAAGCATAAGTATTCAATAAATCACTTTGAGATTCCTTATCCAACATTAAACTTAGGCAATATTCATGGTGGCGATAATGCGAATAGAATTTGTGGTTGCTGTGAAATGCATATAGATATGCGCCCATTACCAGGTTTAAGTGTACAAGAACTACAAGCATTAGTGCTTGATGCAACAAAAGAGATAAATCAGCAATATCCAAATGCGGTGAGTGTTATTGATTTACATGAACCAATCCCGGCATTTAGTGGTAACACCGACAGTGCTTTAGTGAAAATGGCTGAAAAAATAGCGGGGCAAAAAGCTGTCGCGGTAAATTATTGCACTGAAGCGCCGTTTATCCAGCAACTCGGTTGTGAAACAATCGTAATGGGCCCAGGCTCAATTAACCAAGCGCATCAGCCTGATGAGTTTTTAGCGTTGGAAAAAATAAAACCATCGCAACAAATAATCACCAATATCATAAAAGCAAACTGCTTTAGCAATCAGAGTCACTAACTGCTAACAACACAAAATAATAAAGGCGCCAATTGGCGCCTTTATTAATACAAAACTAAGGCCTAATCACCTTTAACTTCTAAGTTAATAAACTTAACTAGCTCTTCAGGTTGCCCTACTAGCATCATAACTTGTTGGTTAATTTCCATCATAGTTTTACCTTCAGGTAGCTTTGCTGACACACTGAATGAATTTAAACCTTTAGCAAAGCTAGTTAAAGCCTCTGCAATATTTTCAGTTACAGGAGCTTGTTGTAACTGCTGCTCTAACATCATTTCCATTTGCTCTAGCGTCATGCCTTGCTTTTCAAGCTCACTTGATAGTAAGTCTTTTAACTTACCTTGGTTATTTAAGGCAAAGCTAACATTGCGCGGCTCTAACTTACTCATTGCTTGCATAACAAGTGTTTGCTGCTGTAACTCTTGCTCATAAGTAAGTGGCTGGTTACCCGCTTCTTGCTGCGCTTTACTAATCGCTAATGAAGCATCCATTAATGCTTTTGAATTAGCCAAGCCCATATCCATATTAAAACTAACAATGTCTTTTGCATCAAGCTTAACTACTACATCACTATTGCCAGACTCTTCATCGTAATCAAGTGATGAATGTAAATCGTAACTTGCTGAGGCTAGCATTTCGTTTGTATCAGCAGGTAATTTTGAAACAAAATTTTTGTCAAACTGAAAGCTTTTTACATCAAATGATGTATGCGGTGATATTTTATCTGGCTCGTAACCTGTTATTTCAATGCTTTGAATATTAGCAACATTGTCACCCTCAGGGCTTATTACTTCCATGTTTGTTATTTCTACGCTTTTTGAAATAACACTTGCCGATAAACCAGCATATTTAAATGTAGCGCCAGTTTGCTCGCTTACTAAAGCAAGTTGCTTATCTACTTCTGCACGCACTTCTTGTGTAGCTACATAATTTGCATAGCTCACGCCACCAACGCCCGCAGCTACAATCGCTGCAACTATTACTAATTTTTTCATGTTATTTCCTTATTGAATTCTTTATATAAAATAATCTTAACTCAAGAGTAACATCGAAGAACATCACCGATAAGCGTTAATTAATTAAACTAAGCAACTCATGTACTGTTTTAACTGGGGTAATTTTAGCGCCCAGCCCTTCCATCGACTTATGGTAATTACGAAATGGAATATATATTTCTGTAAAACCATGTTGTGCTGCTTCTTTAACACGTGGCACACCACTATCAATTGGGCGTACATCGCCGTTTAAGCTGAGTTCGCCCATAATACACGTGGTACGTGGCACAACAAATTCATTTAAGCTGCTAAGTAGCGCGGTAACCAATGCTAAATCAATACAAGTTTCTGTTTCATCTATTCTTAGGCCACCCACAATATTAAAAAACGTATCGTGGAATATTTTGGTTTTAGTGTGTTTTCGTAATATGCCAGTCAGCATTTTTATGCGGTTCATGTTTAAACCAACGCAAACACGCTGCGGAAATTCCGCCTCGGTTTCGGTAGTTAAACATTGAATTTCAAGTAGTAAATTTCGATTACCTTTACGGATA
This sequence comes from Pseudoalteromonas sp. S8-8, assembly GCF_000497875.1. Classification (NCBI taxonomy): domain Bacteria; kingdom Pseudomonadati; phylum Pseudomonadota; class Gammaproteobacteria; order Alteromonadales; family Pseudoalteromonadaceae; genus Pseudoalteromonas; species Pseudoalteromonas sp. S8-8. Next base: position 22,554 of record NZ_AUTR01000023.1, read on the forward strand.
CAGGTAATTGTAGAGCCTGGCGAGTCGGTTGTAGACCCCGATAAAAATATTTCGCTCGGGTTATCAACACTCAACATACCGCGTTCGCACATTTTAAAAATGCCAACGGTATCTATATCACCAAAGCGGTTTTTATTTGCCCTAAGGGTTCGAATTTGCCCATCATTGGTGTCTATGTGTAAAAGCGCATCGACAATATGTACAAGTGTTTGAGGACCTGCTATTTCGTTATTTTTATTTACATGAGCAATAATGAACATGGTTACATCATTTTGCTTACAGTATTGAGTCAATGCTTGGGCGGCGCTTTTTACTTGCGAAGGGGAACCTGGGCTACCATTTGCCGTTTCGGTTACAACCGCTTGAATAGAGTCAATAACAGCAAACTTAATTTTATTTTTCTCGAGCTCTTCAATGATGGTTTCAACACTGGTTTCTGAAAGTAAATAAAGCTCGTCAGGGTTATAGTTTAACTTTAAACGATTTACCCTGTTTTTAAACTGCGATAATGACTCCTCGGCCGTACAGTAAAGTGACGGCATACGTTGTGACATTCTCGCTACTAGGTCAGATAGCAATGTTGTTTTACCAGCACCTGGATCACCCGAAATTATATTAACAGAGCCGGTCGTTACACCACCGCTTAGCACACGATCGAGCTCGCCAATTTCTGTCAGCTGTTTTTCTGCCTCTGACGTAGCAATATCATTAATTTTTTTAGAGCCGCCACCAGCACCGCCAGCATAACCACCTACATTTGCTCGAACTGACGCTTTTTTACTCTGCCCTGCTGAAGGTTTAAATTCTGCTAATGTGTTCCACGCACCGCAGCGGCATTGACCCTGCCAACGTGGGTAGTTCATGCCACATTCTGTACACACAAACTCTATTTTTGCCGCTTTAGTCATTTATAACCTTATCTACGATTCTCTAATTTTAAAAACATTTACTGTTAATAACTTATTTTGCCACTTCAAGCATTTACTTAGCAACAAACTCTTGCCTGCGTAAAAATCTAGCGTCACAATCATTAAATACACATGGTGTTTCTTTTTAGCTATAATTTAGGGCATACTTTTTGCTTTGAAATAGTTTAAAGTAACTTGCCAACAAAATGGCATATAACACATAATAACAAGAGCTAAACAGTAGTAACTAAAATAATTGTACCTATATTAATAACATAGCGCGATTTAACGTTTATTGAACTTCTAATAAATGGACTTAACAGTATACCTACTTTTTCAATTAGACGGTGATGGTTTTATAAATGGCTGATGACATAATGCTCAAACACGAAGACCTCGTGAATGAGTTAAAAACATATTTAGGCAATGCTAAATTTGACCTAATTTTCAAATCAAAAACCGCTGGGTTAACCAAACCTGAGCAATTTTTGATGAAAATGGAAATGTCACGCTTATCTCAGCCAGTGGCACGCTTTGTTGATCTTCGTGGATTAGTGACGGGCCAAGTAAAACCGTATGAGCATAACGGCAAACAGCACTTTATGGATGACACAGCCATTGAAGTGTTTGAAAAAGCACTTAAACAGCATGGTGAATATACCCTAGCCGTTTACGAAGCCGTAATGAATACAGAAAATAACCACCGCGTATTACAAAAACAAGCCGCCGAAAAATCAGAACTACAAGAATCAGAAAGTAACTTAAGCACTGAAGTAATTAAGTTTGCCTCTTACGAGAGCCGCCGTGAAGAACGGATGAATTACTCAATAAAAGTAACTATTGATTACAAAGATAAAAAGAACATTGCTGCTAGCACCTCAGATATATCTTTAAGCGGTTGTAAAGTTAAGCTTGCAACGCGCTACTCTATAAAAAAAGGTGAACTAATAGCAATGCGCTTGGTAGGCCTTGAACAAGACTTTGAACTTGGCCTAAAGAACGGTATTCAATACGAGGTTGTTGCCGTTGAAAATATCTCTCGTGAATACAACCACATTCGCTTAAAACGCACTTATATCGAAAATAACGATGCCTTTAATGACTTTTTAGAAAGCTTTATTCACGGTAATAAACGTCGTTATAAAGTAAATTTAGATAACACGCTCGATGCTGTAGTATCAAAGGGGTATGAGCAATACTACATCCCTCGTGTAACGTCTTTATATGTATTTTTAAGCAAAAAAGATGAACAGTATTACCCAAGCCTTAGCCTTACTACTGAAAATAATATTTTTATCCAGCGCTATTTTACCAATGAAAGAAAAACACCGTGTTTGTACAATATACTCAATCATCAGCGCATTACACAATTACTAACCCAAATTACCGCGGTCAAAGAAGATTACCTCTATACATTTACACATATATCATCGGGTAAAATTTACTATTACTCCGCGACACGAACTGAGCTAAATAATAACCCTAAATTACGTGATCTATTTTTAGGTTTTGGTAGCCAAAAAGAAAGTTGGCAGTGCTTTAAAATACAAATAATGCCAAGTCATCCAGATGATTCTTTTATACCGCTTTCATTACCTAATAGTGCTGGCGCTAATATTGAAAAACTCAACAAGCCGCCTTCCCCTCGAGTTAAAGGCCTTATAAAAGACGTTAAATATATTGTTGTACTTACAAGTATTGGCAATAAAACAGAGCAAGCAGATTATAAACAACTTACTTTTGATAAAGCGTTAGTAAATCAGCTTAAGCATTTTGGCCACGCCAAACATAAAACGCCACCTTATTTAGATATTGTGCCACTTGAATACGTAAATTTACGCTCGCATAAGCGCTACCTTTATAAAACACCAGTTAGTGTCACTATTAATGATGAAGTATTTAACGGTTATACACGTGACTTTTCTGTAATGGGTTTGCAGTTAGAGTGCGAGCAACCAGTCACATTTAAAAAAGGCGATATAGTACTTTTAACATTTCCTGAGCTTCAAAAAATAACTAAAAAGCATAAACTTAGCGAACTAAAGTACGAAATAATGGCCATTAGTAAGTCATTCACTACTATTAACCTAAAAGCGAATCGTGTTGCTGATTTACCCCATGCTGGCGTGACTTTTTTCACTCAGCTAATAGAAGGTAATAAAGACAAACTTAAAGTATCTGAAGAAGCGCCAAAAGTAGAAGGCTTATCTACTGCACTTAGAAATATGGTTACAAAAAGTGTATGCCAATTTCCGCTGTATTTACACAAAGAAGCTGCACACTTTAAAACAGGTGCAATTGGTTATGGCTTATACGCCAGTCCTATGCATGTTATTTTGCAAAACTTTGGCTTATTAGGTAACAAAACTGACTTTTCGAGTATTCTTACCGAAGAGCAAATTATTAATGTAATAACGCCTAATATTAAAGATCGCAGTCGCCAAGATGCACCGCTTGCTTTTACACTCGCTATTAATTTCGACCCTCGTAAGGGCAAAATTGAAGAGGCTATTGTTAGCCAATGCGCTTTAGGTGAAGACTACTCCAGCTTTTATAAACAAATTAGTAAAGACATTACATCACAACTTATATTTGTGATGCGTTTGTATATTTCGCGCACAGGTCGCCCCGATACTGACTACCTATCAAACGAGCTAAAATACGTAAGCCAATACGCTATGCATAAAGCAAAAGATTTAGAGGAAGCTTTATGGGCTGTTGCGGGTGTGGGGGACGTAGTAGATATAACTGAAGAAGCTCTAAGCCATTTAGAGCTTAAAAAAGAGCAAGTTGAACAAATGGGCCGCCGTAAACTAATTTGGTTAAACCGCTTACGCTAAGCGGTTTAACTTAAACAACTTTAAAGAGCGGGCTCTTTATCTAACGGAATGGCCAACATATACAACAATTGTAATAATGACCCTTCACAAATAGCCGCTTGTGCTTGCTCAACTACTTTAGGTTTGCCATGCACTGCTACACCTAGGCCAGCTTTTCCCATCATGACTAAATCGTTTGCGCCATCGCCAATAGCAACTGTTTGCGACTTCTCAAGCCCTAGTTTATGTTGTAACGACTCTAGAATAATTGCTTTTTGTTGTGCATCTACAATTGTACCCAGTACTTTACCTGTTAGTTTATCGTCTTTAAACTCGAGTACATTAGCGTGCACTTCATCTAAATTAATAAGCTCTTGAACGCGCTCTGCAAACGGTACAAAACCACCTGATGCAATTGCTAAATACCAGTCATGCTGTTTTAGAATTTGACACAGCACTTTAATACCCGGCATGAGTGGCAATGCACTTTTTAGTTCTTCAATTAAGCTTTTTTCAATACCAGCCAGTTTAGCTACGCGCTGATTTAAACTCTCGCTAAAATCAAGTTTACCCGCCATTGCAAGTGCGGTTACAGAGGCTACTTCGTCGTAAACATCCGCAAGGCGTGCTATTTCGTCTATGCACTCAATAGTTATTGCAGTTGAATCCATATCCATAACCAATAAACCAGGCTCATATAAATTAGGCGCAGTAGCAACTTGCACTAATTGACAATCTAGGGTGTTTGAAAACTCTTGTAGCACTAACGGGTTTATAGCTTGATCGGAGTTTTGCACGTAAAAACACAGTGCTGGAGCTAACCCTAAATCTGGTTGATATTGACATATAGCACTGACTGTTTGGTTATGCGTAGCTAAAAAATCAATAATGCTAACAATGTGTTTTTCTTCAAAATCACCCGCAAATGCGATGCTAAATAACCCTAATGCTTTGTTTGGTATATAATTGAGAGGTGTAAATACACCACCACTATAGCTAAACCATTTATTTAGAGTTAAGTGTTGTAATGGTTGCTCAGCAGCTTGCTGTGCCATGTTGATTTGCGACATGGGATCTCCGTGTTTATTTTTATTTTCCTGATAATTGGCATATCATAACTGGTATTCTCAACACTAAATTCGCCATCAGGTGGGGTTTAAGGTTATAGTTAGTGTAGTTGTAACATCAAATCAAAATGCTGTCAGTAGCATAAACGGTGACTATGAAAAATAACCATATTAAAAACCCTATTACTGCTTCTCAAAGAAAACGACTTGTTCGCTTAATACTAGCGGCTGGTTGTTTTGTATTACTAAGCTGGGTAGGTGTTAATAGTAGTTTTCAGAGTCATCAGTTACTTTATGATAGTGCCGATAGCACGGCAAAAAGCCTCACTCAGTTTATGGCTTTAAATGTTAAAACACCGCTTATTGAAAAAAACAAACCACAGCTCAACGCCATTTGTAACGATATAAGTAAAGATGAATTTGTACTTTCTGCGACTATTTATGATCAACAAGGCATTTTAATTGCTAGCAGTGACAATTGGCAGTCACACCATATTTATGGACAACTTCCTGACTCTACACCGGGTATTAGTAAGCTAAAAACACCTTTTATGGAACCCGTGATAAGCGATGATGACCGCCCTATAGGCTTTGTGTCTGTTACTTATTTAACTCGCGCCGCAATATCCGACAGCCACAACCATTTTCACGATTTAGGTCGGCAGGTACTATTAATGCTAGTGATTGCGTGTATTTTTACGTGGCAATTAGGCCGAGGATTAAAACGCTGGCAGGTAAATCGCTATATGCAAAAAACATCTGAACAAGAATCGTAAAGCTTCTTTGCAAGCGTCCCTCTTTCACTATGTGGCTTTAAATCACATAACGCGTTAAATACATCAGGTATATGCAGTGGCGTGTTAACTTCACCTTGATGACCGCTTAACGGCATTGAAGGTGAGTCGGTTTCAAGCACTAAGTGCTCAGGCTCAATAGCAGCAATAACAGCGCGTGTTTTAACTGCGCGATCATAGGTAATAATGCCGCCTACGCCAAGCTTAAAACCCTGCTTAATATAGTACTGCGCTTGTTGAAGTGAGCCCGAAAAGGCATGAATCACTCCCCCGTTTTTTGGCTTACACCGCTTAAACGATTGCGCAATTAAATCATGGCTTTGCCTATGATGCACAATAAGCGGTAAGTTAAGCTCATTAGAAAGCCCTATTTGCTGCTCAAATAAATAAGTTTGTTTAGGAAGGTTTTCAATACTTCGATCAAGCCCGCACTCCCCAATAGCTACCAACTGATGCTTATTTGCAGTCGCGAATTCAAATAACGCTTCTATGTGCGATTCGTTATGTTGCTCTAAAAAGTAAGGATGTAGCCCTGCGGCTATTTTTATACTTAGGTAAGTTGCTTTGAGTTTTATGAGAGTATGCGATTGAGCAAGCGTAATCCCCGGCACAACAAACTGATTAACTCCCTTTGCTACACACTCGTTTATGAGCGATTCACGATTCGAATCAAACTCGCTAAAGTCGAGGTGGCAATGAGAGTCAATAAATTGCACGGTTACTTACTCATCTATTTATTAAGGGTTTAAGCGTGTAATTTGCCAGCTATTATCTGCTTGGCGCTGATATATAAAGCGATCATGCAAACGATGCGCCCCACCTTGCCAAAACTCAATTTTAGTGGGCACTACACAATATCCGCCCCAAAAATCAGGAAGTGGTATTTCACCTTTAGCAAACTTATTTTTCATGTTGGCGAAGGTTTCCATGAGTACTTTACGTGATGACACCGGACGACTTTGCGCTGACGCCCACGCTGCTAATTGACTTTCTTTAGGACGAGATAAAAAATACTTTGCCACAGCAGAGGTAGGCAATGGTTTAGCCTCGCCATATACAATAACTTGGCGTTCCATGTGGTGCCACGGAAAGTGCAGCGATATTTTGTTATTACCTTTAAGCTCTTGCGCTTTACGCGAACCTGTATTGGTAAAAAAGACAAAACCGTTATCATCCAGATGCTTTAAAAGCACAATGCGCTGTGAAGGTTGAGCGGTTTCATCAACAGTTGCTACAACCATCGCAGTTGGATCGGGTAACTGGCTTGCCACTGCATGCTCAAGCCATGTTTCAAACTGCTTGAATGGATCATCTTGCAAGTTATCTTCGCTTAACGCGTCTTGCAGGTATTCACGGCGGATATCTTCGAGTTTCATAACAAATCCTTTAAATAAAGCCTTAGAAAAGAGCTTAGAGTAGCGAGCTTAAAACAATAGATGTTGAGTAATAACAAATATTAAGATTCAGGTGCATTCGATAGCAATAACACCGAGTCTCGAGTGTATTCGATAGCAGTAAACATAGAGTCTCAGGTGTATCGATAGCAATAAACACAGAGCCTCAGGTGCATTCGATAGTAATAAACATAGAGTCTCAGGCGTATCGTTGGGTTTCGTTTCACTCAACCCAACCTACAACGTAAACTACACAACTCAGATATCTGCAAGTGTAGAAGTGCTGACAAGACGGAGTGCTTTTTTATGCCAAGGAGCATACATTTAGTATGTGACTTAGGCTAAAAAAGCACGACAACGCAGTCAAAGCGAACTACACGCAGCATACGGTTTACCTAAGTAGTTTAGCCTAAGACAAGGCGTCCAATCCGGCTTATCCCTATGAGCATACGGTTTGTATGTGATTAGGGTAAGTCGGATTGGATAACGCAGTATTAGGTTAAAATACGACGGTGATTACATTTGCTCCATAACTTCAATGCCTAGCAAATCTAATCCCGTTTCTAATGTTTTAGAAACCAAATTACACAGCACTAAGCGGCTATCGCGCACGCTTGGCTCTACGCCCTCTTTAAGTACTGGGCAGGCTTCGTAAAATGTCATGTATAAGCTTGCTAGCTCATATAAGTAACCACATAGTACGTGCGGTGTTGCTTCGCTGATCATTAAATCAAGTACTTCTTCAAGCTGTAGTAGCTTAAGTGCTAGTGCTTTTTCTTGAGGCTCAATAATTGCAACATCTGAATTTAATGTAGCTGCATCAACGCCTGACTTACGGAAAATACTGCGTATACGTGTATAAGCATATTGTAAGTAAGGGGCGGTTGCGCCTTCAAAGCTTAGCATGCTGTCCCAGTTAAAAATATAATCGCTGGTACGGTGCTTAGAAAGGTCGGCGTATTTAACTGCGCCAATACCTACTTTACGTGCAATCTCGCTGCGATCGCTATCACTTAAATCCGATTCACGTTCAGCTAGTTTTGCAGCTGCACGGTTAATTGATTCTTCTAATAAGTCAGCAAGTTTTACTGTGCCGCCAGTACGTGTTTTAAATGGTTTGTTATCGGCGCCCATCATGGTGCCAAACGGGCAAAACTCGTAACTTGTTTCGTCTCGTAATAAACCTGCTTTACGCGCTGTAAGCTCTACTTGATTAAAGTGTAGGTTTTGACGTGCATCTACAAAAATTAAGATACGATCAGCACCTAATTTATTTGAACGGTAATCACATGCTGCTAAATCTGTTGTTGCATATAAAAAGCCACCGCCAGATTTTTGTACGATAAACGCTGAAGGCTCGCCATCTTTATTAGCTAGCTCATCTAAAAATACAACTTGTGCACCTTGCGACTCTACGGCAATGTTTTTATCTTTAAGTAGGCTAATAATATCGTTGAGCTCTGCGTTGTATGCGCTTTCAGCCATAATATCGGCTTGAGTAAGCGTTACATTTAAACGTTTGTATACTTCTTCAGAGTGCTTAACTGAGGTGGCTATAAATAGTTTCCAAAGTTTTTCACAGTGTGCGTCGCCGCCTTGTAATTTAACAACGTAATTACGTGCTTTATCTGCAAAGCCTTCTTCATCGTCAAAGCGCTTTTTAGCATCGCGATAAAAGGTTTCTAAATCAGCAAGCGCTACAGAATCTAAATCTACACCTTGGCTAATTTGATCTTCTAAATGCGCGATTAACATACCAAATTGCGTGCCCCAATCACCCATGTGATTTTGACGTACAACCGTATCACCTCTAAATTCAAGCGCACGCACAATTGAGTCACCAATAATGGTTGAACGTAAATGGCCTACGTGCATTTCTTTAGCAAGGTTTGGTGATGAATAGTCAACAACCACTTTTTGCGGGTTAGCATGCTCGTTTACAGCAAGCTTTGCATCACTGTTAGCGGCTTGTACGCTTTGCGCTAAAAACTCAGGCTTTAAATGAATATTAATAAAACCTGGGCCAGCAATTTCAGTCTTTTGAGCAATATCGCTTACATCAAGATTATCTATAATTTTTTGCGCAAGCTCACGTGGGTTGCTTTTCATTTTTTTAGCCGCGCCCATTGCTGCATTAATTTGGTAATCACCAAATTGTGGACGTGTGCTTTGTGTTACTGCTGGGTTTGTATCTTCAGGTAAGCCTGCGCCCGCCATAGCGGCAATGGCTTTTTCGATTAAAATAGTACGAATATTCATATTTTTTACCTTTGTAAGCCCGCCAAAGCAGGCTTTCAGTTAACTGTAGTCAGTCGATTCTAGTTTTCGCGAGTGTGGTTAAATGTCACTTCTGGGTAACGCTCTACGGATAAATTAAGATTTACACGGCTCGGCGCAATGTAAGTTAAGTTATCACCACCATCGAGTGCTAAATTACTTTCGCACTTGCGCTTAAAGTCTTCAAACTTTTTCACATCGTCACTGCTTACCCAACGCGCTGTATTTACGTTTACACCTTCGTAAATAGCATCTACGTTATATTCGGCTTTTAAGCGCGCTACAACTACATCAAACTGAAGTACACCTACCGCGCCCACAATTAAATCGTTGTTTATAAGCGGTCTAAATACTTGCACAGCACCTTCTTCAGAAAGCTGTACTAAGCCTTTTAATAATTGCTTTTGCTTAAGTGGATCGCGAAGACGAATACGGCGGAATAATTCAGGCGCAAAGTTAGGGATACCGCTAAATTTAAGTTTTTCGCCTTGTGTGAACGTATCACCAATTTGAATGGTACCGTGGTTATGCAAACCAATAATATCGCCCGCGTAAGCGTCAGCTGCGCGCTCACGATCGCCCGCCATAAAGGTTACCGCATCAGAAATGCTCACTTGCTTGCCAATTCGCACGTGATTCATTTTCATGCCTTGGCTGTACTTACCCGATACAATACGCATAAATGCAATACGGTCACGGTGCTTAGGGTCCATGTTGGCCTGAATTTTAAATACAAAACCAGTAAAGTTTTCTTCAGTTGCGACAATAAGTCTGTCTTCGGTTTCACGAGGCAGTGGCGTTGGTGCCCATTTAGTTAAACCATCTAAAACGTGGTCAACACCAAAGTTACCAAGTGCGGTACCGTAATAAACTGGCGAAAGCTCACCTGCTAAAAACAGATCTAAATCAAATTCGTTTGATGCGCCAATAACAAGCTCAAGCTCATCGCGTAATTGCGCAGCTAAATCTTCACCAATGGCAATATCAAGTTCTGGGTTATCAAGACCTTTAATGGTACGAACTTCTTGAATTTTATGACCCTGACCTGTTTTGTATAAAACAGCTTCGTCATTATGAATGTGATAAACACCTTTGAACTCTTTACCACAGCCAATTGGCCAAGTAATGGGTGCACAGGCAATATTTAGCTCTGTTTCAACTTCGTCAAGCACTTCCATTGGGTCGCGAATTTCACGGTCACATTTATTCATAAACGTAACAATTGGCGTTGTACGCAGGCGTGTAACTTCCATTAGCTTACGGGTACGATCTTCTACACCCTTTGCCGCATCAATAACCATTAAACACGAATCTACCGCAGTTAATGTGCGGTAAGTATCTTCCGAGAAGTCTTCGTGTCCTGGCGTATCAAGTAAATTAACAAGTGCGTTGTTATATGGAAACTGCATTACAGAGGTAGTAACAGATATACCACGCTCTTTTTCCATTTCCATCCAGTCAGACTTTGCATGTTGGTTAGAACCACGGCCTTTTACGGTACCGGCTCGTTGAATCGCTTGTCCGAATAACAATACTTTTTCGGTAATGGTTGTTTTACCAGCATCTGGGTGAGAGATGATAGCAAAGGTTCGTCGTTTATTAATTTCGCTAAGGAGATTTTGATCTGCCATTAAAAAAGTTCTTTTAGTTTGTATACGGATATTATCCACTTTAAGTATGCTGAGCTTTCAAGGCTTAAATAATACCAATTGCATTAAATTAGCGTTCTATTATAGCGATAATAAAATAGCGCAATAACAAGGCGAAATTATCACATAGAGTTATTCTCTATGAATAATTTTTAACGTAGTTAGTGAGTTATTTAATACGCTAGAACGATCTTGTTTTAATAAAATTGGTATAGAGCAACCTCGAAAGCTCAACACACCATCAGAAAAGCCCTAAATTGGCCCTTCACATGCGATCCGTTATGTTAATCGTAATTGAAGACTATTTTCGCTGATCTTGGCCTTATAAACAATCAATGGTTGGTTATTAGCTGATCTTTTTTATTAATATGGATTTTGGGAAGCCTAACTGCAAATGAGGTACAAAAAATCAGTAATAAGCCAAATAAATAGGATCAGCACACAATACACCAAGCCTCTGCACACCATTAGAATTTTTAAGCCTTGCTTGAGAAGATAACCTAGTGGCCCGGCTAACAGCCCTGCGTTAACCCACTGGTATTTATAACTGAGAGTAAATTAGAATATTCAATTTTAAGTGATAGCATTTATCTTTAAAAAAATGACTTTAAAAGATGTAAATTTATGTAAACTTTTTTGAACAATAAAATAACGGTTATAAGCATGTAACTTATTAAATTAAAATAACTTAATAAAATAAAAAAACACCAATACAGAGCTAAATACCATGCAACTACTGATTGTAATTTAGCCACCAAGACCGCCACAAGCTTGTGTAATAAAGTCGTAACGCATATTATTGATAGATTGCATGGAGGATAAGTCGTTTGGTCATGAAAACCAGTAAGTTAAGTATTAGATTATTATGGTATATAACACCCCTTGTTATTCTACCGCTGCTATTTTTAGGTGGCTTTACGCTCACCAATGTAACTAATTCAACACAAAAACAAGCTGATTTAATAATGAGCCGTTTTGTTGAGCAACAACAGCAAAAAATATTTAATTATATCGACTCTTTTCACTCTACTGCAAAACTACTTTCAACCTCGCCAGTACTTAGTGATTTTTTAGCAAACGACATTCGTGCCAACGGTAATTACACCCGAAAACTTGGCGCGCTTATGGATGTATTTGCCAGTTACAGTGAGGCTTATCCCGATATAATTAGCATTAATTTAGTTTCAGCCAGTGGGAAAAGCGATGCCTACTACTCTAACAACCTAACAACAGCGCCTAAAAGCTACCCGTTTTTTAATCAAGTATTGCAAAGTAATTTAAGTAAACAGCAATTTATGATTCAAAAGGATGATGGCACCACTAGTTTGTATTTTATTCAACGAATTTATAGTGTTGATTACTATTTAAAACGACCACAGCAGCTTGGTTTCATTGTAATACATATAGAACCTTCAATACTAAACTCTAGTATTTTAGAAGCGCCATATAACAACACGCTTAATTTAATGTTGACTAAAGACGGGAAAATTTTATTTAGCTCCGATTACAATATGCGTGGCCAATACATAAGCGAGTACGAACTTAATCAAGTGCACGACCTCGCTGATATCGGCATGCTTTCAACTATTGAACTCTCAAGCATAGACAAAATAGAGCGAATGATTTTTGCAGTGCAAATGCCCGGCGGATATTATTACGTATCGACCATTCCCAAAGGGGTGCTTTATCAATCAGGTAAAGCCATAAGTTTAATAACAGGCTTAATTGTTATTATTTCGGTGATCACCCTGCCAATATTAATTTTTATAGTGGTACGTAATTTATTACTTAACCCAATTGAATTACTAGGTGCTGCAAGCCACCGTGTTGGTGATGGCGATTTGTCGGTGCACTTACCAGCTCATACAAATGATGAAGTAGGTGTTTTATTTAACGACTTTAACCACATGGTTAATCAAATAAGGCACTACCAACAACAGCTTGAAGAATACAAACACCACCTTGAAGATAAAGTGGAAAGTCGTACCCAAGCACTTGAAGCTATGAACAGCCAACTTGAGTTAGCTATTGGCCAAGCTGAGCAAGCTAATCAACTTAAGAGTCGTTTTTTAGCTAACATGAGTCACGAAATACGCACGCCGCTCACGGCCATTATGGGTTTTACAGAGCAGTTACTACACAACGATAAAGTAGCGAATGACAAACAACACCTAAGCACTATTTTACGTAATTCAAAACACTTACTAGAGTTAATAAATAACATACTCGATTTATCTAAAATTGAAGCTGAAAAGCTGGCTGTTGATTTGTCAGCGTTAAACGTAGTGCAGCTTGTGCACGACATTGAATCAATTATTCAACCACTGGCACAAGAAAAACAATTAACCCTTAATATCGACTATCAACTGCCGCTACCCCGCACCATTTATAGTGATGTGACCCGCTTAAAACAAATACTTATAAACATTGCTAATAACGCCGTTAAATTTACCGAAAATGGTAGCGTGTCTATTTGTGTGCATTATTTACAAGCAAGTCAAAAGCTAGAGTTTGTAATTAAAGATACTGGTATTGGTATGTCTGAGCATCAAATAGAACGTGTATTTAAGCCGTTTGAACAAGCCGATGCCACAACTACACGTCGTTTTGGTGGTACAGGTCTTGGGTTGTGTATTTCTAAAAACTTAGCACTGTTACTTGGTGGCGATGTAAACCTTGAAAGTGAAGTGGGTGTAGGTAGCCGAGTTACAATTAGGGTGGCATGTCAGCTATCTGATGATCAACCCATGCTTGAGTTTTTAACGCAAGAAAGCCAGTTAATACCAGAGAAAGACCCTCTCTTATCGTTTGCAACCAATAGCTTCGACGCCAATATATTAGTGGCTGAGGATAACCCAGATAACCAACTATTAATTAAATTATTACTGCAAACCTGGGGCCTTGAACCCGATATTGCCAGTAATGGCGCACAAGCTGTAGAAATGGCGCTCGTAAACGACTACCAACTTATTATTATGGATATGCAAATGCCTGTAATGGGCGGATTAGAAGCGACTAAAATGCTTCGTCATGCAGCGTATGATGGCCCTATTATTGCCCTTACTGCCAATGTAATGAACCATGATATAGGCACTTATCTAGAAGCTGGATGCGACAAAGCACTGGCTAAACCCATTGATAAAGATGCTCTGGAAAACGTACTCGTAAGCTACCTGCATCTTGAAAAAGATAATCAAAATAAATGGGATAGCCTATTAAAGAGCGAAAAGTTTCAGCAAATTGCCGATAATTACTTAGCTAACTTACCTACATATTTAGAAGAAGTTAAAGCTTTGCAGCATTGTGATGATTGGGAAGCATTAAGAGGTATAGCGCACAGTGTTAAAGGTAGTTCTGGATGCTTTAACTTTGATGAAATTTACCATAGCGCTGCGGCACTTGAAGAGAACTTAAAAAGTAACAATAAAGTACCAAGAGACGAGCTGGTAAATGATTTAATAGCAGCCATTGAGCAAGCAATTAGCGACAAAGTAACCTAAAAAGCAAAGTTACAAAACGGTACAAATGCAGTACTTTAGCGGCTCTATATTTTAAATGGTAATTACCGACTTTAATTATGAAAAGTTTAAACCTAGCGCCATACCCATTAAAATAGCGTCTTCAAAGCCATTTTTAGCAGGGTTATCACTTGGGTAGTAGTTTTTACGCACTGACATCTCAGCAAAGCCTGCGCGCTCGTACAGCGCAATAGCACGCGTATTTGATTCGCGAACTTCTAAAAAGAGGTTTTCAGCATTTTGCTGCTCACCATATTCAATAAACTGCGCTAACAACTGCCTTGCAATACCCTTACCCTGGTGACTTGGTGTTACACAAATATCCATAAGTGTAAAATCAGGCCCTGCTTTTTCACCAATATAAAAACCAATCATGCTTGCCTCATCAAATGCGGCAACATTAAAATAGCGCCCGCCTATACATGAACCCATTGTATTTAAAGTCCACGGATGGCTATGACACGCTGTTTCGATGGCCATTAATTGAGGTATTGCAGTTTCATCTACTGATTTAAAGTTTATCAAGGTATTCACTCATTAAAGCCCATAAAGCACGCTTCTCAGAGGCGTTGAGCTGTGGGGTTGGCAATGTAAGCTTATTGTCGTTTAATTGCATCTCACTGCCCTGTACAACGCTATTTATAATAATAGGTTCTGCACTGAGTTTAATGTCTGCAAGTAGTTGCTCATTTAGCGTTAAAGAACTAGCTATCGTGCTTTGCGATAAAGTATTAGCTTGCTCATTTGCTTGAGGACAATAATGTTGATTGAGTTCAAGATTTTCTATATCAAAAATAGCTGCGTAACGTGGATGCATAACAACTCAGTAGATTAGACATTTGAACAATATAAGAAGTAATAAAAACGATGTAAAGAAGAAATGGCAGGGGCGGAGAGATTCGAACTCCCAACCATCGGTTTTGGAGACCGCTGTTCTACCAATTGGAACTACGCCCCTGCAATGACGACGAATTATAGAGAAGTTTCGCCAAAGGTAAAGAGAAAAATCACTCTTTTAGTTTAACTGCTTTTTAAATAAACAAAACGGCGAATTAGCATGCTAATTCACCGTTTTTTAATCACTTAAACTTAGTTAATTAAAACTAAAATTAATTATTCCCATTCGATAGTTGCAGGTGGTTTACCTGAAATATCGTAAACAACACGAGAAATACCATCTATTTCATTAATGATACGGTTTGATACCACACCTAAAAACTCATAAGGTAAATGTGACCAGCGCGCTGTCATAAAGTCGATTGTTTCCACACAACGAAGTGATACAACCCAATCGTACTTGCGTGCATCGCCCATAACCCCTACCGATTTAACTGGTAAGAATACAGTAAACGCTTGGCTTACTTTATGGTAAAGCTCAGCTTTGTGAAGCTCTTCGATGAAAATCGCATCAGCGCGACGTAATAAATCACAGTATTCTTTTTTGATTTCGCCAAGTACACGCACACCTAAACCTGGTCCAGGGAAAGGGTGACGGTAAAGCATGTCGTACGGTAAACCAAGCTCTAGGCCAATTTTACGTACTTCATCTTTGAATAATTCACGTAATGGCTCAACTAGGCCCATTTTCATGTCATCTGGTAATCCGCCCACATTGTGGTGAGATTTAATAACATGCGCTTTACCAGTTGCAGATGCCGCTGATTCAATTACATCAGGATAAATTGTACCTTGCGCTAACCATTTTGCATTTTTAAGCTTTTTGGCTTGCTCATCAAATACATTAATAAACGTATGACCAATGGCTTTACGTTTATCTTCTGGGTCTGACTTACCCGCTAGATCATTTAAAAACTGCTCTTCAGCTTCAACTTTAACAATGTTTAAGCCAAATTTATTACCAAACATGTCCATTACTTGTTGGCCTTCGTTTAAACGAAGTAAACCATTATCAACAAATACACATGTTAGTCTTTCGCCAATTGCACGGTGAATAAGCATAGCCACAACCGATGAATCAACACCACCAGAGAGGCCTAAAATAACTTCGTCATCGCCAACTGTTTCTTTAATACGCTCGATAGCATCATCGATAATTTTTGCAGCAGTCCACAATTTTTCACAGCCACAAATATCAATAGCAAAACGCTCTAATAAGCGCTGACCTTGGTGCGTGTGTGTAACTTCTGGATGAAACTGTACACCGTAAAAACGTTTTTCTTCGTTAGACATTGCAGCATGTGGACAAGTAGATGTTTTAGCTGTTGTTGCAAAACCAGCTGGAATATCCATTACTTTGTCGCCATGGCTCATCCATACGTCGAGTATGCCGTTGCCGCCATCAGTAATATGGTCTTCAATTGCATCAAATAATGCACAGCTGCCTACTTTTTCAACTTGTGCGTAGCCAAACTCTTTTTTATCAGAGCTATGTACACTTCCACCAAGTTGAGCTGCCATTGTTTGCATGCCATAACAAATGCCTAGCACAGGCACGCCTGCATTAAACACATACTCAGGAGCGCGCGGGCTGTTTTCAAGTGTTGTTGATTCTGGACCACCAGAAAGAATAATACCTTGTGGGTTGAACTCGCGGATTTGCTCTTCAGTCACATCCCATGCCCACAGCTCACAGTAAACACCTATTTCGCGTATACGACGGGCGATTAATTGTGTGTATTGTGAACCAAAGTCTAAAATGAGAATTCGTGAATCGTGAATATCTTTGCTCATGGAGTATCTCGTAAAGTCTGATGCTAACTGCCACTTTGAATACCAATTTTATTAAACGTTGATTTAATGCAACCGATATTTATAAAGGGCTAAAAAGAGGGCCTGTAAAACAAGCCCAATAATTTATCTAATTAAGGTGCTTAACCTAAGCGGTAATTTGGTGCTTCTTTAGTGATTTGCACATCATGAACATGCGACTCACCCATACCTGCTGAAGTAACACGTACAAATTGTGGTTTTGTATTTAGCTCTTCAATTGTTGCACAACCCGTTAAGCCCATAGCACTTCGCAGGCCGCCCACTTGCTGATGAATAATCGTTGCAATAGGGCCTTTGTAAGCTACGCGACCTTCAATACCTTCAGGTACTAACTTGTCTGCTTCGTTTGATTTTTGGAAGTAACGATCTGATGAACCTTCTTTTTGATCCATCGCGCCCAATGAGCCCATACCACGGTAAGATTTGTAATAACGACCTTGGTATAATTCAACTTCACCTGGTGCTTCTTCAGTACCAGCAAGAAGTGAACCCACCATTACACACGATGCACCAGCAACAAGTGCTTTAACAATATCACCAGAAAAACGAATGCCACCATCAGCAATAACAGGAATGTCGCGACCTTTTAAGCCTTCAACAGCATCTGAAATAGCGGTAATTTGTGGAACGCCACAACCGGTAACAATACGTGTAGTACAAATAGAACCTGGGCCGATACCTACTTTAACTGCATCCGCTCCCGCATCAGCAAGTGCAATCGCACCTTCAGCTGTTGCTATGTTGCCTGCAATAATTTGTAAGTCTGGGTACTCTTTACGCGTTTTAGTAACACGGTCAATAACACCTTGAGAGTGACCATGCGATGTATCGATAAGTAAAACATCAATACCCGCTTCTACTAATGCAGCAATACGCTCATCAGTACCTGCACCAACACTTACAGCAGCACCTACACGTAAACGACCTTGGTCGTCTTTACATGCGTCAGGTTTGTCTTGGGCTTTTTGGTAATCTTTTACTGTGATCATGCCTTTAAGTTTAAATTCATCATCAACAACAAGGATTTTTTCAATGCGGTGTTCGTGCATTAAGCCTAAAATTTCTTCGCGTGCTGCGCCTTCTTTAACGGTAACAAGCTTTTCTTTTTTAGTCATAACGGTAGAAACAGGCTGTTCAAGCTTAGTTTCAAAACGCATATCACGACTAGTAACAATGCCTACAAGCACATTATTGCTATCGGTAACCGGAAAGCCTGAAAAACCTTTTTCGTGCGAAAGCTCAATTGCATCTGCAATTGTTAAATCGGCAGTAACCGTTACAGGGTATGAAACAATACCTGCTTCGTAGGTTTTAACTTTACGTACGTTTTTCGCTTGTTCTTCAATAGTCATGTTTTTATGAATAAAACCAAGACCACCTTCTTGCGCAAGGGCAATAGCTAAACGAGCTTCTGTAACAGTATCCATAGATGCTGAAATAAGCGGCAAGTTAAGTTTGATACCACGCGTTAAGCGAGTTGAAATATTTGCCGTGTGTGGCAAAACAGTAGAATGACCAGGTACTAAAAGTACGTCATCAAAGGTAAGAGCTTCTTTAGCGATTCTAAGCATTTTGGCAACTTCTCACATGTGGATCTAAGATAAGGAATTGCGGCCAAATTTTAACAGCGTTGTTGGCATGAGTAAATAATATTTCGCAAATATTTATGATAATATAGGGTCTATTGGCCTTTTAAGGTTAAATTTGCAGCAGTTTGTTAGGTATTTAGGCAAGGCAGAGCCTATGTAGTGTGGTTATTCCCCATAAATAGGCGATAACGTAGCATCAATGCCAAACAAGCGCTGCCCAAAGGGTTCAGCCTAGGGGCGATTAACTCTTTGTTACTCGGTTTTTACTTAGCCCACTAGGTTACAAACCTCGCGCCGCGATTAAATCGCCCTTAGTTTGAACAAATTTTAACCTGCAAAGATCAATAGACCCTTGCTTTATAAATAGTTTTAGGTTGTTTTTTATGTTTTCGAAGCCTTCGCAGGCGGTTTACACCGTTTCACGCCTTAATAGAGAAATTCGCACAATCCTTGAGCAAGGTTTTGCATCTTTAGTGCTCACGGGCGAAATTTCTAACTTTATTACCCCTGCATCTGGACATTGGTACTTTTCGTTAAAAGACGATAAAGCACAAATTAAAGCCGCCATGTGGCGAGGCAATAATCGCAACCAAAGCTACCGCCCTGTAAATGGCGCACAAGTTACAGTAAAAGCGCGTGTATCGCTTTATGAACCTCGCGGTGACTACCAGCTTATTGTTGAGCATATGGAACCCGCAGGCGAAGGCCAGCTAAAACAAGAATTTGATGCGCTTAAAATGCGTTTAGCCGCCGAAGGATTATTTAGCTCTGCTCACAAACAGCCATTGCCCCAAAATATTAATCGCATTGGTGTTATTACCTCAGCAACCGGCGCTGCTATAAAAGATATTTTAACGGTACTCAAACGCCGTGCACCGCAGCTAGAAGTCATCATTTACCCTGCTATGGTACAAGGCAAAGAAGCGCACGTGCATTTAATTAACCAAATTGAATTAGCCAACACACGTGATGAAGTAGACGTACTTATTTTAGGGCGAGGCGGCGGATCACTTGAAGATTTATGGTGTTTTAATCACGAACAGCTCGCCCGCGCTATTTTCAAAAGTGAATTACCCATAGTAAGTGCGGTAGGCCACGAAATAGATACCACTATTAGCGATTACGTTGCTGATGTTCGTGCAGCGACCCCATCAGCCGCAGCTGAGCTTGTAAGCCCAAATACGCAAGAGTTACACAACAAAGTAACGCAATTAGTTAATCGTTTATCTAACGC
Source organism: Pseudoalteromonas sp. S8-8 (assembly GCF_000497875.1). Classification (NCBI taxonomy): domain Bacteria; kingdom Pseudomonadati; phylum Pseudomonadota; class Gammaproteobacteria; order Alteromonadales; family Pseudoalteromonadaceae; genus Pseudoalteromonas; species Pseudoalteromonas sp. S8-8. Next base: position 42,533 of record NZ_AUTR01000023.1, read on the forward strand.
GTTTAAGCACGGCATTGCCGACAAGCGCGCACTAGCAACGCAGTTACAACACCGCCTTAATTTATGTCATCCGCGTAATCAGCTTAATCAAAAATCACAACGTTTGGATGAGCTAAGCATTGCGCTGCAACAGGCGATGCGTAATCGTTTATACCAACAAGAACGCACACTCAATAACTTAACGCCGCGTTTAATGCGCCAATCACCCGATAAAAAACTCGCTACAGCAAGCCATCAACTTTCGCAATTACAAGCTAGGCTAAACCAAGCTATACAACATCAGTTACAGCAAGCGAATAATAGCTTAGCACTGCAAGCAAGCAGGTTAGATTCAGTAAGTCCGCTTAATGTTTTAGCGCGCGGCTATAGCATCACTAAAACACAACAAGGCAAAGTGGTTAAATCTGTGGGGCAAATTAAAACAGGCGATGTTTTGATTACAGAGCTCGTTGATGGCTCTATAGAATCACAGGTTATACCTATTACATAAAGTTGGTATTACTTAAAACTCTGTACTTAGCAACAATTTAAGCTCGCTATCGCTTGATGTGGAGGTAGTGCTTTTAAATTGTTGCCAAAACTCTTGCTTCATCAACTTGTCGTTTAGCTCTCGCCATTGAGAATTATCAAATGTGTCGTTATCAGCGGGTGCGGCTAGTTCAAATTCACATATCGTCGTTTTACATTTTGCACTAACAACATCGGGTATAATCGCTAAATCAGCTGTTAATAAAAAATCTTGTAATGCCATTTCAGTACGATAAGCCCATTCTTCGTCACGCGTTTGCTTTTCAAATTTATCACGTAAGATCTTCTCAAAATCTGAAGGACCTCTCATTTGCTTTAAAATGCTTTTAACTGTCGCTTTCTGTTCGGCGAGTTGCTGCTTAAGCTGAGTTACTTGCTCTTCTAAAGGTAGTTCATCAAGCATTTGGGTTTCTGAATAGGTTGGAGGCGTGTCTTCAGCGGGCTCTATACTAGCATCTTGCTCAGGTACTGCAGAGTCTGCATTACTTAATACTTCATTACTTTGTTGTTCAGTATGAAGCTTTTGCTGTTTTTCATAACTTGGCTGCGACTTAACAGATTCTGGATGACTTGAAGCTGCGTTAAAGTAGCTCCAAGTTAAACCTACACCCGCAATAAACCCAATCCCTAGAGCCAATAAACTATTCTTGTTCATGTTAATTCCTTTTAAGTTTTATTATTTTTTAATTACTTATAGCATTGCACTCGTGTGCGATTCGTTTTCAGGCTCAGGATTTGCTAAAAAGTTTTGGTTCATACTTTGCGCCGGACACTCACAATCCGGTCGACCAATAATTTTAGCGGGTACGCCAACAGCGGTTGTGTGTGGTGGAACATTGCTAAGTACAACTGAGCCCGCACCAATTCGTGCGCCCTCACCTACTTCAATATTACCAAGCACTTTAGCGCCAGCGCCAATTAATACACCCGCTCTAATTTTAGGATGACGATCGCCCTGCTCATTACCTGTACCGCCAAGCGTTACAGATTGCAAAATTGATACATTATCTTCAATTACCGCTGTTTCACCAATAACAATACCGGTTGCGTGGTCAAACATAATGCCTTTACCTACTTTACATGCTGGGTGAATATCAACCCCAAACACTTCAGAGTTACGGCTTTGAATAAAGCGCGCTAACTCTTTGCGGTTTTGTTGCCACAAGCAATTAGCCAAACGGTGTGCCTGAATAGCATGAAAACCTTTTAGATTTAATATAACCGTAAGATAGGTTTCTGATGCAGGGTCGCGGTCTTTTACCGCTTTAATATCCTCAGCAACAAAAGATAGCATACGGTCACATTTTACAAATGCTTGGTCAAACAGCTCTCGGATAGTGAATGCCGATACCACCGCATCAGCCAACTTATTAGCAACAATAAAGCTCAATGCCGAACCTAAACAATCATGATTCAAAATGCATGAATAAACATGACTTGCTAATAATGGTTCACGTGTTACTACATCGTTAGCTTCGTCGCGAAGCTGTTGCCAAATTGCATGACGCATAATACTGCACTGCCTTAAGTTGATATAAAATAGCCTTTTCCCAAGTCTAACGGATTTAAAGCCTAAGGTGTTAATCCCTTAGTTATTTGTTCTGGTTATTAGATATAACTAGGGACGATTAACTCTTTGTTGCTCGGTTTTTACTTAGCCCACTAGGTTACAAACCTCGCGCCGCGATTAAATCGACCCTAGATTGAACAAATTTCAATCCACAGAGTTCAACACGCCCTAGCACCCAGAAATGATATTTCAAATACGTACCCATTTTTTAGATTAAGTTATACGACAGTAGCTAAAATTACCAATACATACTTAAAATATAGTAAATTAATAAAAATCAAAAGCTAGCAACATACGAAAGCTCACCTGTCATATGAAAAAATACGGACTGACGTACAGCTGACGGCGTAAAAAAACGCTAAATTAATTAGGATTTAAGCTAAGTTTGTTCATTATACCGAGCTAAGCTATATTTAGTTTTATTGATTTTTTACATAAACAAATAGAAATGAGGAATTCAAAATGAGTGATGACTCTGAATTAAAAAATAAAGAAAAGCGTGGAATAAATATATTACTTCTCATTAGTTTAATAATTATGATTATTGGTATTGCCATCAAAATATATGATGCGCGTTTCATTAATTAAAGGACCCTACTACAGAGTCATTAAAGATATAAAGTGCCCCATAAGTTAGGGCACTTTCCAACCATTAAAAACCACTTAAATTATTGAAATACTTTTTCAACTTTTACTACTTCAATATTTTTTGCAGGAATTGCTAATTTGTAATCAGCAATTACTTTATCCTCAGCAACTAGTTCCGCTGGTTTTTTTGTGTTGTAAACCATTGGTGAGGTTTGCTGCGATGCTAAACGTTTTTGCATATCAGCGCCGTCTGCGGTTATAAACACATAGTGAACATTGTCTGTTTGTAAGTTTTCTTTAATAACGCGATTTACATCAGCAAGCGTTAGCGTTTTAAGTTTGTTAGTTACGTAACTTACAAAGCTATCTATGTTGTAAAATTCGCTATCAAGTGCGTAACCTAATTGGCGGTTTTGACTTGCCACCATTTGCGGCACAAAGTTAATTAAAAAGTTACGCGTTGCTTCAAAGTCATCTTCGCTCATACCATTTTTAATTAGCTTATCTAGCTCAAACAAGGCGGTACGTGTTGCAAAGTGCGCATCGTTATTAGAGCGAAGTGGGCGTAACCACACTTGAAATATTTGCTCAGAGCGCCCTAGATTTGCATCAGGCTTGGTTTGAAACATACCACGTGGAAAGTATTCAATGTATCCGTAATCGCCATAGTTCATACCGCGAGTTTCACGAATGCGCTCATATAAAAAGCTGTTAGAACTACGGTGCTCACCAAAGTACGAACGCACAAGCCAAAGGGCTGTCCAGTCTTCGCTACTTCTTATTGTATCAATAGGAAAACCAAACGATACCGCTGTCGATTGCGCCGATTTTTCTACAATAGTTGCATGATGACCTTTAAGCGCTGGTGCATCAGGAATACTTAAACGGCTTTGCTCACCTTTTGGTAGCGTTGCAAAATCGCTCATCATTTTAGCTTTAAGCTTTGCAGGCACAGCCCCAATTAAGCCAACCGTGAGTTTAGATTGCGTAAGCTCGCTGTTATAAAACGCTTTAACATCATCTAGCGTCAACGCTTCTAAATCCGAAATATCACCGTAGTTGTAACTTTCATAAGGGTGATTTTTGTAAAGCGCACTGTATAGCACTTCTTTGCCTAGCTCTTCATCGTTAGATGCTTTTAAGCCTGACTTAATGCCGTCGATCATTTCTTTTTTAAGGCGCTTAAAATCGTCATCTCTAAAACCTGGGTTTAGTAATTGATCGCTCACAAGTGTATACCACTGCGCCGCATTATCTTTATGAATACGCCCTTGAAACGACAGCATTTCTTTATCTATTTGATAGCCAAAGCTACCCGCAAGCGGATAAAGTGCTTTTTGAATATCTTTATAGCTTGTCGCCTCTGAGCCACCTTGTGCAAGTATAGCCGCAGTGAGCGCAGCAACACCTTTTTTACCTTGTGGGTCGGCAGCCGCACCGGTATTGAATAAAAAGTTAACATCAATTAATGGCGAGCTATTGGTTTTATCAAGTACTTTAAATACAGGTGCCGCAGGTGCTTGTTCAAGCTTTGCAGTAAGCGCATTTAAATCAACCTCTTGCTCGAAACCTGGGGCTTTATCAAGTGCCGACATCGTTAATGTGGTACGTGCGTTATCAGTAAAGTATTTGTTAGCAACGGCTTTAATATCTGCGCTGGTGATGTTATCTGCCGATTTATACAGCTGGTTTATAACCTCAGGATCGCGCTCAAAATGCATGTAGCTGGCAAGAGTTGATGCAATCGCTTGCGATGAATCCAAGCCATTAATAAAGCTGTATTTAAGGTTCGATTTTAAATCACTCAACTTTTGCTCATCAACAAGCTCAGTGCGTGCTTTTGCATAAGTTCGGTTAATGGCATCGCGCGCAGTGGCTAAATCATCTGCGTTTTCTACTTTAACAAATACGTGTAATAAACCCGGATCTTTGGTCTCTGGGTTATAGGTAAACATTTGGCTGGCAATTTTTTTGTCGACCACTAGCTCTTGATATAAATCTGAATTATTTGAAAAATAAAGCTGTGAGATTAAATCAAGTGCCGCTCTGTCTTTTTTAGCAGGCTCCCACGCAGCGCCTTTGTACGATACAAGTAACCAATGCCCTGGTAGCGCTTCATCTTGCTGGTGCAAATATTTTGGTGCTTGTTGAACAGGCTCTGCTTTAATGTCAGCAACATAGTTACCCTTTTTCCAGCTACCCCAATGCTTTTTAACCATTGCCATTGTTGCTTGTGGATCTACATCGCCCACAATAACAAGTGACACATACTCAGGTTTATAAAATTTAGCAAAAAACTCTTTCCCGTACGCCATTTGATCTGGCATGGCTTCTATGTCTTTAAAAAAGCCCATAGTGGTGTGTTTATACGTGTGCTTATCAAACGCTTCTTCGCGTACAGCGCTTAATAATTTACGAATTGGGCTCGCGTTGTTTTTTAAGTACTCACCTTTTACCGTTTGTGCTTCTGTTCTAAATTGCTCTTCGGTGTAGGTTAAGTTTTGAAAAATATCAGCTTCAAGCTCAAGCACTTTATCAAGATGCTGTTTTGAAAAGTTTAAATGGTAGTTTGTAAAATCGTTTGTTGTATAAGCGCGGTTATCAACACCTGAATTTTTTAATATGTCTGAGTACACATCTTCAGGGTATTTTTGTGAGCCTTTAAACATCATGTGTTCAAAAAAGTGAGCAAAGCCTGTTTTGCCCTCTTCAACTTCGTTACGCGACCCAACCGATACCGGAATTTGCAGCGACACTACATCAGGGTAGTCGGTTTTAACAACCATGACACGTAAGCCGTTTTCTAGCTCTTCAATTAAATAATCTTGCGAGAAAACACGGTCATCAGCTTTATTTACTTGTTCTTGTTGTGCAGTTGTTTGCGTGCTTTGGTTTTGTTGCATGGCGCAACCTGTTAACGCCAGCGATACCGCTAAGCTGGTTGCTAATAATTTAAATTTCATTGTTGTCCCTTTTTAAATTGAGCAAATTTGTTGTCAGATTTAACTCTTTAATTATGCCCCAAAGCCAATAAATATAAGAGCCCCAAGGGAATTTATTATGTAAACAACTGTGTCAATTATAAATTATGGGAACAAGCACTATGAATAAACATCATGTTAATTGAAAAACTTTCATTAAATAAATCTATCTAGACGTCTAAATGGCTGCTATATTAAATCCATCAAAACAAACTTAGCTGGAATGAGGATTATGGCTTTATCACTAAAAGAGAAGATAGTGGACACCAACCAAGGTGTTTATCTTATTGGTACTACCCCGCCTAAAATTGGCACCGATAAAGCGCAATTAAAAACCATTGCAGAAAAGCTATTAGGTCGCTTACACGAAATTGAATACGACGGCGTGATAATTTATGACATTCAAGACGAAAGCAGCCGCACTAATCAAGACCGTCCATTTGCGTTTAAACAAACCGTTGATCCGCGTGAATACAGCCATTTACTTCGTAATTTATCTGCACAAGATGTGATTACTTATAAAAGTGTGGCGCAGCGTGGCGTAGGCGAATTTAAAGATTGGCTAAGTGAAACTAAAAACGACTACGATTTACAAAATGTAGTTTTAGTAGGTAGCCCATCATCGATAGGCGATATAAAGCTAAGCCTGCCAGATGCTTATAAAGCGATGGCTGAGCAATCAGATGATTTCTTTTTAGGTGGCGTTACGATTGCCGAGCGCCATTCAAGTAAACGAAATGAGCACGAACGATTAATAGAAAAAACAGCACAAGGTTGTCAGTTTTTTATATCGCAAGCTGTTTACGATGCACAAGCGACTATAGAGTTAATTACTAGCTACGCACGTACATGTAAAGCACAAGGGATTACACCTCAACGTATTATATTAACGTTTACCCCGTGCGGCGGCGAAAAAACCTTAGAGTTTATGCAATGGTTGGGTATCTCAGTGCCAGAGGCAACTAAATGGCGCATGCTTGATGCAGACAATACATTAAGCGAATCAGTCCGTATTTGCCGCGAAAACCTCGACTTAATACTTAAAAGCTGTGCGCATTTAGATGTACCGCTGGGCTTAAATATTGAAAGCTTAACAAACCGTAAAGAAGAAATTGACGCGTCAATTAATTTATACCGTTTATTAAAAGCCATTATGGAATTGAACCTTGCGGAAAAGCTAATAGCTTAAAAGCTAGGTTAGAGCTAATTAACACCCTTCTTGGCAAGCCTCATGGCTTGCTTTTTTATGTCCGTTCTTTGAAAAATTAATTAATAAATACAAGTAAAGATTTGTAGCTTAAGCTATTTATTGAAGGTGTTTTTGGTTATTACTCTCAAGCCTTTTTAAGGCAAACCCCATAGAGGAGCACATAACACCAAAAATTATTCCCTCATTAGATATAAATCTAATGCTAGGGAACGTTTCAAATAAGCTTATTATTGCTAAGGAAAAAATAAAACCTATCGCAGAAAAAACCAGCCAAGTTTGTGTGGCATGAGTCATGACGAACCTCCTTTTATTATTGTGCCTTTTTAGCGAGCTTATACGCTTGTTTATTTTTATACATTGCGTGGTCTGCATCATTTAATAGCGCTTCAAAGGGCTGCTTTTGCTTATTAGTAAAACTATAACCAATACTAAGCGATAAATCGCAAACGTCTTCTTTGAGTAAGGCTTTTGAATACTCAGTCGAAATTTTATCCATGATGTAGTTAATCTTGCTTTTATCGCTTACTTGCATTACTGCAACAAACTCATCGCCACCTAAGCGCCCTACTATATCAGCATCTCTTAAATGCGTTTTTAGCGTATCTGCCAATATAATTAAGGCTTTGTCGCCCACTTCATGTCCGCAGGTGTCGTTTAATTTTTTAAAGTCGTTTATATCGATAAACAAACAACACACGTCAAAGCCTAAACGCAGTGCTAAGTTAAGCTTTTGCTGAGCTAGTAAGTTAAGTGCTCGGCGATTATAAATATTCGTTAATGAGTCTAACATGGCTATTTCACGCATTTGCTCATAGCTATAAACAAGCGCTAAGTCGTCTTCAATCAAATCGCGTAGCTGTTCTATGAGTTCAAAGTATTCATCGGTATAGCTTGTTATTTTAGTGTCTTTTAAACATAACGTGCCAAACACTTCGCCTTCAGGCCAATGAATGGGTAAACCTAGGTAGGATTCAACACCGTCTTCAACTACTTCTGGTAGGGTGTTCCATGCATCATTATTACTTGCATCATTAACATATAATGTATTGTTAGTTTCAGCTACGTGGCGACAAAACAGAGGAGTTTGAGGAGGGAGTATAGGGTTGGTCTCAAAGTTAGAGCCACCTTCGTTACTTCTAATAACAACGCGATAGCCTTTGCTTGTTGCCTGAACTATATAACCAGACGGGGCTGAAAAAAGCCCCGTTATAAGGTCGATTGTTTTTTGCCATTTATGCAAAGATATTTGGCCATCAATACCAGAAAATGCCCATTGATCAATTTCAAACATTGCTTTACCTCGGCTATTTAATAGCTCCAGTATAGGCAAAAAAGCAAAGGAAAAGCTATTATTTACGGCGTCTACTTGGCTCTCTTTTACCGGTAATACGCTTTTTATCGCGATCTTTTCGCGACTTATTAGTATTTTTACGATTATCTTTTGGCTTTTTATTTGGATCGGGCTCGTAGCCTGCTAACCATTGTGGCGTTAAACGCGTATCGAGTAGTACTTCTATTTCTTCTAGTAACCATTGCTCATCAATACTAACCAACGACATAGCAAGCCCTTGCTCACCTGCACGACCTGTACGACCAATACGGTGTACGTAATCCTCTGCAATGTATGGTAGCTCAAAGTTAATTACGTATCTAAGTGTTGAAATATCTAAACCACGCGCGGCTACATCCGTTGCAACAAGTACTCGTGTAATACCATCTTTAAAGTTTTGTAGTGCGCGGTCGCGCGCGCCTTGTGATTTGTCGCCATGGATTGACTCGGTTTTTAAACCGTCTTTACACATTTCTTTAGCGAGCTGATCAGCCATTTGTTTTGTGCGGGTAAAAATAAGCACTTGGCGCCAGTTTTTCATGCCAATCATGTGCGATACAAGCTCGCGCTTACGATCCTCATCTACAGCGTAAATAACTTGCTCTACTTCAACGGCTGCTGAGTTACGTTTATCAACTTCAATTAGCTCTGGGTTTTTTAATAACTTTTTACTGAGCTCAAACACGCTGTCATCAAACGTAGCTGAAAATAGTAAGGTTTGGCGATCGCCTGGGATATGGCGCAATATACGTCTAATTTCATCAATAAAACCCATATCAAGCATGCGGTCAGCTTCGTCAAACACTAAGGAGTCTACGCTTGAAAGCACCACACTGCCTTTAACTATATGATCAAGTAAACGCCCAGGTGTTGCCACTATAACTTGGGCTGTTTTAAGTGCTTTTATTTGTGGACCAATACTTACGCCGCCATACGCTAAAGCACCATTAATGTTAGTGCCTTGTGCGTACTTTTCAAAGCTTGCAAATACTTGCTGAGCAAGCTCACGGGTTGGCGTTAAAATTACAACACGAGCAACGCCTGGTTCATCTTTTTTAGGTGTATTTAAAAGCTTATGTAACAGCGGTAAAACAAAAGCAGCTGTTTTACCTGTACCTGTTTGTGCACTGCCCATTACATCACTTCCGGCTAAAATAGGCGGAATGGTTTTAATCTGAATTGCGGTAGGTTGAGTGTAATTATTTTGCTCAATCGCAGTTAATAATAACGGGTCGAGATTAAGTGATGAGAACGTAGTGGCAGACATAGGCTTAGCTTTAAAATAACAAAGAGCGCTATTGTACGCATATTACTGTACTGCGTAAATTAACCAGTTCAGAAAAGTATTTAATCGTAGTTACTCACTTTCGCTTTAGCGCTAAAACAATAAAAAACCAATAAAAAAGGCGCTAAATAACAGTTGTATTTAGCGCCTTTTATAATTTTCTGTAGCTTTAAGCTGGCTTTAGTGTCGCTTTACGTTCGTTGTAAAACGCGATTAAATCATCAACTGTTGCTTGGCAGTATTCGCGAATACCCGAAACCACCATGTGCTTTTCACCACTACCCACTTTAACGCCGTTTTCTAACAGGTTAAAACGTAGTGTGATTTTTCCGCGCTTACCGGCATACTCAAAACTAGGCTCTGCAAACTCAAGTTCTGGTTCTGTAATATTAAGATTATCAAGATTGATAAGCATTGATTCGTAAATCACCATCGGACGAGCAGGGTTTATCATTACCTCTTGCTTGCCCATTAATGGAATAATTACATGCGGAAAAGTAGTACCAGAAAACTCAACATAATTTTTTATAAGACTATTAGTTAATGCTGGGCATTGGCTGGTTTTACCGCTGCGCTTTACCTTTAAAATTACTTTTTCGCCATTGGTAACATCAAACTCATCAGCTCCCTCAGGAAAATTAAGTTTGGTGTTTTCATCAACCATACCAGCAAAAGTAAATTCCATTTGTTCACTAATACCGTAGCGGTCTAGTACCAATGAAAAAAGTAAGTCTCCTGGCGCGCAAAACTTTTTGGCATCTTTGTCGTGAAGTGGATTGTAATCGTCAGCAACGCATTTAGCGAATCGACAACCCTGCTCACGAGAGATAGAAACATAATCAGCATGCTGCTGAAAAAAAGGACTTAACATAGTTTGTTCACTGCTTAAACTGCTTATAACCTATCTATATTACCAGAAAAAAAATATTGAGAGGTCGAATCTGTTAGATTAATGGCTAAATAAAACAGAGCAATAAAAAACAATGACTTTTTATTTATTAGCGCTATCAATTATATGTGTTTTTCCGTACTGCAAAATATCAATAATGCGGCAACCCCTTTGGCACTACTTACTAGCTTTAGGTGTTGTAAGTGCGTATTTTCAAGGTTACATAAATTTATATGCACTGCTCAGTACTGGGCTTTACGTTGTTTTATACTACAGTGTGCTAAATACAAAGCGGGCAATAATACGCGCTATATTAAGTACTGTTTTTATAGTTTCCTCATTGGCATTAGCACTTCATTGGGTGCCTGGTTTTAATAACCTCCCTATTGTTATAGATGAGTGTATTACAAGCGATGCGATTGCTTTTACCCTTTATGCTAATTTTGATAAAGCTATGGCTGGGTTATTCCTTTGTGCTTACTTTTATTCGAATAAAAAAGCTTTAAAAGCAGACTCTAATAAAGCAGGCCCATTAAACGTTAAACAACCTATTTTTATAATTATTGCTACTGTTTTAGCTTCGCTCACTGCGGCTTTAACACTTGGACTTGTAAGCTTTAACCCAAAAGTGCCCAACTTTTGGTTAGCCTTTATTGCTATTAATCTTTTATTTACCTGTGTAACTGAGGAAGCTTTGTTTAGAGGTTTATTACAAACCAAACTTAGCCAAATAATCACATCTACTCGCCTAGCGCTACTTGCTCCAATAATGACAGCTGCAGTGTTTGCTTTGGCGCATTTTGCTGGAGGATTTAACTATGTATTGGTTTCATTTATTGCAGGCTTAGGATACGGCTATGTTTTTTATAAAACGCAGCGCTTAGAGTGGGCTATTTTATGCCATTGGTTGGTTAATGTTTGTCACTTCTTTTTGTTTACTTACCCTATGCTCAGTAAAATCTAAATACATTTACAAATGCTAACAATTTACTCAGCAGTAAACATTGCCAGCATTTGATTTTGTTAGTAATTTACTACTTTAAATAAATTAAAGGATTAATGAATATGCTACGTTTTATAGCAACAATAACTGTGCTCGCCACAATAACTGGTTGTTCAAGCATGACTTATCATACAGATATAGACAACGGCGTTTTATCTCAAGAAATTGGCACCTACGTTAATAAAAGAGATTTACAGCAATTTTATAGCGACCAAGAAGCACACGAAAGTGGCGCAACACTTTTAGGCCGAATAGAAGGTGAAAGCTGTGATGGCGACGGTATGGGCAGCAATAATGCAAGTTACAATCGCTCTAAATCAAACGCGATTGATTTACTTAAAGCTGATGCTATGCGCAGGGGCGGGAATGCTTTTACTATTAATTCCTGTAGTGAAACCTCTGTATCGTACTGCGACTTATCTGTTTTATGCACCGGACAGGCCTACGACTATTAATAAGTAAAAGTGCAAATTATATATTAAGCGCAAAGCTCAGTAGCACACGCTTTCCAGACTCGATTTTAGATACGCTGTGTTCGTACTTATCGGGTCTGAACAAATACACGCGATTAAATAAATTTATAATGCATTTTGAGCATTTAAATACCCCACCCGCTTTAGGTTTCTCTAATACAAAATTGAGCTTGTAATAGCGCCCTTGCTGCACAGGGTCAATATGGTTCATTACGCTATGATTGGTTGGGTAAGTAACAAGGTTTATCGAAAATGTGTTACTGCTAAAAATGGCTTTGTTTTTAACGGTTGCAATCATACTGCCTCCCATGAGTTTATATACCCTATTGTATCATTGGGCTAAGTACTAATACTTTAGTTAAACAATATCAAAATACGATGTCATATAGCTAAACAGCCTGAAACAAAAAAGCCGAACTTATTTTACTAAGCTCGGCTTTTAAAAGTACATTGTTTAGCAATTATGCACTTGGGTATTCGCGGTACGCACGCTCTATATTTTTAGCCTGCTTTTTAGAAATACCTAAATGAGCAAGTGCTACACGTAAACGGGCGCGTGATAGGTCAGACCCCAATATTTCCATTGCATCAAGCACTGACGTACTTGACGTTTTGCCAGTAATTGCGACAAATATTGGCTCTAAAAAGTCTTTAATCTTAAGCTCGTGGAATGTTGCAACTTCTTTTGCAATTGCAAAAATAGCGGGCTTTTCAAAGCTACGTAAACCTTCAAGCTGCCATACAAAAAATTGTAGCGCTTGGCGAATCACGTTTTCGTCTGCTTTGCCGGCTGTTAATAGCGCAGGATCGTAAGTTGGAATACCACCTACAAAGTGCCCTGCAAGCTCAACCATATCCGACAGCGTATTAATACGTGTTTTAACTTCTGGTAATATTTTAGCGAGCATTTCGCCATTAAACTTCCAATCAACAAAGCGCTGAATTAACTGCTCGTCGGTTAGATTTTCGCGGATCCACATGCCGTTTAACCAGCTTAATTTATCTACGTCGAATACTGGACCACCAAGCGATACGCGCTTCATGTCGAAGTTTTCAATCATCTCATTAAGTGTGAACTTTTCACGCTCATCAGGCATTGACCAACCCATACGGCCTAAGTAGTTAAGCACGGCTTCTGGCAGGTAGCCCATTTCTTTATAGTAATTAATAGACGTTGGGTTTTTACGCTTAGACAGCTTTGATTTATCTGGGTTACGTAGTAATGGTAAGTGACCAAGTACTGGCGCTTCCCAACCAAAATCTTCATACAGTTTTAATAACTTAGGTGCTGAGTTAATCCACTCTTCACCACGGAAAATATGACTAATTTCCATATGGTGGTCGTCAACTACGTTCGCTAAAAAGTACGTTGGAAAGCCATCCGCTTTTAAAAGCACTTGCATGTCTACGTTTTCCCACGGGATCTCAATTTCATCACGTAAGTAGTCGTTAAACTTAAATGTGCCTTCGCTTGGGATTTTCATACGTATAACGTAAGGTTTGCCTTCAGCTAAGTTTGCTTTAATTTCTTCATCTGTATGGTTTAAACCACGACCGTCATATTTAGGGCGTAGGCCTTCTGCCATTTGCTCTTCACGCATTTGATCAAGCTCTTCGCTTGTTGCAAAGCAGTAAAACGCTTTACCATCATCAACTAACTGATGCGCGTATTTTTTATATAAATCGCTACGCTCAGATTGACGGTAAGGACCAAATTCGCCACCCACATCAGGACCATGATCCCACTCAAGCCCTAACCAACGTAGGCTATCCATAATCGCAAGTTCAGACTCTGGCGTGCTACGTACTTGGTCTGTATCTTCTATACGAAGTACAAATTCACCGCCTTGTTGTTTAGCAAAACAGTAGTTAAATAAGGCGATATAAGCGGTGCCAAGATGCGGGTCACCAGTTGGCGACGGGGCAACACGGGTGCGAATTGTCATGGTATATTCTCTTTAAATAAGTGAGATAATAAAAGTGGTTTATGCAGCTACTTTGTTTAAGTAAGCAATAATATCGTTTGATTCGTACAGCCATTGTACTTGGCCGTTTTGCTCTATACGCAGGCAAGGCACTTTAACTTTGCCGCCTTGTTCTAGTAGCTCTTGACGATATTGCTCATTGTCTTTTGCATCGCGTGTTTCTATGTTTAAGCCTTCGCGTTTAATGGCGCGACGTACTTTTACACAAAACGGGCATGCTTTAAATTGATACAGTTTAAATTGTGAGGTTTGCTGATCAAGCTGTGCTTGCTCGTCGCTTGCACGCTTTTTACTGCGAGGAGTAAATACAAAATTAAAGAATAAGATTATACAACCTAAAAACCAACGAACTAATTTCATGTTCTGTGCTCTGCTTACAACAATTTAAGGAGCCAGATTTTAGCACAAATTTACAATCAAAAAAGTGTAATACTGCGAGAATTACACTCAAGTAATTTAATTTACTAAAAGTGCTTCTATAGCAATACCATATCATCCCTATGAAGTACTTCTGCACCACTATCGTAATCGAGTAACTGGCCTATTTGACTAGAATGCGCACCCTTTATTTTATTTACCTCGATGCTACTAAAGCGCGTTAAGCCCCGTGCAATTACTTGATTTTTTGCATCTATTAAATCAATTAAATCACCGCGTTCAAAACGTCCAAATGCATTAGTAACGCCTTTAGCAAGTAAGCTTGCACCTTTATTTTGAAGGGCACTAATAGCACCTGCATCTATAACAATTTGGCCGGTACTTTTAGGCCCAGCTAGTAGCCATTTTTTACGGCCATCTTTTGGAGCGGTGAGTTTTAAAAAGCGTGTACCAGGTAACTCGTCACTCATACATTTTAAAATAACGTTTTTACCTGCGCCTTTAGCAATAATAACTTCAACGCCTGCGCGCCTTGCAATGTCGGCGGCTTGCAGTTTAGTCGCCATGCCGCCAGTACCTAAGTTTGTACCACTGCCACCAGCAAGTTGGCGCAGCTCATCGTTTATATGTGTTACTTCACCAATGAGAGTAGCATCGGCGTTTGTGCGCGGATCGCTGGTAAATAACCCTTCTTGATCGGTAAGTAGCAATAATTTATTAGCATTAGCCAAAATAGCGACAAGTGCCGATAAATTATCGTTGTCGCCTACTTTTATTTCACTGGTAGCGACTGCGTCATTTTCGTTAATGATGGGCACAACGTCGTAATTTAATAACGCATTGAGTGTATCGCGGGCATTAAGGTAGCGCTCTCTGTCGTCTACATCAGCGCGAGTAAGCAGCATTTGCCCTACATTTACCCCGTATAAAGCAAACAAGCTCTGCCAAATATGAATAAGTTGACCTTGTCCAATTGCAGCAAGCATTTGTTTATCAATTAAGCTTCTGCCACAGGGTTTTAATAGTTGTTCGCGCCCAGCAGCTACCGCGCCGCTCGATACTAAAATAACGTGATGCCCCTGCTTTTTAAGCTCGCAGCATTGGCGTACTAATTCAACCATATGTGCTTTGTCTAGTTTATCGGTGCCGCCAGTTAGTACGCTTGTACCAAGCTTTACAACTATTACCTGTTCCCTTTGCATGTGCTTTTTACTATTGATTAATTAAAGATGAATTAATTTATACCAGCTCGGTATTTTTGAACAAGTTAAAAATTTTCATGCTAGGATCTGATTTTATTAAATTAAGTAAATTACTCTCTATGCCTGCCAGTTTATGTTTAATTATTGCCACCTTTTTATGGGGCAGCTCTTTTATTGCGCTTAAATACGCCATTGCTATTTACGACCCTGCATTGGTGATATTTTTACGCATGCTCACCACGTTAGTTTTGTCGCTTTGTTTATGGCGCTACGTTATTCGGTTTGAGTATTTAAAAGGTGACTGGAAGTATTTAGTGGGTATGTCGCTTGCTGAGCCTTGCTTATACTTTTTATTTGAAGGCCATGCAATGGAGTACACATCAGCCTCGCAGGCCGGTGTTATTGTCTCTTGCTTGCCTATTATTATTGCGCTGCTTGCCTTTTTATTGCTTAAAGAATACATAAGTAAATCCATCGTGGTCGGTTTTACGCTGTGTATTGGCGGCAGTATTTTACTTACGCTTCTTTCACCAAGTACCGACCAAGCACCTAATCCGTTACTAGGTAACTTTTTAGAGCTTATGGCGATGGTGTGCGCTGCATTTTATACCGTAAGTATTAAACATTTAGCTAATCGCTACTCGCCCCTGACTTTAATTGCGTTGCAAGGTATTAGCGGCAGCTTGTTTTTTGCGCCGTTTTTATTTTTTATCGACCTACCAAGCGAAAACCAACACGACTTAACTGCGCTCATGAGCATTTTGTATTTAGGTTCGTGTGTAACCCTTGGCGGCTACGGCATGTACAACTATGCAATTAGCAAAGTATCGGTATTAACCGCTGCTGCGTACTCTAATTTAATTCCTATTTTTACACTTATTTTGTCAGCTATTATTTTGGGCGAAGTGCTCAACGTTTGGCAATGGCTGAGCATATTTGTGGTATTTATTGGCGTAATGATAAGCCAGCGCCATCAAGAGCTCGTGGTTGATATACCGCTTAGTGAATCGGGCGAAGACATTTGCGCAGATACAAGCAACCTTAAATCAGTACCCGAGGCAAGCGAATCAAAAGGGTAACAGGTAAGCAAATACAGCCCAGATGTTTGTAAAAATGAGTTTTGGGATTGATGAATAACCTCAATCCCCGTTACCTTATAATTTTGAATCACCCCACTTTGCAGTTGCAAAGTAAACGCCTCACCTACTTTGGCGTTTTGTAAAAATGCAAAGTGGGTGTCGTTATGCCCGGCTATTAGCGCGCCTTTTTCGTTTCCAAATTCTTTTCCGCCCAGCTCCCCTGCAGGTAAAAATTGGCTAGGCGCAAACGCTAAATTGCGACCACTCGCTCCAGCTAATACACTTAATGTTTTATTATGGCTTGGCCAATCAAGCTTTGCAGTCACGTAGCTGTCGGCGTAATACCACGGCTTTACTTTAGTGTCGGGTGATTTAAGTGCCTCTTGCCATGCTTGCTCAATTAATACTTGAGCAAGCCACGCTTTTGCCTGCATATAAGCGCCGTGACCAAATAATCCAAGCCCAGCTATTAGTAAACCCACGCTTAGCCACTTTTTCATTTACGTGCCCTGCTTAACTTAAATGATCGGTTTATTTTAAGGGCGCTAAATCCCAATAATAAAATACAGCCTAGTAATATATGTAACCTGCTTTGCCCATCGGTTTGCGGTAAACGCATTGCCATACCTTGTGGTACTGCATTAGTAGCTTGCGCCGTTTGCTCTGCCACTTCTTTTATTTGAGTTTGTTCAATCGCTATAAAAGCAGTAAACGGGCTAAGTAATTGATGAGTAAGCGCAAGCTCCTGTACTTCATCTTTAACTACACTTTGCTCGTTGTATAAAAGTAATGATTTGATTTTTTGGCGCGCCCACAGTTTTGCTATACCTTGAGCGCTTGAGCTATTTTGTGTACTTAATCTAATACTTAAGGGCCCTTGTGCAGTTTGCCCAGCAAGTACCACACTTTTAGCATTATTAAGTTTTATAGCGACCATGATAGGCTCGCCAAAATATAAATCAGGTAGTGGTGATGGCCAAAAATCTAAGCTGTTACCGCTTTCATCGCTTAGCGCCAAATTAGTAATAGCCGGATGTGCAAGCTTATCAAACAACTGCTGCATTTTAGGTTGCACCTCGCTTGTGCTGCCTATAAACGTAAATGAGCCTTTGCCTATATCTGCCGCTCGGCGCATAAAAAAGCTGTTAGGTGCGCTGCCAATACCTACCGTAAATAAGCGGCTATCGCCTAACTTACTTTGAATATTTTTAAATAATGCATCTTCATTACTTACGCTGCCATCAGTTAAAAATACAACTTGGCGTACAAAACCATCAAACTCGCTGCCATCAAGTACGGCATTAAGCGCACCTTGTATTTCTGTGCCGCCGTCGGCTTCTAGGCTATAAATAAATCGCTCTGCACGGCGTAAATTAAAGTCGCTGGCTATAAGTGGTTTATCGCTCATTGGAGTCACTATGTTGTCAAAACCAATTATGTTAAAGCTGTCGTCGCTATCGAGTAATGACAGCGCATAAAACAACGCTTTTTTAGCTTGCTCCATAGATTGCCCGTGCATAGAGCCTGACGTATCAACTACAAATACCATTTCGCGAGGTAAGCGCTGAGTTTGTGTAAAGTGATCCCCCGGTGGCATTAGCATAGCAAGCCCGTATCGGTCACCATTTTCAAACTGCTGAGTAAAAAATGCGGCTTGAGCTTGCTCTTTTTGCAGCGGTTTAAACTCAAGTACAAAGTCGCGATTAACTGCATTTGTCTCATTTAATGCTATTTTATATTGTCCAAACGCAGTGTTTTGCACATCAACATTGTGAAATTTAGAATTGATATCCACCAGCTCTAAGCCTACGTCTATATCTATGTTTAAGCTAAATTGGCTGCTTGGTACGTTATCATTTTGAGTACTATTTTGAGTGATGTTTTGAATGCTGTAAACAGGGCTTAACCACCCCGTTGGGAGTGGGTTAGTATGCGTTTGGTTTTGAGTATTAACCTCAACCTCACCACTAATCGCGTGATAACGCGGTGTAATGGTAGTCGGAAACCTAATAGCGAATGTGCCGCTGCTATAGTCAATTATTTCTTGATACTCAAGCTCAATAATTACTTGCTCCCCAGGACCAATGTTTGCCACATTCGTAATGAACATATTGGCGCGTTGCTGGCGTACAAGGGCCGCTTGCTTACCTGCTTTTTTAGCCTCCTCGTATTTTTTTTCAGCTTCCACTTTTTTATCAATTTGGCCTTTAATGACTCGCTCACCTATACGCATTGTCATGGCATGTACGGCGCTTTCATCTGGCAATGGAAAAACGTAGCGCGCATTAACCGCAAACGGGTTTTCGTTTTGATAGGTCTGCGTTACTACAACATGATTAATTAGGCCGGTTAAGGTCATATTGGCATCGCTTTTTAATACTATTGCAGAGCCCGCTGGCGCACCATTGCTATCAAAAAGCTCTAACTTGGGTGATTGCGCATGGCTTTTAAAGCTAGCTAACAGCACAATCACTATGAATATAAAAATGCTTACTTTAGTAAGCATTTTGGTTGGTTTACTCAATTTAAACATAAATCACTCCATCGAACGCTTAGCTTTACTTAGATTCAGTTAGTTTTAGTTACTCGCCGTTTGGCCATTTACACTATTCATTGAGCGAGTGGTAAGCGTTACGCGTCTATCAAAAAAGTTATCTTCCACCGTGTTGCTATTAGCCAATGTTTGCTGCTCGCCAAATGCCTGCGTGCTTAAGCGTTTATGGCTTACGCCGTGTTTTATTAAATAGCTTTGCACGGCATTTACACGCGCTTTAGAAAGTAAAAGATTAGCTTGCTCATTGCCGCGCTGATCGGCAAAGCCACTTAAATCAAGTACGAGTTGTGGTTGATTGTTTAACAAGGTAATGAGTTGGTCTAACTGCAGTGCAAAATGCGGGGCAACAACACTTGAACCTGTTTTAAATTGTACCGTCATCGCCAATAAGTTATTAATTTGAACTTGAGTTAACTGCTCATTTTGATTGGCAAGCACTTCTACCTGTTGCTCTAACATATTGTTGTGGTTAAGCACGTGTTGGTAATCGCTGGTTTTTTCTTTCATGACCGTAATGGCACGCTCTTGCTCAGCAATTTTGTTATCGGCTACTTTTGAATCGCCTATTAAGCCACCGGCAAATGCCCCAATAAACGCACCAATTGGCCCACCCACTACGCCGCCAATAATAGCGCCTGCACCTAGTCCAATAGCCGTTTCTTTATGGGCTTCTTTTGATGGCGTGTTAGATGTTGAGGCAATTGCTGGAGTACAAAAACTAGCAACGAGTGTTAACGCGATTAATGTCTTCTTCATGATTTGATCCTTAAACTTACTTTTTAATTTATGATGTTTTGTTTTGATGGGTGTATTAAAACAAGCTCAAGTGGCAACAAAGGGGATCAAAAATGGCAAACTGCTGAGCAATTGTGGCAAAAAAATGGCAATTGCCTTTTTAAGCGTACTTAACTTAAAAACTTCGATATAGTGCACAAAGAGGCAATAGGATAATGATTAAAATGAAAAAAATAGCCATCGTCGAAGATGAACCCGCAATCCGCGAAAACTACATTGAAATGCTGAGCTTACAGGGCTACCAAGTGAGTGGCTTTGCAGATCGCGCTAGCGCTGAAGCTGCATTTAAAAATGCCCTGCCCGATTTAGCCATTGTTGATATTGGCCTAGGCCATGAAATAGATGGTGGTTTTTTACTGTGCCAAACATTGCGATCGCTTTCTAAAACACTGCCTATTATTTTTTTAACCGCCCGCGATAGCGAAATAGATACCGTATGCGGCCTGCGCATGGGCGCCGACGACTACCTAACAAAAGACATAAGCTTGGCTCACTTGGCTGCGCGTATTGGTGCGCTATTTCGCCGAATGGAAGCACTTGAACAACCTGCTGATGCAAATGCACTCATAACACGCGGGCAGTTAACGCTAGACACGCAACGTATGCAGGTATTTTGGCAACAACAATTAGTTGATTTAACCGTAACCGAATTTTGGATGCTGCATTCACTCGCCCAGCGACCAGGCCATGTTAAAAGCCGTAACGATTTAATGAGCGATGCAAAAATTTATGTAGACGACAGCACCATTACTTCACACGTAAAACGTATTCGTAAAAAGTTTATAGCACTCGACAGCGCCTTTGATTGCATAGATACCGTGTATGGCATGGGCTATCGGTGGGAACAACACTAATGCTTCGATTTGGTCTGCGCAGTAAATTTATATTACTTTCATGTTTTTTGTTTCTGCTACCGTGGCTTGGCTACGAGTACGTGTGGGAAATGGAAAAGTTTTTACGCCAAGGCCAAGAAAAAACCCTCGTAGGCACCACTCGAGCACTTGCTACCGCATTGCATGAGCGCCCTGCGTTATTTGACGAGCAAACTAACTTTTTAGACCAAGTAGTAAAAGGCCGCGATTTATACGCTTATAATCTTAAAAACCCTATTCAGCTCGACGGTAAACTTAACGATTGGGACAGCTATCAACCGCTATTTTGGCATTACGACAAGCGCTACTTACAAAAAACAGATAACAAACATCAAGCCAGTGACTTATCGTTTGATCATATGGTGGGAAAATTTGATAATTATTTATACGCCGTATTTAAAGTAACTGATAACACACTTATTTATCGCGCTAAAAATAGCTTAAGCATTACCAATAACGATTATTTACAAATTGGTTTAAAAACACCTGACGCCCAGTTTAACACTTACATTATTGCGCCGCGCCAAGACGGCTGGGTTAATGCGTTTGATGCAAATACCAAAGCCCCTTTTACAAAAATTCAGGGCTATTTTGAAAGTACCGAATCAGGTTATAACGTAGAGCTGCGCTTTCCTATTAACATGCTGGGCAACAAACTTGGCTTTGCCATTGTTGACATTGATAGTAAAGAGGCATTATTAGAGCCTAAAATAATGTCGACCTCAAACTTAAATAACCCAAACGATTTAGGCTCAGTATTAGTCCCTTCTCCAGAAATTAGCCGTATTTTAAAAGGCATGGGCCACAGTGGTAGCCGCATTTGGGTGGTCGATAACCATCATCGTGTACTTGCGCAATCGGGTACTATTCAAAATGCAGATGGCGTTTGGGCTGATGGACTTGCTAACCAAGCACCTGAAACCTGGTGGCAGCGCTTTGAGCAAAATTACTTGCACCCAATTTACTATAAAATATTAACGCGCCCCGAAAATAAGTTTTTAGATACCCTGCACGATGTAGCTTCTATGCAGGGCACACATTTAGCGAAAGCATTAAAAGGACAACCAGCATCGTCTTGGCGATTAACACCCGACAGTAAAGCCGTTATTTTATCGGCCGCTTACCCTATTTGGATTCAAGACCAAGTAATTGGCGCAGTAATAGCAGAGGAAACCACAAACGGCGTACGAACACTGCGTAACAAATCGCTCGAAAAACTCTTTAACGTTATTTTAGCCGTTATGCTAATTGGCACTGTTACCCTGTTCTTTTTTGCCTCGCGTATATCGAGCCGTATTAGACGACTACGCGATACAGCTGAGCAAGCAATTGATGCACAAGGGCGTGTTACCGGCAGTATTAATTACAGTGACGCTAACGATGAAATTGGCGATCTGTCTCGTAGTTTTTCAAACATTGTTAGTAGACTTGGTGGCTATACCGATTACTTAGAAAATATGTCGTCGCGGTTGTCACATGAGCTTCGCACGCCTGTTGCCGTAGTGCGCTCGTCACTCGAAAACTTACAAAGCTTGCCACAAAACGAGCTGAGTCAAAAATACCTCGATCGCGCCAGTGAAGGCGTTGAACGCTTAGGTAAAATAATAACCACCATGAGCGAAGCCACTCGCCTTGAGCAAAGTATTCAAAGCAACGAGCCTGAGCCTTTTGATTTACAAAAAGTAATAAATGGCTGCATGCAAGGCTATCAGCTTACTTACCCAAACCAGTTATTTACGCTTGATGTATGCCAAAACAAATTACCTATGCAAGGTGCACCGGAGTTTATAGCTCAGCTGCTTGATAAACTTATTAATAACGCGCTGGAGTTTAGTGAGGCCAATACGGCTATTAATGTAGGCCTTAAGCAGAGCGAAAATAAAGCAACATTAACAGTGAGTAACACAGGCCCCGCGTTACCCGAAGGATTAACTGAGCATATTTTTGACTCTATGGTGTCGGTACGTAGCCAGCAAATGCAGCAACAGCCACATTTGGGGTTAGGTCTTTATATTGTAAGGCTGGTGTGCGACTATCATAAAGGCAGTGTAACTGCGCAAAACAACGAACAAGGTGATGGTGTCGTGTTTACCGTAACACTGCCGTTAGCTAATAGTTAGGGCTGTATTTATACCGTTATATCTGTACCGTTATATTTATAGCCACAGCATTATATGCAAATAGTAAGTACGTAATAAATTAAGCTGTATATTTTTAGTTAAAAAGAATTATTTTAATTTACCTTAACTCCATATAAATTAACAAATAAACACCTCTCATCCCTCAAAACCTGCCAGTTACAATTTAGTACAACTTCAAATGTAACTATTCACTTTTAATTCAGTCGAATGACCATACCCTACATCATATTAAAGTGTTAAATTGAAGGAATACTCATGAAACCATCACTGGAGCGTGAAGAACTAGACTTTATTTTTGACTTATACAGGCCCTCTAAAAAACCTGAGTCTGAAAATGTAAAACCAAAAAGTACAAACTACAAAGAGCTAAGAAAGCACGACGCGACTAAAAACCAAGGCGTATCGCACTACTTAGTCTAATTTTATTACGCTTGGGACTTCTCATGTTCTAAAAATGCTTTAATGCAGTTTATTTCTGCAAGTTTTACTTCTTCGCCTATTTCAGGGCCTTTTTTGCCATTTTTAAGTGCATTTTGCACTACCAGCTTCTTATCCATTTTTTGCAGTTCAGTATGAATTGCTCGCAGCTTAGCTGATTGCGGGTATGGCTTATCAACAAGTGTTTCACCACGCCCTTGTGCATCGCATTGGCATGCTTGGGTAAACGCTATAAAACGTTCTGGGTGTACCAACGCATTTAAATTAGTCACTATTAGCTTGTGAATGGTTTGCGGCCTTAACTGATCAATCGTGTGGCAAAGGGTGTGATTATCACTGGTGAGTACGCCAATATCGCGAAAACGGTTAGGCACTTTTAAGCGCTCACAAAACGCCTCAATAACTGCAACACCTTCGCGTTCGTGCCCACGTAGGTTTCCATATTTTTTAAAACTAAGCGCTTTTCCAAAATCATGGGTTAGTGCAGCAAAACGTGTTTCTAAATTAAAATTTAAATCGGCTGCACGCCTAAGTACCAGCATAGTATGTACAAATACATCACCTTCAGGATGATGGTTTGCCGGTTGCGGTACATTAACCATGCGCTCAAGTTCTGGAAAAATACCTAAGCCTTGCAGTGCTTCAAAATAAAGCTCAGGGTACTTTTCACCCAGTGCTTTTTCAGTTTCAAGCCACACGCGCTCAGGTACTAAATGATTTAGCTCACCTTTATTTTTAAGCTCGCGCATTAATGCATACGTACTTGGGTGAATACGCCAATCACTGCCATAGCGGGCTAAAAAACGGGCAATACGCAGTACTCGAACAGGGTCTTCTACAAATGCCTCAGTGGTGTGGCGCAGTGTTTTATTTTGTAAGTCAGTTTGGCCATTAAACGGGTCAATAATATTACCGTGTTCATCAAGCGCCATTGAATTTATGGTTAAATCACGCCTTGCTAAATCTTCTTCTAGCGTCACTGTTGGGCTGGCATCAACCACAAAGCCAGTATAGCCTTTGCCGCTTTTACGCTCTGTGCGCCCAAGTGCATATTCTTCTTTTGTTTTTGGGTGCAAGTAAACCGGAAAGTCGCTACCTATTGGTACAAAACCGAGCGAC
The DNA here is from genome assembly GCF_000497875.1 of Pseudoalteromonas sp. S8-8. Lineage (NCBI taxonomy): Bacteria > Pseudomonadati > Pseudomonadota > Gammaproteobacteria > Alteromonadales > Pseudoalteromonadaceae > Pseudoalteromonas > Pseudoalteromonas sp. S8-8. The sequence continues at coordinate 66,953 of NZ_AUTR01000023.1, forward strand.
TGCATTGTGTCTGGCGTTTCACCAATCACTACATAATCGTTATCTTTTGATTTTATATTTAGCAGTTTGTCGCGCACTGCACCACCAACGAGGTAAACTTTTTTTAAGTTACTTTTCACTTTATTCCCATGAACATTAATAAAATGGTTTGATACTAATCATAACATTAATTAAAAAATTCTGCGGTGTTTGCCAAGCTTAAGTAAGCTCATTACAATGGCGCATTATTTTCAGCTATAGCCTCACAATTAATGAAAAACCATTCATCAAAAAAAGAACTTATGTTACTACCTATTTTATTAGTGGTTATTTTAATGTGTGTGGCGGGTCACTTTTTACTACAAGCAAATTTTCAAGACAGTAATGTGGTTGAATACATGTTAGCAGCACTGCCGTTTGCTATGTTTGGATTGGTTATTGTGGCGTTTAAAATGGCGGCTAAAAGCGAAAAGGATGAACAAAACGAGCAGGACTCTTAATCCTGCTTAGTTTTAGCTACTTATTATAATTTAAAGTATGTGATAGCCAAACCAGTCTGGCTTTATAGGCTGCGATATACCGCTGGGCGTGAGCTTAATGTTTAGCTGGCTGTCGAGTAAATCAATCGCAAAACAATCGTCTACGTCATGTAAATCATCTTTATGAATATGGCTAAGCCCTGCGAGTAAATCGTTTTTAGCTCGCTCTTTAGCTTCATGACTACTGCTTGCAACATACAGTGCAAAGTCGTGTTGCTCAGCCATAGAATCACTTCTGTAAGCGCCTAAATTTACAAAATAGAGTTGTTTATTTTGCTCCACATAGCTATCAACAACTTCTACTTTAAAGCCATCAATATGATTAATTGCCATGTAGCTATCCATATGAACACTACTTCTGTCGCCTACCCACTGGCTTTTTAACTTTGTATAAGTTTGCTCTATGGTTTGCCCAACCACAAAGCGAATGTCGTGCATTTCTATGTGGCATCCTTGAATTCGCCCGCCTAAATACACCATAAATAACTGCATGCTTTTCCTTAACCTAAATTATCAACATCAATATTATGCTTTTTAATCAACTTATAAAAATCTGAGCGGTTGCGCTTGGCAAGCTTAGCGCCTTCGGCTACGTTACCACCTGCCATTTTTAAAGTGTTAATTACATAGTCGCGCTCAAACTCTTTTTTAGCGTCGTTTAGTGATAATGGCTCTACGTTTGTTTCGTTACTATTTAGCGCAGCTAACACTAAGTGCTCTGAAATAACATCGCTTGGCGTTAATGCTACAACCTGCTCTACTACGTTTTGTAGTTGGCGGATATTACCTGGCCAGTCGTAACGCACAAGCGCATGCATAGCATCGCTTGCAAAGTGTTTTTCAGTTTGCTTCATGCGTTTAGCAATGCTTGCACTAAAGTGCTGTGCTAATAAGCTTATATCTTCGCGGCGCTCACACAGTGGCGGTAATTTTAAATTAACTACGTTTAAGCGATAGTATAAATCTTCTCTAAATTGCTGGTTTAAAATAGCTTCAGGAAGATTTTTATGTGTTGCCGATACAATACGTACATCAATTGCTATTTCTTCTTGAAAGCCTACGGGGCGAATTGTTTTTTCTTGTAATACGCGCAGTAACTTAACCTGCAAGTTAAGTGGCATATCGCCTATCTCGTCTAAAAATAGCGTGCCGCCCTCAGCTTGTTGAAACAAGCCTTGGTGATCTTTAATTGCGCCCGTAAAAGAGCCTTTTTTATGACCAAATAATTCAGACTCTAAAAGCTCCCCTGGTACAGCGCCACAGTTAATTGCAACGAAAGGACCACCGCTTACATGACTATGCTGATGAATCGCCTGTGCGAGTAGCTCTTTACCTGTACCACTAGCCCCCGAAATCAATACATTAACTTGCGTTGGCCCAAGTAGTTTTACTTGCTCTAACAAGTGCAGCATTGCACCACTGCGCGTAACTATATTACTTTTAGGTGCTGCTTCATCTGCATTAACACCATGTATTTCTATCGCTTTAGCAAGGCTGTCAAATAGCTCATCTTTATCTACAGGTTTAGTTATAAATGCAAAAATGCCCTGCTTAGTTGCCTCTACGGCATCAGGAATTGAACCATGCGCTGTCATCATAATGACAGGTAATGCAGGGTAGCGGCTTTGCAACTGACGATGCAGTGCCATGCCATCCATTTCATCCATACGTAGGTCGGTTATTACGGCGTCAAACACTTGGCTTTTAAGTGTTTGTAGTGCGGTTAAGCCGCTTTCACAGGTCGTTACTTCGTATCCTTTTGATTTGATACGAATAGCAAGCAGTTTTAATAAGCTAGCGTCGTCGTCAACGAGTAATACTTTTGCACCTTGCACTTTAGTTGCTGCCATAGTTACTGCTCCTTAGTTTCTTCTCGTAGTAAAAGCTGCTGCTCAATCGTTGCTAACGATGAGAGGGTTTCTTGCATTTTATTGTTAAGTGCTTGCTGCTCTTTTTTAGCATTTATTTGCATAGTCACTTGCTGCTTTTGAAGCCATAAATATTGCTTTATATCATCTGGCCAAAAGTAAGCAAGATCGAGTTTTAGCAACTTAGTCATTACCGTATTTGGATCATCATTTATGTTTAAGCACATAAATTTAAAAAAACGTTTAAGATCGTTTTCACCTGTAAAAATATCTTTTTTTGGCACCAATTTAAATCCGCCACACTGATTAGCGTGCCATGCAATAACTTGCTCTGCAGGCGGATAGCTTGGTTCAATTTTTGGTCTGGGTTTTGGACTAGGTTTACTGTTTTTGTCGTTTGTTATTTTGGTATCGACCACAGGTGCAGGTGTAATTGACACACGCTCTTCTTGCCCATTAGTAATTGCACAACCTGATATAACCATGCTGCTACTGAGCACACATAAAATAGCGATTAAACGCAAGCGCATGTTAATTAACTCCTAGATTTTTTGTTATGGGAATTTTAATTGAAAACCGGCAACCATGCGGCTCGTTATGCTCAACAGTAAGTGTACCTCTTAGCTGTTCAACAGATTCTTTCACAATAGTTAAGCCTAGCCCACTGCCTTGCAGCGTAACATTTTTACTGTGTTTACCTTGATAAAATGCGCTGAAAATTTGAGTTTTTTCTTGCTCTTTAATACCACACCCTTTATCAAGCACTGCAATGCAAAGTTGGTTTTGCTCAAGTGCTAAATTAATAGTAACGCTTTGCTTATCTTGTGAAAATTTTAAGCCATTTGAAATAAGCTGAATTAAAATCATCTCAATAAGCTCACTAGGTAAAGCAAGCTCTTTATTAGGTAAGTTATTTTGCCATTGCAGAGCTTGCTGACGCGCACTTAAGCGATGTTCAAAATGGCTATTAATTTTATTAATAAGATAGCTAAACTCAACTTCGCTTAGGCTGTCTTTACTGGTGCGAATTGCATTATAACTCAGCAGGCTGTCAATCATTGTACGAAGGCGCACCATAGATTGGCTAATAAGCTCAAGCACTGCTTTTTGCTCAGCAGTAATTGGGCCTACTATTTCATCAGTTAGTAAATCAGTGCCTTCGACCATTGAAGCAAGCGGCGTTTTTAGCTCATGGGTAACATGGCGTAAAAAGGTATCTTTTTGCTGCTCAAGCATATGAAGCTGCTCTTGCACCCATTGGAGTTTTTCTCCTAGCTCAACTAGCTCAGCGGAGCCTTTCACAGATATTTTTTGCTGCCAATGTCCCTGCCCTAGCTTATCAATAACCGTAGTTAACCCTTTTAATCGCCCACTTATACGCCATAAAAAACCACCACCAACAATTAAAGTAAGCGGAATAAGTGCCACCAGCCAGTTTATAAATGAAGTTTGTAGGCTTGTAAGCTCATTTTGGTTATTGGTAATTTGCGCTTCATTTTTATCACGTAACCATAAAGTAAGCTCAGCAACTAAATCGCTCACTGGCACAAATAGCTCCGCTTGCTGTTGTTTTTGCTCAACAAGCTCTACATGCGCTGTTTGTAAGGTGACATATAAGCGTTGCCATTGGTGGGTATAATCTTTATCCGTGTTTACAAATTTAAGTTCATCAACACTTTGCAGGGATGATTGCCATTTATCGACAATGAGCTTATCTAACGATTCGCTTTTTAATACCCAGTTTTGCCTAGTGGCGCGCTCAAGGCTGTTGAGTTCTTGTTTTAGGATATTAAACGATTTGGTAACTTGGTAGTTGTTACTCACGATACTTTGAGTCACTGCTAACTGCTTGTTAAGCGCATTTAAAAATACAATCACCACTATAGAAAGCGGGAGTAACGAAAGCAGCATACTCATTGCAAATTGCCCAATTAAATTAGGCCGCCAGTTAAGCATTGCATGGTATTTTTTAGCTATGGTTGCTGGCATTTCGTTTAGTCCTTTTAAGTTAAGCGTTCTATTATTAAGTGCTTACCTTATACACTAGCTGAACCAGCAATTATATTTAATACGATTAACAGCCAGCGCTACAAAAACAATGTGTCGCCAAATAGAGACAACGTAAACCATTGATTTTTAAAACCTACCTTTAATCTCACTATATAGTGTTGCAAAAGGCACACAAAAATTACAATAAACCCCGTAAAAACTTCTCACCCCTTTCAAGTTAAAAATATAAACACTTGAAAATTAACAACAATTATTTTTGGCATCATTTTTGTAGTAGGAGTAATAACTTTAATCAATAAGGAAATAATTATGAACAAACGCATTTTAGTAATTTCATCATTACTGGCTTTAGGCTTTTTAGGCGCTAACGCACACGCAATGGACGTTCACGCGACTTTTAACGAGCTTGATAAAGACAGTAACGGCACATTAAGTGAAGCCGAAGCAGGTGAAGATGCCGTTCTACACGAAAATTTTTTACAAATTGATACTAATCAAGATGGGCAATTGTCGCTAGATGAATTCAAAAAATTTATTCAATAAACTCATTTAATAAGGAACGTGATTATGAAACAACTTATAGCCGCTTTTTCATTAATGTTTTTAGCAATTAGTGCCACCGTAATTGCATCGCCAACAAACGTGCGCTTTGCCCATTTAGATAAAGATATGGATGGACAAATATCAATTGTAGAAGCAAAGGAAGACAAAGAAGTAATGAGACAATTTGCCGACTTAGATGAAGACGGTGATGAAAAAGTCTCAAAAAAAGAATTTGAAAGCTTTAAGCCTTAATGAGTAATTACTGATTAAGCTTTACTTAAGCTTGTTACAGGTAAACTGAATTTAAAAGCATTTGCCATAATCCCTGAGGGAGTGTGTAAAAGGATTTAATGTTGGGAGTTAAATTACGGCAAGTGCTTTTTCCTTTTTACTTTATTTTAGCCACGAACTTTTAATACATCTTTTGGAAGGAAAACCATGAAGATACTTTCCCTTGTTATAAGCATTTTAATGCTATTAAGTTTTGATGCCGCGGCACTTGATGTAAAGCAACGCTTTGATCACCTAGATAGCGACAAAAGTGGCTATTTAACACACGACGAACTTGATCCCCAACCACAACTTTTAAACACCTTTGTAAAATGGGACAAAAACCAAGATAACCAAATTTCGCTAGTCGAATTTAAAAGTTATCTAACTAACAACCTTTACTAAGTGATTTATATGAAAAGTATTAGCTATATAACGCTGCTGGCGTTTAGTATTTTTAGCGCATTTAGTTTTGCCGCAAGTAACGACATTGCAAAGCAATTTAAAAAGCTAGATAGGAATAAAGACGGTTTTTTATCACGTTCAGAAACCGCTATAGACCCGGCTTTGTGGTCACGATTTTCAAGCTACGACAGTGACAAAGACGGTAAATTAGCATTAAATGAATATGGCTTATATGCAAGTAAGTAGTTTTATAGCTAGGTAAACAAACACCTAGCTTATTATATTTATATCTATTAATTACGTTCAGGCTTTATTTTTAGAACAATGCGCCAAATACTCTGCATCAGTAGGTTTTGGGCTTACCATAAAATCCATTTTGAGATAAGTTAGAACAGGTTGATTACTCGTATTTTCAGTTGTCGGTTTCCAGCGCCATAAACCCACAGCAGCTGCCGCATTATTATCAAACACGCCCTCAGGGTAAGACGAGATAACCTTATACCCTTGGGCTTTACCTTGTGAATTAATTAACGTAGCAAGCTCAACACAACCTGAAATACTTTTTTTTGCAGCTTCTATCGGATATCGCGGCTCAACTCTTTTAGCAACACCCCAATACTCACCTGCCTTACTTCGCAGTTCAGGACTCGATAAATCAATAAAACTCAGCATTTCATCGCTTACTTGTTTATCAGACGTTGAGCTACAATCTGTTAGCATCATGCTCAAGGGGAGTAATAAATAGAGGGCTTTCATAGCATTTCCTTATTCTTAATGCTTATTTATTTATAAATATTAGTATTAATACCCATCTGATTTTACAAAGGTTCGAGCTAAAATATTACACACACCGAAAGTAACTTTAAAGTGAGGTAAATAAGTACTTTTTTTCAAACCTTGTAATTTTCTCGTTACTTGAAATGTTTCATCAGTAGGAGATTTTTTTAGTTTTTCCTGTTACTTGAAATGTTTCGCCAGCCGGACAATTTTTTAAATATTTTTTACCTACTGGTATTGAATCAATCATAAAATCAATTCTAATATGAGTAAGTATAGGTTGTTTAGTTACATTTACGGCAGTAGGCAGCCAGGCCCATGTATTTAAAGATTGAGCTGCGGCTTCATCAAATAACCCTTTAGGATATGAAGAAATTACTTTATATCCTTGCGCCTTACCCTCAGAATTAATAATAGTCATGAGTTCTACACAACCAGCAAGACCTTTTTTTGCAGCAGCTATTGGATATCGTGGTTCTGTTCTTGTGGAAATATTCCAATAGTCTTTCACCCTGTCGCGCAGTTCAACACTTGATAAATCTATATAATCGCGTATTTCAGCATTTGATACATCAGTATGGTTTAGCTTTTCTACACTTTTATCTGCAGTAGGTGTCGATCCACATGCCGCAAGTAATGAAGTTAATGGGAGTAATAAATAGAGGGCTTTCATAGCGTTTCCTTATGCTTTATTGATTGTTTTACATACTAAATAATCACATCAATTACCTATTTTGTAAACAGTTAATATAGAGAAAAACATTAAAATGAGGTCTATCAATTCATTGGTATTATAAAATCAAGTTTGTTAATGTAAGTAAATTAACAATAAAAATTAAGTAACTATGCCACTCAAAAAAATAATCAAACCACTCATACTAGCCAGCCTTTGCGCTAGTTCTAGCTACACTCTCGCACAAACAAAAGTAATTTATAACGCCAATGGTTATACCCCTTTATACAAAGGTGAAATACAGCAGTTTTCTACCCTCGTTATTAAAAATGGCAAAGTAGTTAAGCTCGGTAGCGAAACACTTAAAGATAGCTACCCAGATGCCAAGCTAATTGACGCGCACGGTAATACCTTATTACCTGGCTTAATTGATGCTCATGGGCACGTTATTGGCCTTGGCGACAATTTATCGCAACTTGACGTACGCGGCGCAACATCGGTTGATGAAGTAACAAATAAACTAAAAGTATTTGCCGATAACAAACAAGGTTGGATTATAGGGCGTGGTTGGAACCAAGAGCTTTGGGCTGATACACGCTTTCCTACAGCTAAAGATTTAGACAAAGTAGTTAGCGATCGACCTGTGGTTCTTTCGCGGGTTGATAGTCACGCCATTTGGGTTAATTCAAAAGCGCTCGAACTTGCTGGTATTACCGCCCAAACAAAAGCGCCTGAGGGCGGTGAAATAATTAAAGACGAATTTGGCAATCCTACGGGTATTTTTGTAGATAAAGCAGAATCGCTAATTACCCAGCATATGCCAGCCCCTTCAAAGCAAGATATAAGTGACTCACTAGATGCAGCAGGTAAGCATTTATTAAGTTTAGGCATTACCTCTACTCACGATGCAGGTATTGATAAAGCCACATGGGAGGTTTACAAAGAGCGCGGCGACCTTGGTAATTTACCGCTACGTATTGTGGCAATGTTAAGTGGTGCAAGCCCTGATTTAGGCGCAATGTTAAAGGCAGGCCGATACCACGACAAAAATGACTTTATGGAAATTCGCAGTGTTAAAGTTTACGCCGATGGCGCACTTGGCTCTCGCGGAGCCGCTCTGATTGAAGAATACGCAGACAGACCTGGTCACCATGGTTTAATGCTTGAAACACAAGAAAAACTCGAAGCGCTCTTTACACAAAGCTTTAAAAGCGGCTTTAGCGCAAATACCCACGCAATTGGCGATAAAGCAAATAAAGTAGTACTTGATGCTTATCAAAATGTGTTTAAAAAAACGGGCGGTATATTACTACGTAACCGAATAGAGCACGCACAAATTGTAACGCCTGAGGATATCCCTCGCTTTAAAGCGTTAAAAATAATCCCTTCAATGCAGCCAGTACATGCCACTTCTGATATGCATATGGCAGAACAACGCTTAACTGAAAAACAATTAAGCGGTGCCTATGCTTGGCAAACATTTTTAAAGCAAGGATCGGTTGTTGCAGCAGGCTCTGATTACCCGGTAGAGCTTGCAAATCCATTTGATGGTTTGTATTCAGCCATTACACGCATGGATCATAACAAACTACCTGAAAACGGCTGGCGCGCAAGTGAAGTACTAAGCCGCGAAGATGCATTACGTGCATTTACTCTCGGTGGCGCTTATTCAGCTCATCAAGAATTTAAGGTGGGTAGTTTAGAAAAAGGTAAATGGGCCGACTTTATTTTAATTGATAAAGACTACTTTAAAGTACCTATTGACGAGATATACAAAACGAACGTACTGCAAACATGGGTAGCAGGAATAAAACGGTACGAAAAAACCAAAACAGAAAATACTATCGATAAATAAACAAAAAGGGTTAACGCAAGTTAACCCTTTTTGTTTATGTAATAAAACATGTTTAGCTAAACATGTTTTTCACATCTTTTAGCATATCGTTGTATTCATCACTTGTGAATAATTGCATAGACGGTATTACACCTTTATCTATGTACGTTTGCAGCGCTGCTGACTTATCAGAAACCTGTAATGTTCCCTCTAAAATAGCGCCTACTCGAATAAAGTCTACGTAACTAACTTTATCAGGTTTGTAACTTGGATCTGCCCAGCTTAGAGCTACATCAACAAACTCTTTAGGAAATTCCCACGCTTGCATAATAGATGAGCCAATTTTTCCACTCAGCTTTTGAATTGCGTGCGCTAAAAAGCTTGGGTTGGCAAACACTTCAGGGTGGCGCTCAGCTTCTGTTAAAATTGGTAATACACCAATATTATAAACAAGCGCAGCTAATGTAATTGAATCACGATTTAATGAAGTGTGTTTATTGTTTTTTAAGTAAAACTCCATGAGTGTTATTGAATGACTAGCAACGGTTAATGTTTTTTGCCAAGCCTTGCCCATGTAGCCTTTAATCAGCTCATTGTTTGATACAAATAATTGCTCCATAGCCATAGCCGTTGCAATATTTTTAATTTGGCGCAACCCAATGCGAGTCACTGCTTGTTGTAAATTAGATACTTTTACAGAACGTCCCATAATCGCACTATTAGCTACTTTTATCATACGAGCTGAAAGCGCTGGGTCTTGTGAGATTACATCTGACATTTGCATTAAATTCACATCAGGGTTATCTGCAGCTTGGCGAACCTTAATCGCTACTTCAGGTAGCGTTGGTAAAACCAACGTATCGTTATTTATTCTATCGACTAGAATCGTTAATAAAGCGTTTTCTGTAGACATAAAGCTGCCGTCCTTTTGTGTTCAGCCTGTAAAGTAACTGCAAACTCAGGCAGTTAATTTTCGTATTAGTAATATAATTAGTATTGTCTAACTTACCGATAAAGTTAAGATAATTATAGAAGTTTATTTTTATTTATAATGCTTTATCGCTCATGCTTGCCTTACAACGCCAAATACTTGCTATTTACTATTTAGTTTTGCTTTAATGCACTCACAATAAGGAAGCGTTTGTACATATTTAGTCTTTTAACTAAAGCAGTACAAATTATTAAACTTACTTTTTAACAGGCAATATAATGATCTTAAATAAAATTAGCCAAGCAATTATGCTCTCTGGTGTCGTTTTTCTTAGTGCATGTTCTGAACAAGCGCCGTCTTCTACCGACAACACAGCCACAGAGCTTGCTCAAAAAAGCAGTGCACAATCAGGCCCTGAGCTTATTAATGCAAATAACCAACGTTTAGATATTTACACCGACTTTAGCTTACAAAGTGATTTATCGCACTTAAGCGACAACCAACGAGCAATGGTTGCAAAGCTTATTGATGCTTCAAAAATAATGGACGAGTTATTTTGGAAACAATCTTTTGGTGAAAATAAAGATGCTTTTTTAGCAAAACTAAACGACGACAAAGTACGTAAATTTGCCGATATTAACTACGGTCCATGGGATCGTTTAAATGGCGATGAAGCGTTTTTATCCAGCTATAAAGAAAAACCTCTTGGCGCACAGTTTTACCCTGCCGATATAACCAAAGAAGAGTTAAACAATGCAGACGTTGAAGACAAAACTGGCCTTTACTCTGTAATTAAGCGTGATGAGCAAGGTAAGCTTTACAGCGTGCCATATTCAAAAGAATACGCTAATGAGCTTGCAAAAGCCGCTGACCTTTTACGTCAAGCTAGTAAACTTGCTGACGATAAAGAGTTTGCTAATTACTTAAATCTGCGTGCTGATGCTCTACAAAAGGATGACTTCCAAGTATCTGACTTTGCTTGGATGGATATGAAAAACAACCCAGTAGATGTGGTTATTGGTCCAATTGAGACTTATGAAGATCAATTATTTGGTTACCGCGCAGCTTATGAATCTTACGTACTTATTAAAGATTTAAAATGGAGCGAACGCTTAGCTAAGTTTGCCGCATTTTTACCTGAGCTTCAAAAAGGCTTACCCGTTGATGCTAAGTACAAACAAGAAGTACCGGGCTCTGACGCCGACCTAAATGCATATGATGTTGTTTACTACGCTGGGCATTCAAACGCGGGGAGTAAAACAATTGCAATTAACTTACCAAACGATGAGCAAGTACAGCTAGAAAAAGGAACTCGTCGCCTGCAACTTAAAAATGCGATGCGTGCTAAATTTGATAAAATTCTAGTACCAATTTCAAAGCAGTTAATTGTACCTGAGCAGCGTAAACACATTACTTTTGATGCATTTTTTGCCAATACGATGTTCCATGAAGTCGCTCACGGTTTAGGTATTAAAAATACAATCACAGGTAAAGGTACTGTTCGTCAATCATTACAAGAACACGCAAGTGCGCTTGAAGAAGGTAAAGCCGACATTTTAGGCCTGTACATGATTGAGCAATTACTTAAAAAGGGCGAAATTACAGAAGGAACTATTGAAGATTATTACACGACCTTCATGGCGGGTATATTCCGCTCAGTTCGTTTTGGAGCATCAAGTGCGCATGGTAAAGCAAATATGATCCGCTTTAACTTTTTTGCTCAAGAAGGCGCTTTTTCTAAAAATGAAGAAGGCCTGTACCGCGTTAATATGGAAAAAATGAGCATTGCAATGGCCAAGCTTTCTCGCTTAATTTTAACCTTACAAGGTGATGGCGATTACGAAAAAGTAGATCAACTAATTGCAACGCATGGCGATATAAAAGAAGAACTTGCTGAAGACTTAGAAAAACTAAGTAAAGCAAATATCCCTGTAGATGTAACGTTTAAGCAAGGTAAAGAAGTACTAGGGCTTAAGTAATTTTAGTTAAACTTAGCTAAACCCTAAAAAAGCGTTGCAGCTTAAAACTGCAGCGCTTTTTTTAACTCTGTAATTTGTACATCTGTATACGGCACAGCTGGATACTTACCCCAAATTGGCGCAGGCCAAGCAGCATCAGTAGTAAAGCGTGCAATATGGTGAATATGTAATTGCGGCACCATATTACCCAAAGCCGCTATATTTAACTTATCAGGGCTAAACACATCCATTAATAATTTACTTAGCTTGGCTGACTCTTTTAAATACACAATTTGATCATCCTCAGATAAATCAATTATCTCTTTTAAGTTAACCTGCCTAGGCACTAATACAAACCACGGATATTGGCTGTCGTTCAATAAAAGTACTTTACACAGTGGCCAATCGGCAAGCTCTATACAGTCGCGTTTAAGTTCTGGCGCTAGTTTAAATTCAGGGTTAGTCATTGTTATGTCCTACTTTGTCTTTAATAATCGCCACTTTATAGCATTTAGTTGCAGTTGCACACGCTTGGCTTTACCATCAAAGCAATATTTATAATAAGCTAAGGCAACCTTGTGCTAAAAAAAATAAAACACCTCTCACTAGCCCTCCCATTAATGGTTGGCGCTATTAGTGTTCAAGCAAAACCTTTATCGTTGGAGCGTATTTTTGACGATCCGAGCCTTTCAGGTAAATCACCTGTACAACTTAAATTTTCGCCTGACGGCAGCCGTGTAACTTATTTACAAGGCAAAAGCGATGACTACAATCGCTACGATTTATGGGAATACAATCTAAAAGATAACACCAACCGTGTGCTAGTTGATTCGGCAAAGTTATTTTCAGGCCCAGAAAACCTATCTGATGAAGAAAAAGCACGCCGCGAACGCCAACGTATTTTTGGTAAAGGCATATTAGAATACAAATGGTCTAAAGACGGTAAAGCACTTTTATTCCCACTTAACGGCGACCTTTACTATTACGATTTAGCCTCTGCTAAAAGTAAAAAACTAACCGACACTGAAACATTTGAAACCGATGCACGCTTTTCACCTAAAGGTAACTACGTATCGTTTATTCGAGAGCAAAACCTATTCGCTTTAGAGCTTGAATCAGGTAAAGAAATTCAGCTTAGTAAAGATGGCGGCGGCGTAATTAAAAACGGCATGGCCGAATTTGTAGCTCAAGAAGAAATGAGCCGCATGACGGGTTACTGGTGGTCAGGTGATGAAACTAAAATTGCCTATACCCGCGTTGACGAAACCCCAGTAAAAGAAGCTATCCGTAACGAAATTTACGCTGATGAAGTTAAATTATTTAACCAGCGCTACCCGTTTACAGGTACCGATAACGTAAAAATTCAACTCGGTGTGGTTAAACTAAATGACCAAAAAGTAGATTGGATTGATTTAGGTAAAGATGAAGACATTTATATCGCGCGTGCTAAGTGGCTAAAAGACGGCAATACACTGTCTTACCAATGGCAAAATCGCTCGCAACATAAATTAGAGCTTCGTTTTTATAACAGCGAAACTAAAGTCCAAAAAGTAGCATTAACCGAAAACAGCGAAACGTGGATTAACCTACATTTTGATCTTGAGTTTTTAAAAGACAAAAAACATTTTGTATGGGCATCTGAGCGCGACGGTTTTAAACACTTATATCTGTATCGCACAAACGGTCAACTTGTTCGTCAAATCACCTCTGGTGATTGGGCTGTTGATAGCTTAAAAGGTATTGATGAGAAAAAAGGCATTGTTTACTTTGCCAGCCGAAAAGATACACCGCTTGAAAGCCATTTATACAGCGCGCCTTTATTTAAAAAGGGCGATGCCAAACGTATCACCGAAAAAGGTCAGTACCATAATGTTGTGCTAGCAAAAGACAATAAAACCTTTATCGATAATAGCTCGTCTGATAATAAACCAAACTCAGCAGCGCTTCGTAAAGTAAACGGCGAATTTATTACATGGCTTGAAGAAAATAAGCTTGATAGTAACCATCCGCTTACTCCTTATTTAAGCGACTTAACAAAACCAGAATACGGCACAATTAAAGCCGAAGATGGCCAAGTTATGCATTACCGTTTATTTAAGCCTAGCAACATTACTGATGGCAAAAAGCACCCTGTTATTGTTAACGTATACGGCGGCCCGCATGCTCAACGAGTGACGAATAGCTGGCGCAGTAAAAACTTGTACTTTCAGTACATGGCGCAACAAGGTTACGTAATTTTTCAACTGGATAACCGTGGTTCGTACAACCGTGGTAAAAAGTTTGAAGATGCTATTTATAAAAACCTAGGCGTGGTTGAAGTTGCCGATCAAATTAAAGGCGTAGAGTTTTTACGTACACTTGATTACGTAGACCCACAACGCATCGGTGTTTATGGCCACAGCTACGGCGGCTACATGGCACTTATGACTATGTTTAAAGCAGGCGATTACTTTCAAGCCGGCGTATCGGGTGCTCCTGTAACCGATTGGGCTCTATACGATACGCATTACACAGAGCGTTATTTAGGTCACCCTGATACGAATGCTAAAGGGTATGAAGACAGCGCAGTATTTCCATATGCTGATGGCTTAAAAGGCCCATTAATGATTTACCATGGAATGGCTGACGACAACGTGCTGTTTACGCATTCAACTAAATTGTTTAAACAACTGCAAGATAACGAAAAACAGTTTGAAATGATGACCTACCCAGGCTCTAAGCACAGCCTACGTGGTAAACAAGTGCAAACACACTTACATCAAACAATTACAAACTTCTTTAATCGTCATTTTGATGTTAAATAAGCAAGTAAAGTAATAACAGACTAAAGGCTGATTGATAAATCAGCCTTTTTTTTGCATTAATGGACGTTAAGCCTAGATTAAACTCTTTTTTTAGCTACGCTTATTCTATGCGCTAAAGCGCACACTTTTTGAGGATAAATGTATGCCTAATCTACGAAGTTTTAGTATATCCCAGCGTTTTTCACTGTTAATAGCCATAGTTATATTTGGACTAATAGTACTTAGTATATCGAGCCTAACTCATCAATATAGCTCGCTAAAAGACGAGCAATACACAAAAACACAAAATGTAGTAGAAACTGCGTACAGTATAATCGAGCACTATTATGGCCTTGAGCAAAGTAATTCACTTACTCAACAGCAAGCTCAATCGCAAGCACTTAATGCAATAAGAGCACTGCGCTACGACAAAACCAATTACTTTTGGATTAACAACTACCAGCCAACAATGGTTATGCATCCTATAAAACCTGCGCTTGAGGGAAAAGATTTAACCAATAACAAAGACCCTGACGGCAAAGCATTGTTTGTTGATATGGTTAATATAGTTAAACGCTCTGGCGAGGGATTTATTCCTTATAAATGGCCAAAACCAGGTAAAGAAAAACCCGTTGAAAAAATCGCATTTGTTAAAGGTTTTAATCAATGGCAATGGATTATTGGCTCAGGTGTTTATCTTGATTCAATTGACGAAGCATTTAGCGAGCAACGAAACCTTATAGTCGTCAGTGCAACAATTATGATTATTGCTGTTATTTTACTTAGTTACTTTATAGGCAAGAGCATTTTAATACCTACTCGTTTAGCTGCCGATATGATGAAAGACATTTCACAAGGTGAAGGCGATTTAACCCGTAAATTAAATGAATCCGGTAATGATGAAATATCTGAACTATCACATTCATTTAATTTATTTGTTTTAAAAATGCGAGAGTCACTTGTTCATGTAGCGCAAAGTGCAAACGACGTAAGTGAGCATGCGCATACAGTTGATGATTCAAGTAGAACAAGCCACTCGTTTATTGAGCTTCAAAACGATAGCTCAACCCAAGTTGCAGCTGCCATGGAGCAAATGACTCACCAAATACATGATGTAAGCCGTAACGCCGAAGCCGCAGAGCAAGCAGCTAAAGATGCAGCACAAAACGCATCAACGGGTAAAAATGTGGTTGCGCAAACAATTACAGCAATAGAAACACTCTCAAGCAACATAGAAACAGTCAGTCGTGTAACAGAAGATTTAGCCAACGAGAGCCATAATATAGGCTCTGTACTTGATGTAATAAGAAGCATCTCGGAGCAAACAAACTTACTGGCATTAAACGCTGCCATTGAGGCTGCTCGCGCAGGAGAGCATGGCCGAGGATTTGCTGTTGTTGCAGATGAAGTAAGAACACTAGCCAGTCGTACAGGGCAAAGTACCGACGAAATTCAAACCATGATCACTAAACTTCAAGAAGGTGCAAAAGCAGCAGTAGAAGCTGTTAAATCAAGCCAAGCACTTTCAGTTTCTACCGTAGATCAGGCGTCATCGGCCAATACTTCACTTAATGAAATAGAACGACTTGTTTCAATTATTACCGAAATGAACAGCCAAATAGCACGCGCCACAGAGCAACAAACTCAAGCTGCCGACGAGGTTAATTTGCGTATTAATGAGCTATCTCAATCAACTGAGCAATCATTAAATAATACTAAACAGCTTACCGATGCCAGTGATAATCTTAAACAAAGTAGCCAAGAGCTTTCAAGCGTAGTTAATCGTTTTAAATTAGATTAATCGATACCGTTCTCATAAAATGCAAAAAGCCCTGAATTAACAGGGCTTTTTTATTGCATGTAAGTTTTTAGCTTACAAACAGTAACGTGCAAACAAGCTGGTTACTGATGCAGCCGTTGGCTTGCCATGCTGCCAATCACCGCCTTCAACACCGCTTCCTGCAATGTCCATATGCACATAAGGCAAAGGCTGTGCAGAGTCGTTACCGTGCTTATCAAGCCCACCAACAATAGCCATAAACGCCATAGGGAACTGATGTCCACGCGCAGTAACAGCAGATGCTGCGTTATTGCTCGAGAGTACATCGTCAGCTAGCGTGCGTGGTTTAATAAAGTCGTAATCTTCACGGCGAGAACGCGATACTTCAGCGCCATCTGCCCACAAATCTCCAAGGTCAGCTATTTGACGTGAAATACCAGCGCTACGAGCTGGACCATTTTCAACATACGCACCGTAAGGACCCATTG
Source organism: Pseudoalteromonas sp. S8-8 (assembly GCF_000497875.1). Classification (NCBI taxonomy): domain Bacteria; kingdom Pseudomonadati; phylum Pseudomonadota; class Gammaproteobacteria; order Alteromonadales; family Pseudoalteromonadaceae; genus Pseudoalteromonas; species Pseudoalteromonas sp. S8-8. Next base: position 83,791 of record NZ_AUTR01000023.1, read on the forward strand.
CACGTGCCGCGTGACCCGTTAATGTAGCAACAGTAAATAACGTTGGGTTTATTTCGCCTTTAGCTAAATCTTTCATTTCGCTAAGCAGGTCGCCCATTGCTAAGCGCCCTTCTGCATCGGTATTACCAATACGTACACGAATACCTTCGCGACTAGTAATAATTTCATCTGGCACAAAACAATCCGAGCCAATAGAGTTACGAACAACAGCTAAGTACGATACCACTTTAACGCCTTTAGGCTGATAATCCGCAACGGCTTTCATAAAGCCCGCAACAGAAGCAGCGCCGCCTTTATCGCGGCTCATGCCTGCCATGTGCCCGCCAACTTTTAAATCGGCGCCGCCTGTATCGTATACAAGACCCTTACCTACAAACATAAGTGTGCGAGTAATTTCGCCCTCTGGTACATATTCAAGCTTAACAACACGTGGGTGATGGCGCTCAACTGCATACGATGCACGAGCAACAGTGCTTAGCATTGGGTAGTTTTTATCAATAGCTGCAATATCATCAATTACGTCAACCGCAATGTTTGAGCCTTTAAATAAGTCAACGCAGTAATCAGCAAAACGTGGTGGAGCCATACGCTCAGGTTCAGTGCCACATAAGTCACGCGCGGCATATTGGCCTGCAGCAATTGCATTAACAGCTTTAATTGTTTGCTCGCTTGCGCCAACTAAACCAATTTGAGTAATAGGTTCAATACTTTCACCGTGATATTCACGCGCTTCTAATGGCTGCCATAAGGCTTGGCAAGCGCCTAAATAAGCAACTTCTAAAGCATGCTGATAACGGCTATCGCCATTTAAATTTGGTAAAAATAATGCAGGATTAACACTACCCGACGCTTTTGCTTCGTTAATTGCTAATTTAGCAGCATCAAAATAACGGCGAACATCGTCGTAATCTCTATTTAACGGACCCGTTGGCGCAAGTACAACGCGTTTGTTTTCAATCACTAATAAAGTAACTTGTTTACCAATACGAGAATCAACTTTTGCTTGGTCTAAAATAGCATCACGTAATGAGTTATTTGGTAATTGAGAAAAGTCATCACTAATAATAATAAGCGCATCATGAGATGTACATTCAAGGCTTGCACTAACCGCTTGAGGGTATGCCATAAATAAAGTCCTGTTAGAAAACATAAGCCCCTATTATCGTCGATTTAAATATTGAAGACCAGCAAGGTGCGATGAGCTAATTATACAAGTTGCCAATAAATGGCAACTTGGGGTTACAGGCTTTACAGCTTAATCGAGAATACTAAGTTGAAAGTTTTGTTCTGGCTCGCTTTTAATGCCAACGCCTATGCCAAGTAATCTTACAGGTTGTTGTAGCCCTCGTTGATAAGCCTTAGTAAGGAGTTGAATAAATATTTCTGTGTTTAGCTCGTGGTATGCCTGATCGGCTGAGGTTACTACAAAATTTGCAAACTTCACTTTAACACTCAGCTTATTAATACGGTTTTGTAATTGCTGTTTATTAAGTCTTAAAACTAATTCGTCTAACAATTTTGGCAGCTCATCTAAGCACTCTTGCAAACTTGTTTTATTGTATTCGTAGGTATGCTCAACACTCAGCGACTTTCTGATGCGATCTGTTGATACTTTACCAACATATTCACCTGCACATTTTTGATAAAGCGACACACCAAAATTACCCACATGTTGCTGCATCCAGTTAACGCCTTTTTCACGAACATCCTTGCCGGTATATAAGCCTTTTAAATTTAGCTTTTCGAGCGTTACTTTACCCACCCCCGGAATTTTCCCCAGCGGTAATTGCGCTAAAAAGTCATCGACCTCATGAGGCAAAACGACAAATTGACCATTCGGTTTTTTTTCGTCGCTGGCTATTTTGGCAATAAATTTAATCGGTGCAATACCTGCTGATGCAGTGAGCCCTGTGGCATTGTAAATATCGGCTCTTATTTGCTGTGCAATAAGTGTGGCACTGCCTTTACAAGCAGTGCTGTCTGTTACATCTAGGTAGGCTTCGTCTAAAGAAAGAGGCTCAACTAAGTCTGTGTAGCGGCTAAATACTTCACGTATTTGATTTGAAGCTTCTTTGTATACAGCCATGCGCCCAGGGACAATAACTAAATCGGGGCATAATTGTTTAGCATGATAGTTCGACATAGCCGATCGTACGCCATATTCTCTAGCTATGTAGTTAGCGGTTGAGAGCACGCCTCGTCGGCTATTGCCTCCAATAGCAAGCGGTACACATGCAAGTTTTGGATTATCTCGCATTTCTACTGCTGCATAAAAGCAATCCATGTCTATGTGAATAAACTTCTTCATCACCACAACAATAACTGGTTATTTATACAGTCATTATTATAGAATCAAATGTGATAAGCAAGCCTAGGGCCTGTTTATCTTTCGAGGTTAAATTTGCAGCAGTATGTTTGGTATTTAGGAAAGGCAGAGCCTATGTAGTGTGGTTATTCCCCATAAATAGGCGATAACGTAGCACAAATGCCAAACATACGCTGCCCGAAGGGTTCTGCCTAGGGGCAATTTACTCTTTGTTGCTCGGTTTTTACTTAGCCCACTAGGTCACAAACCTCGCGCCGCGATTAAATAGCCCCTAGATTGAACAAATTTTAATCCTGAAAGGTCAACAGGCCCTAGTTAGCGATTAAAAAAAGCGCTTATTACCTTCTTGCTCTTTATAACCGCGCAACCAAAACATAACCTCGAAAAAAAACCCCGCTAACATTAAAATAATAGCGCCTGATTCGTTACCCATTGCGTAACAGGTAAAAGAGGCTATAAAAACTAAACAAGCTAAGGACCAATTAATTATATTCTGCATATTTTTACCTTTGTGTGTTTTTGTGTTTGTCTGTGTAATTTAACTGTAGACCTAAAATTAAACAGGTACAATCATCTTATAAAAAAACATGCCATTAATTACCTTGAGCTCGTAACCCCATGTTGATAATCTAAGTACTTTAAAATTAAGGGCCAATAAATAATGCAAACGTTTAAAGATCAGCACCCTATCCATACCGACATCACCGTAGCGTGGGCTGATATGGATGCACTACAACACGTAAATAATGTAGTGTATTTACGTTACTTTGAAATAGCCCGAATCGACTTCTTAAATAAAATAAATCTGTTCGATACAATAAGCCCTAATGGCGTGGGCCCGGTAATAAGCGAAAATAACATTCGTTATAAACGCCCAGTTACATTCCCAGATACGCTTACAGTCGGTGTTACTATTTCTGATATAAAAACAGACCGATTTGTTATGAATTACACCGTATTTAGTCACGCACAAAACGCTATAACAACAACAGGCACTTCAAAAGTGGTTATGTTTGATTTTGAAACAGGCCAAAAAGCCCTCATTGCAGAGCCTCTTTTATCGGCGTTAGTTAGCTACTCTCAAGACGAGCAATAAGGAATTCTCATGCAATACAGCCCACTTGGCAGCAGTGGTATTAACGTTTCAAGAGTATGTTTAGGCAGTATGACTTGGGGTAAACAAAATACTCAAAGCGATGCTGATGAACAAATAGCCTACGCGTTAGAGCAAGGCGTAAACTTTATTGATACAGCCGAAATGTATGCAGTACCGCCCTCTCCAGAGACCTATGGTAAAACTGAGGAAATTATTGGCAATTGGCTATCGCGTAATCAGCAAAAGCGCAGCGATGTGGTACTTGCTACAAAAATTGCAGGCAATGGATTATCGTGGGTACGTGATGGTGGCAATATTACGCACCAAACAGTAATAGAAGCCGTAGACGATTCACTTAAGCGCCTTAAAACCGACTACATTGATTTATATCAGCTGCATTGGCCAAACCGCTCTACCCCGCACTTTGGCAGACAATGGCCCGGCACTCTTAAATTTACCGACGTAAATACACAAGAGCAGCAAGCTAGTATGCTTGATATTCTAGAAGGCCTTAATGAATGTGTTAAAGGAGGTAAAATTAAACACTGCGGTTTATCTGACGATACGCCATGGGGTATAAGCCAGTTTTTAAGTTTGGCCAAAGAGCATAACTTACCGCGCATGGTATCTATTCAAAACGAGTTTAGCTTAGCGCATGCTAAAGACTGGCCGTATTTAATAGAACAATGTGTACACGAAGATATTGCCTACTTACCGTGGTCGCCTTTAGCGGCCGGTTTATTAACGGGTAAATACCTAAATGGTGCTCGCCCAGAAGGCTCTCGTTGGACCTTCATGCAGCGCAACGGTATTTTTAGAGATACACCCAATGCAGAGCAAGCCACTAAGCAGTATGTTGAGCTGGCTCATGCAAACAATATTACTCCAGCACAACTAGCACTCGCATGGTGTAACCAAGTAGATGGCGTAACCTCTTCAATTATTGGTGCAACAAGCATAGCCCAATTGAAAGAAGATATTGATGCATTTAACATCACGTTAAGCGACGAAATTCTTAGTGAGATTAACACTATATTTAAAAACTATCCTATGCCTTATTAAGCATGTACCAGTTAAAAGCAGCCTTGAACAAGGCTGCTTTTAACTAAAATATTTGACCCTACTACAACCAACACTATACTTTAATTAAGTTTTCTTAATTCAACGAACACTTATCAATGCTGAGAAACGGATACTATGCATTTTGCCTATTAATTGTATTTAACGCGCATGCCGTTGAGAAAAAAGTACAGCCTCTAGAAGAAATTGTTTGGCTGCAAAGTTACACGCCCCCTTTTCATATAGCTAAAAGCGAAAGTGCACCACAAGGCGGTATTTGCGACAACCTAACCGAGCAACTCATTAGAACAATAACAGATGTAAAACATACCCGCTTAATTGTCCCTCAGCAGCGTATAAATAAATATTTAAATGAAGGAAAAAACGTATGCTTCCCGTGTGTTATTTATAAAAAACATAATAACCAACTACTTAACTACTCAAATCCAACAACGGTATATCCCCCATTTTCAATTATCACGACTAAAGAGCTAAAGCCCAAATTAGAAGAAAAGCACGGCTCGCCCATTCACCTTATTAATTTATTAACCGACCCGCAATACGTATACGGGCAAGCTGCTGCACGTAAATTTACAACTAAAATTAATACAATTATTGAAAATACAAAACGAGATAAAGAGTCATCGTTAAGTTGGAGTAGCGAAAATGAAAGTCAGGCTGTTATAGCACGCTTGAGTCATGGCTTTTTAGACTACTCAATTGATTACCCGTTTATGGCCGATTACTTTAATAAACAAGGGGAGTATACGAATATAGAAAGTGTACCAATAGAAGAAAATGATGTTCAATTTATACGAGGAGCAATAGGTTGTGCGGCTAACGCACCTAATAATTTTGCACAGCAAGCGCTTAAAAAAATTAACCGCGCGCTAAAAAATAATGTACTACAATCGCCTGAGTATCAACAAAGTCAGCATAATTGGCTTAAAACTACCTTTGCCGACTTTGATAAACACTACCAACAGCAAGTTATTAATTTTTACTTACTTGCCACTGATGCTCAAGTAAACACTGATCATTAGCATAAAGTGCAACAGCAAAAATACTTTTAGGCGTTACCTCGCCCACGCCCGAAGGTGTGCCTGTCATTACTACATCACCATCTTCTAAGCTCATAAATTCACTAATTTCTTGTAAAATTGAGTCCGGGTTATGCAGCATAAAATGAGTATCACCTCGCTGAACTACTTTATTATTAATTTTAAGTTCAAAGGTAAAGTGCTTCATTTCATCAGTTAGCGCTACAAAATCAGTTAAAATTACAGAGCCGTCGAACGCCTTAGCGCGCTCCCATGGAAGCCCTTTATTTTTTAACTTACTTTGTACCGTGCGCTTAGTTAAATCAAGGCCGAGTCCAACCCCCACAAATTTTTTATTTTTAACTACAAAACATAGCTCGGTTTCATAATGCAGCGTATCGCCGTTATGAGCCGCAAATAACGTATTAGTAATCGCGCTATTTGGTTTGTTAAATAACACCATTTGATCTGGCGTTTCGTTATTTAGCTCTGCAATGTGTGCGGTATAGTTACGGCCAACACAGACTACTTTTGATGGTGTTAATTCTTCAGATACTAACTTTATTGAATGCATATAAATAATGTCTCAGTTATTGGACCTGTTGACCTTTCAGGATTAAAATTTGTTCAATCTAGGGGCTATTTAATCGCGGCGCGAGATTTGTAACCTAGTGGCTCGGTAACTGCTCCTACGTTATTCTACTGACTTACATCCCTGTAAGAATAAGTAAAAACCGAGCAAAGCTTCCGCGTCCTGCTCACGCCCCTTACCTACATCCATGTCATAGGTAAGATCTTAAGAAATTGAGTTGAAGCTCAATTCATGATCAAATGGTTGTTACCACACAAACCACAGAATCAAGAAAAGAGCTTCAAATGAATGCTAACATTTTTATTAATAAGTTAAAAAGTATCCTAAGTGAAAAAAAACTGAACCGACTTGGTAAACAAGTAGCATTTACTAAAAGAGAAAGAAATATTACCGCATTTCATATGGTTGTTAGTCTTGTTGCTGCGCTTGGGGATAAAAAAACGATCTATTTATCCGAAATATTAAGAGTTTATAATCAGCTAACAGGGCAGTCTATTAAGTATAAGCCTTTTCATAACCAGTTAGTTAAACCTGAACTAGCTGAACTAATGCGAGAGGTAACAAATAGAGTTTTTAATTGTTGGATAAATGATGCGCTTAAGTACACGAAAAAAGATTTGTTCAAGTTTGAGAATATTTTAATTCAGGACGGTAGCTCTATTATGCTTCATCGTTCTTTAAAAGATGTTTTTCCTGGGCGATTTTCAAATACGTGTCCAGCAGCGATTGAATTGCATGCTACTTTAAATTTAACGCAAGGTTGCTTTGAAAAAGCAGGTATAACACCAGACAGTTATTCTGAACGTGAAGAACTTCCAACATTTAAAGAGTTGAAAGGACAGTTGTTACTTGCTGATAGAGGGTATTATTCAGGTAGTTATATTCATGAATTAGATAAAGCAGGAGGATTTTACGTATTAAGAGCTAAGGGGTTAAAAGCAGTCAGAGTACATAATGCTTTTAAGCAAAATGGACAGGAATTAACAGGAAGTCATTCCCCAAAGTTATGTGAATTGCTCCCCGAATTACCTAAAAATGATCTTATTGATATGAATGTTAGCATAAAAAACAAGCTAACAAGAGTCGTTGGGTATTGGTCAAAAAAAGAAAAACAATATACATTTTTAGTCACTAATTTATCTATTGATGAATTTACAGCGACTGAAATAGGCAAATTATATAGGTTACGCTGGCAGGTTGAATTACTTTTTAAGGAGTGTAAGTCTTATAATAATTTACGCGGCTTTCAAACATCAAACGCAACCTTACAAGAGGCGCTAATTTATGTAAGTTTAATAGTAACCACGCTTAAAAGGTTTTTAACTGGCTGTATTGAAAAGATATTCAAAACTGAAATGTCTACAATGACAGTAGCAAAAACAACGGGTGTTTGGTGGATTGGCATATTAACAGCGATTATTAGGAAGCATAGGAAAGGATTGTTAAATGCAGTTAATGGAGCATTTGACTTTCTGAGGAAAAATGCTGCTAGGGCACACCCCAAACGCGATCGAAAAACAGGAGTATTTCAGTATGGGGTAGAGCCAAATTTTTAAGGCTGTACTTAATGTTTTTCTTAAGTACCTACCTATGA
>NZ_AUTR01000024.1:0-23448 GCF_000497875.1 Pseudoalteromonas sp. S8-8
TCTACTCGAATTAAATTGTAGGCTAGCAATATACCCCATAGCTCTTGATTGACTCCATCCACAGTCTGACTACGCAAAAGAATACTATCCTCAAGCATCTGGTGTTTTATTTCTCCATAGCTATTTTCAATTTCCCAGCGCTCGAAATAGACATCAAGAATGGCCTGTGCACCAAAAGCCTGTTTATCATCCAAAGAGCACAGCAGACCTTTTATTTTTCCAGGCCCCATTGGCTCAGGATAAAGAACCAGTCTGGCCTGCCAGCACTCAGGAAGCGAAGGGTCTTGTTTTCTGGCATGCGCAGATACACTCATCTCTACTTTGAAGTCATGCTCAGAGTAAGATTCAATGACGGTGTATTGCGTGTTGCTTTTAATCGGGACCATCCAGTGCGACTGTGGGTGTTGCTTACGCCAATTAATCAGTAGCTCAGCGCTGAGATAACATCGGTCAAAAATAGTTAGACTGTTATCACTTACATGACCAAATAACTGCTTTGCGTAGTTCACCTCACCTTGATAACTGGGCCCGAAGGCAACGTGGTGTATCAACCGGCTACGCAAGGAGCTTAAGGCGCATAGGCGTACAATAGGATATTCTGTATGACGGTTTTTACTGTGCTTAATATAGTGAAAGTGCTCAGCAAGAGCAGGTGTATCAGGTGCACGAAATTGCGTTCCATCAACAGAAAATAACCGGAGTCCATACCACGTATCATCAGCATCTTCTTCTTGTGTCCAACGGGCTGCACATAGGTGAAATAAGGCTTGGAGGGGGTCGCTACTCAGGCGCTGTCTCGCTTGAGGAATAGCACTTGGAGCAACCGTATCGCCCAGGGTATCAGTGAGTGTTAAATCTAACTTCTCAACAACGTCACTAATAGAGCGGTCGCGAAAAAGACCCATTGCAATGATAAGCCAGACGACAAGCTCAGCAGGTAACTTACGTTTGCGAATACTTGCTTTATCGGTCTGCTCGAGCACATTAGAAATCCACTCAAGAGGGATATGTTTCTGAAATGTAGATAAAGAGTCAGGAGTGGCGAATATATCCGTATCAAGTAACCAATGACTAAGCATAAAAATACCCTCATAATCAAAAGATGATAAGGGTATTGTGAAGCAACCAAAAGATCAGTCAACCGATCAAAAATACCTTAACTGATCGGTGTTAGCCTTAGGGCCGTTTTTTTGTGTCTGTAATAAAATCACTGACTATAAAGCTGCTCATTTAGCGGTTAGCTTGTTAAAATAAAAAAAACGATATTTAAAGCAAGGCAATATGGCATTTACAACAACCTACACACTAGATAAACCTTACTTTTACGAGTGCTTTGATGAGTCACTCCCCTACAGTAAGCGCGCCAAACCTAAGTACTTTTTACTTGTACTCCTCGTTGCGCTTGGTTTATTTGGCATTTATGTTTTAAACGATCATTACTTAGGATCGTTTATGATCATGCTAGGTGTACTAGAGTGCGTCGCTTTTTACTATCGCAGACCTTGGTGGGTAACCAGACAAATGCTCAGCAGAGCGTCAGGCTCAGAGGTAACACTTACCTTTGATGAAGAAGGCATTAAATCGGCTAATCATTACAAAAGCTTTCAGCTAACTTGGCAAGACATAAGCGAAGTAATAGATACTCAGCAAGGTATTATTATTAAAAATAAAAGCGGCATGCAGTACATTTCAAAACAAATACTAACCCCAGAAACACTCGCTTTTATAAACAAAAAAGCCACTCAGTGAGTGGCTTTTAGTCTAGTTGAGTTAATTACTCAACTACGTATACGTGTTGATTAAGCATTGCCCGGATTAGGGTTCGACTTTTCAGCTTGTATGCGCATGTAAATCTCTTCACGATGCACTGATACGTCTTTTGGTGCATTAACACCGATTCGAACTTGATTTCCTTTAACACCTAGAACAGTAACTGTTACTTCGTCACCAATCATTAGGGTTTCACCTACTCTACGAGTTAGTATTAGCATTCTCTTGCTCCCATGTTCCAATAAAAATTATAAGATTCCGCTTAAACATACTAATGAAAATTAGACTGAAAAGTAAGTAAAAACTCGCAATCTATCCATTTTCTGTTAAAAATGCCTTGTGTAATGCACGAACAGCCAACTCTAAGTACTTTTCATCTATTAAAACTGAAATTTTAATCTCTGAAGTCGAGACTAAAACCACATTAATATTTTCCTGTGCTAATGCATCAAAAAATAAACTAGCGACACCAGAATGTGATTTCATACCCATGCCAACAGCAGAAACTTTAGCTACTGCTTGCAATCCGCTTATATTTTGAGCACTGAGCTGAGCTTGATCTTCACTCAATAATTCAAGTGCTTGCAGATAATCATTCGAGTGCACAGTAAAAGCATAGTCTATTTTTTCAAAGTTATGATTAACTTGATTAATCATATCTATTTCGATGCCATTTTCGGCAAAAAGTTTCAATATTTTTGAAAGATATTGCGTACCCGTTGGCACACCTTGTACCTTAATTAAACATTCGTCACGATTAAACGCAATCCCCGATACAACCTTGCTTGGCATATCGTTCTCCTCAAAACTTATTAATGTACCTTCATCGGGATTAAAGCTCGAAAGCACCCTAAGTGGCACATTATGTTTTCCTGCGGCTTCTACTGAGCGAATATGCAAAACTTTCGCCCCTAAACTTGCCAGCTCTAGCATTTCGGCAAAGGTAACTTGGCTCATTCTGCGCGCGTTAGGTTCAACACGAGGATCTGTAGTATATACGCCGTCAACGTCTGTATAGATCTGGCATTCGTCAGCTTTTATAGCCGCAGCTATTTCTACAGCCGATGTATCGGTGCCGCCGCGTCCAAGCGTTGTAATATTGCCCTCAACGTCACGCCCCTGAAAGCCAGCAATAATAGCAATACGGTTATGCTCAAGCTCATGCTTTAAACGTGTAGCGGCAACGTCTTCAATACGGGCTTTACCAAACATGTTGTCGGTTAGAATATTGACTTGATCGGCTAATAAGCTTACAGCTGAATGACCACGTTTGATAATAGCCATAGCAAGCAGTGATACAGAAACCTGCTCTCCAGTGCTAATAAGTACATCTAGTTCACGGCTACTCGGGCGAGTATCAATTTGTTTGGCGAGGTTAATTAAGCGGTTGGTTTCTCCCGACATAGCAGAGAGAACCACAACCACTTGATGTCCTTGTTGTCTGGTTTTAACAACAAGGTCGGCGACTGCTTCAATTCGCTCTATTGAGCCGACCGAAGTGCCACCGAATTTTTGAACAATAAGCGCCACTTAGGCTTAAGTACGCTCAGTTAACCAAGCTGTAACGCTATCTAGTGCAGCAGCAAGATTTTGTGGCTCACTACCACCAGCTTGTGCCATATCTGGACGACCGCCACCTTTACCACCTACTTGACCTGCCATATGGTTAACTAACTCACCGGCTTTTACTTTGCCTGTTAAGTCTTTCGTTACACCGGCAATTAGGCTTACTTTGTCGCCACTAGCAACACCCAGTGCAATAACACCTGAGCCAATCTTGTTTTTAAGGTCATCAACCATACCGCGAAGCGCTTTAGATTCAGTACCTTCAACGTTTGCTACAAGTAGCTTAACGCCATTAATTTCAACAATCGAATCAAGTAAAGACGCGCCCGCTGCACTTGCTAGCTTATCGCTAAGCTGTGCAATTTGCTTTTCAAGGCCTTTAGATTTTTCAAGCAACGCAGTTACTTTTTCAAGTACCGATGCGCTATCGCCTTTAACTAAAGCTGCAACATCGCTAAGTTGTTGCTCTTGCTCGCTAACGTACGCTACAGCATCTGCACCGGTTACGGCTTCAATACGGCGAACACCTGCGGCAATACCACTTTCAGATACAATTTTGAATAAACCAATATCGCCAGCGCGCTCAACGTGAGTACCACCACAAAGCTCAATAGAGTAGTCGCCAATAGTAACTACACGTACTTCGTCATCGTACTTTTCGCCAAACAATGCCATAGCACCTTTCGCTTTAGCATCATCAATAGCCATAAGCTCAGTGTTAAGTGCAAAGTTACGACGAATTTCGTCATTAACTACACGCTCAATTTCACGTAGCTCATCTTTAGTAACTGCTTCAAAATGCGAAAAGTCAAAACGTAAACGATCTGGCTGAACAAGTGAGCCTTTTTGGCCTACATGGTCACCTAATAGTTGGCGTAGTGCTTCGTGTAAAATATGCGTAGCTGTGTGGTTTTTCTTAATGTTGTCGCGGCGCGTATCATCAATAGTTGCGTCAACTTTGTCATTAACACCAATACGGCCTTGTACAGTACCGTGGTGAGCAAAAGCATTACCAAGCTTAGTGGTATTAGTAACATTAAATTCGCCACCAGCAACTGTAATAGTACCCGTGTCACCCGTTTGACCGCCTGATTCAGCGTAAAACGGTGTGCGGTCTAGTACTACAATACCTTGTTGACCATCTTCTAATAACTGAACAGCTTCGCCACCGGCAAAAATTTCAATAACGGTCGCGCTGTAATGTGTGCTGTCGTAACCTTTAAAGTCAGTGTGTTTATCTGATTTTAATTGGTCATTGTAATCTGCACCAAATTTACCTGCTTGCTGCGCTGTTTTACGTTGTACAGCCATACACTCTTCAAAGCCTTGATGATCAATTGTCATCTGGCGCTCACGCGCAACATCGGCCGTTAAATCAGCTGGGAAACCATACGTATCATAAAGTTTAAATACTAAGTCGCCCGGTATAATATCGCCTTTAAGGTCGCTTAAGCTTTCTTCTAAAATAGCTAAGCCACGCTCAAGTGTTTTACCAAACTGTTCTTCTTCAATGCGTAATACTTTTTCAATAATTTCTTGTTGCTTAGCAAGCTCAGGGTACGCTTGACCCATTTGCTCAATTAGCGCAGCAACTAATTTATAGAAAAACGAACCTTGTGCACCTAATTTGTTACCGTGGCGCACAGCACGACGAATAATACGGCGCAGTACATAACCACGGCCTTCGTTAGATGGCATAACACCATCTGAGATTAAAAACGCACACGAACGAATATGATCGGCCACTACGCGTAGTGACTTGTCGTCCATGTCTTGTGCATTAGTAACACTTGCAGCAGCAGCAATTAAGCCTTGGAATAAATCGATTTCGTAGTTTGAATGCACGCCCTGCAAAATAGCAGAAATACGCTCAAGGCCCATTCCCGTATCAACAGATTGCTTAGGTAGAGGCAACATTGTACCGTCGCTTTGACGGTTGTATTGCATAAATACAAGGTTCCAAATTTCGATGAAACGGTCGCCGTCTTCCTCAGGAGAGCCCGGAGGCCCGCCCCAAATATGCTCGCCGTGATCATAAAATATTTCAGAACACGGACCACACGGGCCAGTATCGCCCATAGACCAAAAGTTGTCTGAGGTCGCAATACGAATAATGCGGTCTTCAGGTAAGCCAATTTCGTTAGCCCAGTAACCAAACGCTTCTTCATCATCATGATAAATAGTTACTAAAAGTTTTTCTTTAGGTAGGCTTACTACCTCAGTTAAAAACTCCCATGCAAACTTAATCGCGTCTTGCTTAAAGTAATCACCAAAGCTGAAGTTACCTAACATTTCAAAAAATGTATGGTGGCGAGCAGTGTAGCCTACGTTTTCTAAATCGTTATGCTTACCGCCAGCACGTACACAGCGCTGCGAGCTTGTCGCACGTGTATAAGGGCGGCTTTCTGCGCCTAAAAATACATCTTTAAATTGCACCATGCCGGCATTGTTAAATAACAACGTGGCATCGTTACCCGGTATAAGCGAGCTAGAAGGTACTATTTGATGTTGCTTGCTGGCAAAAAAGTCTAAAAACTGTTGCCTAATTTGTGCGGTAGTCATGTGCTGCATTTGAAAGTCTCACCTGTATTTACTGTGCTTGCATTGCAAAATTAATTTCATCGTAGCTAAAACCCCGATACATTAAGTAGCGCACGCGCTTAGCTTTATCTTTGTAATCGAGATCGGCCGGTGTATTCGAATATTTTTTATTGTACGCATCCTGCGCAAGCTCAAACCAATCTACTTCAAGCTCTTCAACTACCAATTCAAGTAGCGAACGATCAATCCCTTTGCCCATAGCTTCGCTTTGTATTCGCTTAAGCCCGTGGCATTTAAATATGTGTTTTCTTACAAAGCCTTCACAGTATCGCTGCTCGTTAATAAAATTATGCTTTTCGCACCAATCAAGCAGCGTTTCAATAAACTCTTCTGTAGCTTCTTTTTGCTGTAATTTTAGCGTTAACTCACGACGCGAATATTCTTGGCGCCCTAGTAACCAAAGTACATAGTTTTTTAGTTTTTGCTTTAATTTATCATCCATTAAGCGTCAAAACGCCCGCTTGTTTCACTGCTAAGTGGCTTAACATTAATGTCGTCACTTGGTGGTACAACAGGCATAAAAATGGCTTGATAAGATACAAAAAAGCTAATGTAGCAAATCGGCATTAAAATCAACAGTGGTAAGAACGATAAGAACATCGAAAGCGCCATAAATAATGCGCAAATAAGACCAAAAACGCCAAGTGGCAAAATGTTATGATAAAACACCATTAACGATTTTTTAAGCGCCGTTAAAATACGTGTTTCTTTACTAAAATAAACAAGCGGTACAGCGTAAGCAAACGCCGTTAAATAAATTAGCATTGCCATAAAAAACAAAATTACATTCGCGCCCGAAATACTCTCAAGCATTTGTTCAAGTGCTACGTTTGGATCAAGTCCTGGTTGGCTCATAACAGCCACTGCATCGGCAAATAAGCCATTAGCAAGTAACGCCATTAAAATGCCCGCCCCCATCTGATAAAGTGCTAAACGCAATAACCCTAAACGATTTCCCTTAGCCGTAAATGGCTTGAGAATATCGGCTAGCATAATTTTTCCGCCCTGCTGCTTACTAAGCACCGCTTGGTAAAACCCTGCGGTTAAAAATGGCGTAGCTAGTGCTGCTACTACTTGCAGCAGCGGTAAAAATAAAGACAGCAGCCCTACAATACCAATAAATAAATGCATAAAAATAAAGGTTGCTGGCTGGGTTTTAAAAATAAGCCATCCGGCTTTTAACCACTTTAGCCCTGCATCGGCTTTAAAAATTCGTAATTGTGTAGACATACTTGCTCTTAATTTAAAACGAAACACGCCAAGTATAACTTGGCGTGAGGGGGTATTAATAGACGAAACGTAATTAAATGATTAAGGTTTTTTAATTTTCTTAATATCTAACATATGCGCGCCATGCTTAATTTTTGTTTCTAGGTACGATTTATTACCCGCAACACCCGCTTTAATGTGCGCATGCGTGCCCACAACCGAGTCAACATTAATACCGGCATCTTTTAATGCGTTAAGCTTTTTAGGATTATTGGTCATTAATTTAACGTGGCTTAAATTAAGCGCATTAAGCATTAACACAGCATCCGAAAAGTCACGTAAATCATCAGCAAAGCCTAAATGATTATTAGCTTCGTAGGTGTTCATACCTTGCGATTGTAATACGTAAGCATCAATTTTGTTGTATAAACCAATGCCACGACCTTCTTGGCGTAAATACAATAAAATACCGCCTTGCTCGTGCATCATTTCAATACATTCATTTAGCTGCTCGCCGCAATCACAACGCGATGAGTAAAATACATCACCTGTTAAACACTCTGAATGCATACGAATAAGCGGTACATCTTGCTCTGTATCAGCGTTGTTAAACACCATAGCAATATGTTCTTTACCATCTTTTAAATCAGTAAATGAGATTATTTCTGCAGGGATATCACTATTTCTGCCAACATTAAGCTGGACTCTTGCTCTTACTTGCGCCACGACAAATCCAAATATTTAAATAACTACGACACGACAATAAAGTGATAATATCACAAAATAGGATAAATACACCGTAGTACAAGACTGTTTATGGCAAATATATGGCGACGACAGGCGTTATTTTCAATGATCGTTAAGCAATTAATAACCCGAATATTACAACCTCGCTTGTTTACTTTAATTTACCTAAAATAATGACAAACCTTGATAGTTTTGGTAATTTTATGGGCTAATAAATAATAGGGATTATTATGAAGTACCAACAGCTCGCCATATCGATAGGATTAAGCTTATTAGCCTTTGCTAACTCCACTTTCGCAAACCAAGTAAATAGCATTCAAGTTGTATCTGCAAACGCCGAAGAAACTGACTCAGCATTTGTTGCAGCCAAAGAACAAGCTGAAAAAGAAGCACAACTTGCCTATCAAAAAGGGCTCGCTCTATATGGAGAAAATAGCAATGAAACGGCAAAGCTTGCTATTAACTACGCCAAAGCCATCAATAATTATACTGCAAAGAACATTATGGTTATAGGGAATGGCAATGAAAAGAAACGGTTTGATTTGTATTCACAGGCCCACCGTATTTTAGTTAAAAACTATGGCGAAAACTCAATAGAGACTATGGATACGCTACTAGCCAAAGCCACTCATACCAATAAATCATATATCGCAGTCAAAAACTTTAAGCAACTCATTAAAATCGCTGAATTACAAAATAACCCAGGCCTTGTCGCCAATATGCAATTTGAAGCTGCAGAAACATTACTTTATAGGTTTAGCCATAGCGAATACTCTTTAGTGAAAATATACGCTCAAGATGCAGATAAGTATTACCAAGCCCAGCTACCTGATAATGCAGTAGAGCGTATAAAGTCTGACTTTTTAATGGTTTCATTTGAGAGTGGCCGTAAAGATTACGACAAAGCAACTAAAAGGCTAAACCGTATAGTTGGCTTATTTGATAAATATAAAAATTTAGATCAAAGCTTTGAGCTTAATGCACATGTTGGCTTAGTTCAGCTATATGAAAAACAAGATGAAAGCGATAAAGCGACTAAACACGCCTTAGCCTTTGCTAAAAATACGCACTGGAAAAATACCTCAGAGCAAAATCCACTCTACATAACCGAGCCTATATACCCTCGCGGTGAAACTAAAAGTCATGTAATAGTTATATTAGAGATTACTGTTGATACCCATGGCTTTGTGAAAAATCCTAAGGTTATTAGTTCTGAAGGTTCTAAAGCGTTTGAAAAATCAGCGATAGCCGCTGTTAAACAATGGCGTTACGCTCCAAAGTTTAAAAATGGAAAACCTGTAAATGCAACAACTCAAGCTGAACTGTATTTTGAACGCCTTTAAGTAGTTTTACCATTCAGTCAAAAATTATATTAATAAGAAACTGTTGTAATTACGTCAACCTAGTTTCAATTTAAAAGTTAATAGGGATTATTATGAAACGTCAGCAACTCGCTTTATTTATAGGCTTAAGTTTATCTGCTTTGAGCGCAACAACTTTAAGTACTACAGCACTCGCCAGCCAAGCAAGCGATCCTCAAGCGGTATTTAGCCAAGCATACCAAAGCTATTTAGCAGCAGTTAAAGCAGACAAAAACGTACAACAAACTGCCAAACTTGCTTACACATCAGGTAAAGCCGTTTACGGTAAAAGCGACGACAATACTGCCAACTTAGCTATTAATTACGCTAAAGCAATAAAAGGCTACGGCGATGAGCTAAACGAACAGCGTTTTGCACTTTATAACGAAGCCCATACTATTTTAGCTGCAAACCACGGTAAACTATCAATAGAAACAATTGATGCACTGCTCGGCCAAGCTAACTACACAACATCAGCTTACAAAGCAGCTAACTTTTTAGAACAAGTAATAGATATAGCTAAAACACAAAATAAGCCTAAGTTTGTAGCCGACATGAAACTAGAAGCGGCATCACTGCTTGCTAAAAAGTTTAGCTCTAAAAAATATCGCGAAGCGAAAAACTACCTAGAAGAAGCCGACGAATACTACCGTGAAAATCTACCTAGTAGCTCGGTAGAGCAAATTAAAGCTAACTTTTTAATAGCCGCATTTGCCGAAGGCAGTAAAAAATATAATCAGGCAATTGAGCGCTTAAACAACATAGTTACCGCGTTTGACGATAACTTAAAATACGATCACAGTGCTGAGCTAACCGCTCATTCTAAACTTGTAGGTCTGTACGAAAAACAAGGCAAAAGCGAAGAAGCAACTAAACACTGCCTCGCTATCGCTCAAATGGTGCCATGGAAAGAATCGCAAGAGCAAACACCACTCTATCGTGTTAATCCTAAATACCCAGTGCACAAAGCCAGATTTAGTACCGATGGTAGCGTTATTATGGAGTTTGAGGTAGACGCAGCTGGCTTTGTAAAAAACCCAAAAGTACTTAGCTCTGAAGGCGGCAGCGCATTTGAAAAGTCAGCCAAAGCAGCGCTTGAGCAATGGCGTTACGCGCCA
This sequence comes from Pseudoalteromonas sp. S8-8, assembly GCF_000497875.1. Taxonomy (NCBI): domain Bacteria; kingdom Pseudomonadati; phylum Pseudomonadota; class Gammaproteobacteria; order Alteromonadales; family Pseudoalteromonadaceae; genus Pseudoalteromonas; species Pseudoalteromonas sp. S8-8. Next base: position 10,373 of record NZ_AUTR01000024.1, read on the forward strand.
AAGTTTGAAAATGGCAAACCCGTTAGCGCTATTTCTCAGGTACAGCTCGACTTTAAAATTAACCGCCACTAAAAGCGGCTCATTAAAAAAGGCGCTTTATGCGCCTTTTTTAATACCAACTAATACAAATTCTACGTAGTTAAAATTCGTAACTTACGCTAATACCGCCATCGGCTCTTTTTTCGTTGCTATCGCTTGCTTTACCATAGCCCACATCTAGCTCTAATCTAAAACCAGCGCTGTTCAATCCATTAAAGTTATAGCTGTAAGTAAGCCCTATGCCGTTTGTTGTTTCTTCATCAAAAATTCCGCCAATTACACAACCTAGCGTATTAGCAAAGTCAGTTGCTACATCATTAGTTGAACTTTCACACTCTTGGTCTGTATCTCTTGCACCAATAGCGCCCACAAGCGCGCCAAAAGCATGTTTTTTATTATCGCTAACTGCTTGTTCAAAACCGGCTGAAAAACCATCATCAAGGCCTAGTTTATAATTTGCATACCAGCGTTGTGTGTCGTCGTTAGCCGACAAAGACACTTCAGGAATAACTAAATAAGGATAGCCACCCCCAATCGAAAAACTAACATCGTTAGCAAAAGTAGAACAAGAAGCGATAGATAAAGTGAGTAGTAATATTTTTTTTTCATAAAGTTCCCTTTGAGTAAGTATAAAATGTACTTACTTTAGGAACATCATGCAATACGACAAAAAGCTCGTTAAATTTAGCTTTAGTAATAAAATAGGGATTAAATTTTAGCGAGTATTTTGTCGCTAGCCGCTTCAATTAAATCGAGCACATTTTCAAAGCCATCATCGCCGCCGTAATAAGGATCGGGAATAGCGCTTTGGGCTTGCTCGCCATATTCTAAAAATAGCGCCAGCTTATAGCGTAAATGCTCAGGGCATTGCGCTGTTAAATCAGCTAAATTTTGTGTATCGGCCGCTAAAATTAAATCAAATTCAGTAAAATCGCTTGTGCGTACTTTACGTGAATAAATACCTTTAAAACTATAACCGCGCTTCTCCCCTGCTGCCATTGAGCGACTATCAGGCGTTTTACCTTCGTGGTAACCAATAGTCCCTGCCGAATCAACTTTAACGTTAACGCCTAGTTTTTTAGCACGGGCTTTTAATACCGCCTCTGCGGTTGGCGAGCGGCAAATATTACCTAAACAAACTATGAGTACTTTTTTCATTAAGGCTCCTCTAACTAATTTAAAAACCTAAGCTTTAAAACTGTTTTAAAATACTTGCGTCGTAATCTTCAACGTTAAGCGTTACGTTATGTTGCGCTGCAACAGATTCAAGCTCAGCTTGTTTAATGGCTAAATCGTCCATAGTGATTAGGTTATCGTCTAACTGCCACAATAACCGAGAGCCCGCGTAGCTATAGTGAATCGCTAATAACGCATCGGCATTACCTTCACGGCCAGCGGCTTTTAACTTAGCCATTTTACGGGTTATTTTATTAAGTGCTTTTTTAAGCTCCCACACATAAACAACTTCTGTCATAAACGTATGTGTACGATATTTATGAAGTAACCACGCAAGCCCAACGCTAGTAATAGCAACGCCTATTAAGTTCCAATGAAAGTGGCTACCACTTTCATCAGGAAATAAAGCAATCAGCGTTTGCGATATAGCCAAGCTGCCTACCGCCAAACCAATACCACATCCTGCAATAACACGGTTTAAATGTTTACGGTAACGCGCTTTATTTATTTCAATGAGTTGCATAACAGCCTAAAAAGTTAAGTTTTAATATTTGCGAATGGCTATTGTAACTAAACCCCACATTTTTTATAAAATTATTTCACCCCTTTTTGATTTGCCACCCGTTATAGCTTTGAAAACACCCTAATTGTAGTGGTCAATAAAATTTGGAGCGGCTTATGCACACACTTGAAGTACCTAACAACCCAGTATTTATTAAAACATCGACTGCCGTTATCGGCGGCGCCGCGATGACCTTTGCAGCTTTTGCGTTTATGCAATATTTAATAAGTGGCGAGCAACGCGCACCGGTAAAACCAGGGGACGATATTATAGTAGAAATTTTTAAGGCGCCTGAGGATTCAAAGCTAAGGCATATACAAAAAATACAGCCGCCACCGCCAATGCCTAAAGTGCCGCAAAAAGCTCCACCGCTTGATACATCAGCCGATCCTGTGCTGGCAATTAGCGACTTTACGCCGATTACAATTGACGATTTTGGTGGCGACATTAACAACACCATTAATCGCCCAACGGGAGATGCAACACCCATTGTGCGCATTAGCCCTAAATACCCAACAACAGCAGCGCGCGATGGTATTGAAGGTTGGGTGCAACTAAGCTTTAGTATTTCGCCAACGGGGGAGGTAATCGACCCAGTAGTTATTAACGCCGAGCCAAAACGTACCTTTGACCGCGAAGCAATAAGAGCCATTAAACGCTGGAAATATCGCCCCAAAGTAATTGAAGGTGTGGCACAATTACAAACAGGTCAAACTGTACAGCTCGATTTTAAATTAGATAACTCTATTTAACGGACTAAACGCCTATGCTACTAAGTATTAAGTCATGGTTATTTGAAACGCCAAGCAAGGACTGCATGGCAAGTTACGCAAAAAGTGGCGACAATCGTTACTTAGAGCAGCTTATCGCCCTCTACAGTAACGACTTATACCACTACCTTGTTACGCAATCTAATACGCATTTAGCATACGACGTAAGTCAACAAACATGGCTAAAAGTAATCGAAAAGCGCCACCTTTACCAAGCACAAACCACACCCAAAGCGTGGTTATTTAAACTTGCCCGCAACACACTCATTGACGAATACCGCAGGCAACAACACTTTGTAGAGTTTGACGAAAACACGTATTTACCCGCAAAGCAAAGTGAGCAAAGCGATACAAATATAAGTTACGAAGCATTCGACGCCGCACTTAAACAACTGAGTTTTGTACAACGCGAAGCCATTACATTACAACAAGAAGGCTTTTCGCTCACCGACATAGAACTTATAACGCAAAGCAGCCTCGAGACCATTAAAACAAGGCTGCGCTATGCCAAGCAAAACCTTAAACGTTTATTAGGAGCAAACAATGAACAAGCCTGATGAGCCGTTTGATCAAAAGCTCACACAACATTACAAAGAGCGAAAAGCGCGCACTACACTTACAAGTGATCAGCAAAAAGTGCTACTTAATAAAGCCACGCACACTAAGCCTAAAAAAATCGGCTTTACGCTACAGCTAATCAGCCTAGCCTGCGCACTGGGTGTGTTTGCATTTATTGTGTTTGATAATAACAACATAATAAATACAGAGCCCAAAACCGTGCTTAACAGCGTACTTAAGACTATAGACATTCACGACTATTCAATTATTAAAACACACGAAATAAATCCATCCGGCAGCTACGCAAGCTCTATTACAGAGCAAAAACACGCACTCGACAGCCAATTCGCTAATGATTTACGCCGCCACCAACAACGCCACATAGAATACGGCACTCTAGTGAAGGTAGATAACGACTGGTATATAGTCAGCTGTAATGACGAGGTGCTAGTGCAAATTAAGCATTCGCTGTTGAGTGATTTAAAAGGTAAACACGCGGTAGAAAGTAATATAAATACGGGTGATATGCTCGCTATGGCACATAACGGTAAGGGGCAGATTATTGCGCTTAAACATGCGGGAATTGGGGTTAAGGTGTGTAGAGGTTAATGAACTGTTTGCGACTAAGCAAAAATAACCCCCAAAGGTTTAAAAGTCATTCAACTATTAGACAATAACTTTAAAGATTAACAGAGAAAATTTACCAGTCAGAACTTATTTAGGAAGCCAACTTAGCGCAATTAGCGTTTAAATAGTCACTAAAAATATATTTTCATCCTGAGTGGGAGCACTGCTTTAGGAAACTATTTTTCCACTCTTTAAGTGCTTTCTTAGTGTCTTCAGTTTCTATTCTTATATTTCTGGGGGGTTGTGAAGTCCAGCCATGTTTGCGCGGCGTTGAGGTTCCATCAGGGTATATCAATTTGTATTCAAATGGAGGTGGAGACAACCTCATCTCACTGTAACTTTCGACTGCACTCTTGTTTAAAGCCACAACTTTATCAGAGCTGTAATCCCATATAACTATATTATCACCTACGTTACTAATAATATGACCACACATATTATCTTCACGATTTTTAATTATTATCTTATATTTGGCTAACTCAATCTTAGATGAAATAGACTTTAAGTGATAACCGTAAGCCGCATATGACACTAACATCAAAATCACTATAGTTAGAGCGTTTACAAATAGCATATTAGTTTCTTTTTCATACCCAGTATGCTTATCACTATAAACTATTCCCTTGGTACGATCTTTTTCCTCTAATAGATGAAAAATATCCTTTGTAGCTTTAATTATTGATAGAGTCAGTAGAATAAGTGTTAGTGAAAAAGGGAGACCGCTAGATACTATAGTGAAATTATAAATGTCAGTATTTGATAAATAATCAAAAGCAAAAACGCCCCAATTATTAAAGTAAATCACTGTCCAGAAATAACAAAATATAGTGTAGATAAAGAAGGTAATTGTAGAAATAACCCCCAAATTTTTAGTGGTTAAATCTATAAACCTTATATTTTTATTATCTTTCATCTAATCAGTTCGGGTTGATTTTATATATTTAGCCTACCTAAGAGATTCCTTTTGGTCAAACGCAGAGTAATACCCAGATTAAAGCAGTGCTTGCTCGGTTGTTATTTATAATACTGCCAAGAATAAATTGAGTCCGAGGGTCTAACCTTATTAGCTAAGAAATGTAATATGACTTTGGCCTTAAGGCTATGCATAGATTTCGGGCTAAAGCCCGACGCGCCAGCAAGCTAGGCGCCTACAGTAAACACTACATATAACTAGCTTTGTGTGTGCTCATTGTATTGGAGATCCGTTGGGTTTCGTGTCACTCAACCCAACCTATGCAGCTATAAACATGAGCCTAGCGCTAAATAAATCACTGTTAATGATTACGGCTTTAAAAGTCGCTTTTCTGGATTGTTTAAGTACTTTAAGCCAATGGTAACTATGCGTGTATGCACCATTGTTATAACGCGTATTTGCACATTACCAATAACAACAATATCGCCTTTACTGACTTCTCCTGAAAGCTTTTGGTTGATCACTTCTTCCAAGCTTATCTCTTCTGGGGCGTCTATTTGCATGTGATAAGAGTAAAATATATCGCCTACCAACGTTACCCCTTTCACTTTAAGTTCGTTGTGCGCTAAATGGCTATCTTGATGGTTTGTTTTATCGGTTGCTGTAAAAACTAAATCAACAAAAGGTCTGTTATCAGGTTTTAAAACAACAAATAAGTGATCGTTTGGTTTTAACTTAGTTGAGCCTCGTGGCGGTATGATTGACGGACCCCGTGTGATCATAGCAACAACTACACTCTCAGGAAGTGCGGCATGTGACAAGCTGCGCCCAGAAACCCGAGAAACGTCACTTAAGGTGTATTCTACAATTTCTATATCAATATCGTTTAGTGCTGTAATTTCGAGCGTTGCAGCGGCTAGGTCGGGCGGCGGCTCTACTAAATTTAGTTTTTTAGCCATCCAAGGCATTGTTGAGCCCTGTAACGTGGCTGAAATTAACACCACGAAAAAAACAACATTAAAAATAAGTTCAGCCCCTGAAAGGCCAAATAGTAATGGGAATATAGCTAAAATAATGGGTACTGAGCCTCTAAGGCCAACCCAAGATACAAATAAGGTTTCGCGATTATTAAAGCCAAACAGTTTTAAAATAGGCGCTACAGCTAATGGGCGAGCAACAAAAATGAGTGCCAGTGCAATAAGCAGTCCTTCTAACCATACATCAACCAACGACGATGGGTTTATAAGGAGTCCTAATACAACAAACATGGTTATTTGCCCAAGCCATGCTAAGCCGTCATGAAACAGAAAAATACCGCGTTTATATACAAATTTACTGTTACCTAAAATCACGCCTGTTATAAATACAGCTAAAAACCCACTGCCGCCGAGCGTTGCAGAAAGGCCAAAAGAAAGCAGTCCAAATGCGGTTACCATCACTAAATACAAACCCGATGCATTTAGTTTAATTCGATTAATAAACCAAACCGATACCTTACCAATTAAAAGACCACAAATAGCGCCAACACCCATTTGTTGAGCAAATAACTGTAGTAAATCCAGCCCTATTGGCATTTCGTTAACGAGCATTTCTAACAAACCAACTGTTAGAAAAATAGCCATTGGATCGTTCGATGCACTTTCTATTTCAAGGGTAGATTTAAGCTTTTTGTTTAAGTGAATACCCGCACTTCGTAAAAGCGCAAACACTGCTGCAGCATCTGTAGAGCCAACAATAGCGCCCAGTAAAACACCTTGTAATATGGGCAGGTCTAAAATATAAGTGGCCACAAGGCCTGTAATTACAGCGGTAAATAACACCCCGACGGTTGCTAAAGCAGACGCGGGTTTCCACACTTGTTTAATTGAACTGGTAGGCGTTTGTAAACCGCCATCAAATAGAATAATGGCAAGCGCAAGAGTACCTAAAGCATGTGCGGCCTCTGCATTGTCGAATGAAATACCTGCAATACCGTCTTCACCTGCGAGCATACCTACAAGTAAAAATAGCACCAGTACAGGTAAGCCAACGCGTGCAGATAACTTGCTCGAGATCACTCCTAGTAAAATTAATATGGCACTAACGAGAATGATATTATCAATTGCAAACATAGTGTGGATTTACAGCCTTATATGAGTTGAAAAGTAAGAATTGCCAGCTATCAAAAAGCTTAAAGCTCATGCTATACAATAACCTAAAAAATATAAATACGGGTACTTAAGTCTATAATTAAATAGTTTTTCTAATAATTATAGAGCCTTTGAGTTTGATATTGCTTGGCTCTATATTAATTAGCTTTATTTATTTTGAAAACAAAAAAGCCTGCGATTAAGCAGGCTTTTGAGTATTTAAATAATCAAATTTTATAAAACAATAATGCTTGTTACTAAGTACGCTAAAAACGTAAGGCCACCACCAAATAAGGCATACGGTAGCTGTGTTTTAACGTGGGTGAGTAAGTCACACCCCGATGCAATAGCCGATACAGCGCTGGTGTCGGATATAGGCGAGCAATGATCGCCAAATATACCACCACCCAAAATAGCACCTACAACAAGCGATGGCGGTAAACCTAGCGCTTGAATAAGTGGCACACCAATTGGGATTAATATAGCAAACGTACCCCACGATGTACCTGTAGTAAACGACATAACTGCGCCGGTTAAAAACAGCACCGGTACTATTAGGTAAATAGGTAAGTAGTCACCAACAAGTGACGCTACAAATACGCCAGTACCAAGCTCTTTTAAGCTTGCGCCAAGTGTAAGCGAAAGCAGTACAATAGCGACCAATGGCATTAATTCGCCCATACCTTTAAAACCGGTATCAACTAATTGATGGTGCGTAAATTTACGAGAACCAATCATTAAAAAGTAAGCGACAACAATGGCTAAAACCGTTGCGTACAATACTGACTTAGAGCCACTACCCTCTGCCAACACACCATTACCGGTGTAATACATAAAGCCAACCATGCTGGTAATTAGCGTAATAAGCGGGATTAGCATGTAACGCGCTTTAGAGGCTTTTATTTCATCTTTTAAGTCGGTTGTTTGAAGCTCTAGTTTTTCTTCGGCTTCTTTCATTGGGCCATGCACTTTATCAAACGCGATTGTGTAAAAAACAATAACAAGGGTAATTATGGCGTAAAAGTTATACCCTACGCTGCCCCACAATACCGATACAGCCGACTCACCTAGCTCGTAGTTACCTAACAAACCAAGTACAAATGCACCCCAGCCGTTAAGTAGTATTAAAATACACACTGGCGCACTGGTGCTGTCAATAATGTAAGCTAGACGCGCTCGGCTCATTTTAAATTTGTCGAATAAGCCTCGCGATAAAATACCCGAGGTAAGTACGCTCAGGTTAGATTCTATAAACACCGCAATACCGGTAAACATGGTTAAAAAGCCCACTTGGCGCTTACTTTTTGCAATGCCTTTGTTCATTAGCATATTAACAGTTGCTGCAACGCCGCCAGATTCGCGAATGTAGGCAAGCAGTGCACCAATTAAAATACTAAATATTAATATGCGTGTATTACCTGGCGAGCTGGCAACCGAAATAATACGTTCAATGGTATTTAAAAAAGTGTCAAACAAGCTATTACCTTCGCCCTGAAAGGCGAGTAAAAACTCAGAAGAAGCAACAGCAACAAGTAGCGCCATAATCACTTCTTTTCGCCAAAACACGATAGCAATCGCAATTAGCGGCGGTAAAATAGAATACCAATGCATAAAAAGTTAACCTTAATTATTAGCGAGTAAACCTCGCTTTGTACGCGTTTTAACGCTTATTTGTTAAGCCTAACAACATAAACCGGCTTAGTTTTATAGACCGCTTAGCTTAATGGATTGGCTTACTCAAGTCACCTGTAAATAAATCACTTAAGGTGGCACGGTTAGTACGTTTTAACCTATACGATAGCTTATTGATTTAGTAACGCTTCATAAATAAGCGACACCACCGATCCGTACTGTGCGGTTTCAAATTGTTTACCTGTAAATTCGTAACGTTTTAGCGAGCCTTTAATTGCACTATGGCGAGCATTAGTAAGTAAAACAATAGCCAAGTCGTAAGCGGGGTCGATTACGGTCACTGTACCCGTCCAACCTGTGTGGCCATAAGCCTGCGCGCTTGCATAAGGGCCAAAGTGCCAGCGCCTTGCTTGATTATTACCAGCAAACCTAAAGCCAAGCCCGTAAGTTTCGTCGCTGCTTTGCGGCGTTAAAAATTGCGCTAAGGCGCTTGTACTAAATAATTGTTGGTCGCCGTAGCCACCATTATTTAGTAATAGCTGGCAAAGCACGGCTAAGTCGTGAGCATTACTAAATAATCCTGCATGCCCTGCTACGCCATCAAGAGAATAGTAAGCGCGCTCATCGTGCACTTGTCCTTGTAAAACCCCAGTTCGAACATTATCAAACTTAATGCGCCCGTCTCGTGTGTTGCCGCTAAGCTCAGTGGCTGCAAATTGCTGTGGCTTAAAGCCTTTTTTAAGTGGATTAAATAACGTGTTAGTTAATTTTAGTGGCGCATACACTTGCTGCTCTAGGTATTCGTCAAGGGGCTGCCCTGTAATGCGCTCAATTAGTACGCCTAAAATCATGTAATCAATATCTGAGTAAACATGCTGCCCAGATGATTTACTACTAAAAGGCACGCTGGTAAGTAATAGCTGTTTGGTGGTTTTACTGTTTTGCGAATAAAACGCGTCGCCATTGCTGCCATCTTTACGGTGAAAGTCAAATACTGGCGGGTATCCGGCGCTGTGAGTGAGTAAGTCTTTTACTGTGCGCTTTGCTCGCCCTTCGCCTTTATATTCGCTTAGGTAGCTTTGCACGGGTTTATTAATATTTAACAGCCCTTCGCTTACTAATTTCATAAGTGCAAAGTTGGTGGCAAATATTTTGGTGTTTGAGGCAAGATCAAACAAGGTATTAGTTTGCATGGGCTCTGGACGAAGTAGCATTAAATCACTTTGCTGATATTGCTTTGCATCGCCATAGGCGGTTAATTTTATTAGCTCACCATTTTTAACAACGGCCAACACAGCCCCAGGAAAACCCGCTTTTATATCGCGTTCGATTAATGTATCTACTTCACTAAAATCTACGTGCTTTATTGGCTCATCGCTTAAAGTAGAAAATGCAAAACGTAGCGTTAAACTTGCACCAACAGGAAGAATATTTTCAACTTTAAAAGTATTAACACCATTGTGAGTATTTTTTGCCAAACTGTAATTGTATAGAGTGTTGGCGCTCAGTTGGCTAACGTCGAGCTTTTGATTATTAATATAAATATCGGCGCTTTGTGCGTTGTGGTTTTGTATTAATAATTGCCCGCGCCCTTTGTAAGCTTTAAACGTTCCTCGGTTATTTACATAAAACCGGCTACTTGGATTTACCTCAGGAAACGTTACAACCACTTGTGCATTAGGCAGCTCTACAAGTTGGCTCTTTGTAAGTGGTAGCACCGAGCGAATAGGCTCAGGTGGTGTACTACAACCCACAACAATAAGGCTTAACGCTGCTATAAATACTTTTTTTATATAACCACACCTTTGATTTTTTAAAGCAATAAACATGCTTAGCCCTTATTTATATAGCAAGTAAGGCGCTCTTTGCGCTTTAAATTGCGCAAGCCCCGCCTGCCAGCTTTGTTTTATTTTCGCTTCTGATTGCCCTGCTTCAATAGCTAAGCGCAATTTATTAGTACCCGCTAGTTTATCCATAAAGTCAGCGCGCTCAAAAAACGAGATGTTGCTTTTACTAAGCTCCGTGTACGCATTTATTAAGTAAGTTAAATTTAGGCCTGTGGTGTTTGCTTGTCTTAAATCGAGCCCTTGTACGGTTTGGTTTTTAAATTTAGGGTTTAAAGCAGCCCCTTTAATTGCACGCGGTGTAAAATTAAAATCACCTAATGCAACTGGCGAATAGCCAATTACTTGAAATGCAAAGTCGGTGCCTCTACCAATACTGATAGGTGTTGCTTCAAAAAAGCAAAGTGATGGGTAAAGTGCAATGGCTTGATCGTTAGGTAAATTAGGGCTGGGTTTTACAGGCAAGCTGTATGTACTTTTGCGAGTGTAATGATCAACAGGGATCACCGTTAATTTTAAATCGGGCGCTTTATTGATCCAGCCCTCGCCCTTGATCATTTTGGCAAGTTCGCCAACGGTCATACCGTGTAAAACAGGTATTGGGTGCATGCCTACAAACGATTTAAATTCTGGCTCTAATATTGGCCCATCAACGTAGGCAATATTTGGGTTGGGTCTGTCGAGTACTAAAAATTCTATCCCCTGCTCTGCAGCGGCTTCCATCATGTAGTGCATAGAGCTTATGTAAGTATAAAAACGCACTCCGACATCTTGAATATCAAAAATAATCACATCAACATCAGCTAAAGCAGCTCGGCTTGGTTTTTTATTTTTACCGTAAATAGAAATAAGCGGAATACCGGTTTTGCTATCAACGGCATTTTTTACATGCGCGCCCGCATCGTGATCGCCGCGAAAGCCATGCTCAGGTGCAAAAATTTTAGTTATGTTTATGCTTTTAGCCAGCAGAGCATCTACTAAGTGAGTTTGCCCTATAATTGATGTTTGATTGACTACTAGCCCTACACGTTTATTTTTTAACTGCGGTAAATATTTAGCATATTGCTGCGCACCTACCACAAGTGAGTTATTGGCTTTGTTGGCTTGTGCGCTGGAAATAAAAATAGCGCTAAAAATAAAAAATAACGTAATAAATAGGGCTTTAAACATACTGCAATATCCTTTTAAACAAGGCGTTTAAAATAACATAGGTAATATTAAAGAGCAGCTTTAGAAAAGGTTAAGTGGGCTTAGATATAGTGATTAGAAGCTGGCGCTTCTCACGCGAGCAAGCTCAGCGTCTACAACGAATAAATAAAACTCGGAGTTTAGATTTAAAGATTAGAGCTAGTTTCACTTGAAAATACCACCTCTCATTTTAAGCTTAAAGACCGTATTTAACCTTCTTAGAGCTAAACGCTTCTAGTTATTTAATTTCTTGGTCAATGAACCACTTAAAGATCTATTCCACAAAGAGAAGCAAAAGAGAAGTAAATGAGAAGACATAAGCCCGGGTTTATTAGTTTAGCTTAGCTTTATTACTACCTCTAAAAGCGCAGCGCCTCTTAACCTCTTCGTGAATAAATTACTTATTTCTGGCGTTGCCAATGAATAAAATCTTATAAATTATACTTTGAGGGGGGAATAGAAGCTGTCGCTTCCCACGCGAGCAAGCTCAGCGTCTACAACGGATAAATAAACTCGGAGTTTGGATTTAAAGATTAGGGTTGGTTTTACTTGTAGGCGTGCAGCTTGCTGACGCGACGAGCAAAGCTCGTAAATGTATTGTGCTGTGAGTTTATTCAATTAGAAGCTGGCGCTTCTCACGCGAGCAAGCTCAGCGTCTACAACGAATGAATAAACTCGGAGTTTGAATTTAAGGATTAGGGTTGGTCTTACTTGTAGGCGTGCAGCTTGCTGACGCGACGAGCGAAGCTCGTAAATAAAGTATCAGTTATATCAGTGGTAAGTAATTAGAAGCTAGCGCTTCTCACGCGAGCAAGCTCAGCGTCTACAACGGATGAATAAAACTCGGAGTTTAGATTTAAAGATTAGAGCTGTTTCTACTTATAGGCTTGCAGCTTGCTGACGCGACGAGCAAAGCTCGTAAATAAAGCATCAGTTATATCTGTGGTAAGTAATTAGAAGCTAGCGCTTCTCACGCGAGCAAGCTCAGCGTCTACAACGAATGAATAAGCTCGGAGTTTAGATTTAAAGATTAGGGCTGGTTTTACTTGTAGGCGTGCAGCTTGCTGACGCGACGAGCAAAGCTCGTAAATAAAGTATCAGTAATTAGAAGCTAGCGCTTCTCACGCGAGCAAGCTCAGCGTCTACAACGGATAAATAAACTCGGAGTTTAGATTTAAAGATTAGGGCTGGTTTTACTTGTAGGCGTGCAGCTTGCTGACGCGATGAGCAACGCTCGTAAATAAAGTATCAGTGATTAGAAGCTTCCGCTTCTCACGCGAGCAAGCTCTGCGGCTACAGGAGTGGTAGTATACATTTCACTTTATTTCAGGCACAAAAAAACCGACTTAATGTCGGCTTGTTTATGAAAGTGGTGGGCGCAGGAGGATTCGAACCTCCGACCGCTCGGTTCGTAGCCGAGTACTCTATCCAGCTGAGCTATGCACCCACTTTCATAGATTGCTTATTTAAACTCTAAGCAGAGCGTATAAATTCAGACATAAAAAAACCGATTTCCATCGGTTTATTTTTCTTACACTTAAAAGTGTATGAAAACATGAAAGTGGTGGGCGCAGGAGGATTCGAACCTCCGACCGCTCGGTTCGTAGCCGAGTACTCTATCCAGCTGAGCTATGCACC
>NZ_AUTR01000025.1:0-171841 GCF_000497875.1 Pseudoalteromonas sp. S8-8
TCTACTCGAATTAAATTGTAGGCTAGCAATATACCCCATAGCTCTTGATTGACTCCATCCACAGTCTGACTACGCAAAAGAATACTATCCTCAAGCATCTGGTGTTTTATTTCTCCATAGCTATTTTCAATTTCCCAGCGCTCGAAATAGACATCAAGAATGGCCTGTGCACCAAAAGCCTGTTTATCATCCAAAGAGCACAGCAGACCTTTTATTTTTCCAGGCCCCATTGGCTCAGGATAAAGAACCAGTCTGGCCTGCCAGCACTCAGGAAGCGAAGGGTCTTGTTTTCTGGCATGCGCAGATACACTCATCTCTACTTTGAAGTCATGCTCAGAGTAAGATTCAATGACGGTGTATTGCGTGTTGCTTTTAATCGGGACCATCCAGTGCGACTGTGGGTGTTGCTTACGCCAATTAATCAGTAGCTCAGCGCTGAGATAACATCGGTCAAAAATAGTTAGACTGTTATCACTTACATGACCAAATAACTGCTTTGCGTAGTTCACCTCACCTTGATAACTGGGCCCGAAGGCAACGTGGTGTATCAACCGGCTACGCAAGGAGCTTAAGGCGCATAGGCGTACAATAGGATATTCTGTATGACGGTTTTTACTGTGCTTAATATAGTGAAAGTGCTCAGCAAGAGCAGGTGTATCAGGTGCACGAAATTGCGTTCCATCAACAGAAAATAACCGGAGTCCATACCACGTATCATCAGCATCTTCTTCTTGTGTCCAACGGGCTGCACATAGGTGAAATAAGGCTTGGAGGGGGTCGCTACTCAGGCGCTGTCTCGCTTGAGGAATAGCACTTGGAGCAACCGTATCGCCCAGGGTATCAGTGAGTGTTAAATCTAACTTCTCAACAACGTCACTAATAGAGCGGTCGCGAAAAAGACCCATTGCAATGATAAGCCAGACGACAAGCTCAGCAGGTAACTTACGTTTGCGAATACTTGCTTTATCGGTCTGCTCGAGCACATTAGAAATCCACTCAAGAGGGATATGTTTCTGAAATGTAGATAAAGAGTCAGGAGTGGCGAATATATCCGTATCAAGTAACCAATGACTAAGCATAAAAATACCCTCATAATCAAAAGATGATAAGGGTATTGTGAAGCAACCAAAAGATCAGTCAACCGATCAAAAATACCTTAACTGATCGGTGTTAGCTAATTGCGGCTTTTTTAATGTGTTGTTTAAATTATTTAAACTCTAAATTACTTTTTTACTTGAGCATCTAACGATTCGCCATTCACTTCACTAGAATCGTCACTCATTAGATATAAATATGTAGGCATTAAATCCTCTGGTGTAGCAAGTGCGTCTCTATCTTCACCTGGATATGCAGCAGCTCGCATTGAAGTACGAGTAGCGCCTGGGTTAATACAGTTTACACGAATATTCGTTTTGCCTACTTCACATGCCCATGTTTGCATCATACCTTCTACTGCAAATTTTGAGATGGCATAAGGCCCCCAAAATTCACGACCTTTGCGGCCTACACCTGATGATGTAAATACGATCGATGCATTATCAGACTTACGAAGAACAGGAAAAAGTGCTTTAGTGATCATTGCTTGTGCAGTCACGTTTACTTTCATTATGTTTTCGAACGTAGATGAGCAAAAATGTTCAAGCGGACCGAGTGACCCTAAAATACCTGCATTATTAAGCAACCCGTCAAGGCGTCCAAACTGATATTCGATTGTTGCAGCAAGGTCACGGTAGTTTTGCTTCGTTGCGCCTTTTAAATCCATAGGGACTATTGCAGGTTTAGGGTAGCCAGCATTAACAATTTCATCGTAAACACATTCAAGTTTATTAGTTGTTTTTCCTAATAATATAACTGTAGCGCCGTATTTTGCATACGTAATTGCTGCAACTCGGCCAATACCATCACCGGCGCCTGTTATTAAAATAACTTTATCTTTAAGTGCGTTTTCAGCTGCTTGATATGTGTGCATAAAAGTACCAATTCATATAATTTTTTTGATTTTAACATAGCGAAACGTGAAGTAATCGAATTTATTGTAAAATTAGGTGGCGAAAATAGAAACTTTACGTTAAGTTTAACTGGTCTAATGTCTCATTAATAACCTGATTACATTGTTTTAACTTAATACACTGATTAAACACACTATAAAAATAAAATACGTGCGGAGCCAACAATATGAAAAAAATGCTACTTTCACTCTCGGTTACAGCTGCTTTAGCAGGTTGTGGCGGTGGAGAAACGTTAACAGATGTCAAAAACGACACAGCACCAGTTATCCCAACAGCAACAGTTACATTTGATCCAGCAGCAGGTATCTTATCGGTACCTAATGATTTATTAATGAGTGGAACTCAAGACGGTACACTTAATATTCCTGGTGAATTAGATGACAACAATGTGTCTATTTCGCGCGCAGCTTATGCAAACCCTCAACTTGCACTAGGTGCACTTGATGGTTGGTCTTCGCAGGTTCCTTATAAAATCGATTTAACATTCCCACCAAATGTGAGTTTAGATGAAGCGTCTGCTGGGACCCCTGGTACAGTAAGAATTTTTGAAGTTGTAATGGGTGCAAGTTTAACTGATGCAGAATGTTCAGTTGTAGCTGCCGGTACTGCTTGTAAATTGATCGGTGAGCTTACTTTTGGTGTTGACTTTGTAACTCAAGCTTCAGGTGATGGCGTTGCAATTATTCCTTTAAAACCATTTACGGCAGGTAGCTCATACATCAATGTATTAACTACTGGTCTTAAAGATTCATTAGGGCGCTCTATTGAGCCTTCTTCTACTTATGGGCTGGTTAAACAAGAAGCACCATTAATTACAGAAGCTCAACTTGGTTTGCAGGGTGCTGTTAACAGTTACGAAAATGTAGTTGTAAGCTCGGGAGATATCGCAAAAGAAGATATTATTTTTTCTAGTGCGATGACTATTCAATCAGCAGGCCCTGTACTTGGGACAATTAAAAAGTTACTAGCTGCAAGCTTGCAACAGCCTGCGTTACCAACTCCTGCGCTTCAAGTTCCTGAACAGCCTATGGTAAATGTACAACAAGTATTTGCTTCTCAGGGTGTAGAAGTCTCTGCTGCTTTCTCTGGTGTGCAATATCAAAAAGGTAGCATTATGTTACCGATGTATTTAGGTACGCCAACGGGTACAGATATTAGTGATTTAAGTGATACATATTGGCAAGGTATGTGTGATAACGCGGTGGCAATAATTGGTTATAAGGCCGTTGCAGGCGATGCATTTCCGACAGATCCTATTAGTGAAAATGATGGTTTATGTTCTGCATTAAGTGACGGACAATTACGTGACTTAGGACTAGACAGCACACGTCATTTAACAAAATACAACTCAATTCCAAAAGTACAAAGCATGGCAAATGTGCCAGTGCAAGTTACTAAACCTATTTTACCGATAATTAATGGTGTCCGTGCACAGTTACAATTAGATCCTATCGCAATGCCTGAAGGTGGATGGCCTGTTGTGATTATGCAGCACGGTATTACAACACAAAAAGAAAGTATGCTTGCTTTAACTGCGCAGCTTTCTATTCAAGGCTTTGCAACGGTTGCTATTGACCATCCAAGACATGGTGAGCGCGGAATAGATGTTGATGGTGATGGAACAGACGACTTTAATGCAACAACGGGTTCTGTGCTTAGTTACATGAACTTAAGTTCATTACTTGTTGCACGTGATAGCTTACGTCAATCGGCTGCTGATTTATTAGGCCTTCGTTTAGGCTTAAACTTTATTAACGATACAACTATTAATAGTAAAGACGTTACCTACATTGGGCATTCGCTAGGTTCTATTGTTGCTCCAGCATTTATTGCTCAAGCTAATACGCCAATGGCAGAAACGCTTGATCCGCTATTTAATGTAAACACGGTAGCTCTTGCAAGTGGTGGTGGCGGTATAGCAAGCTTCTTACTTGAATCTGCTGCGTTTGGTCCATTTATTCAAGGTTCAGTACTTTCACAAGCTGGTACAACAGAAGCTGATGAATTTACTGCATACTTACAAGGAGATGCAGTTTCTAACTGTGGCTCATTAATACCAGACATGGAAGCTTACTTGACATGTGGTTACAACGAATATATTGCATCACTTACCACTGCGGGTGAAACGACTAAACTTACTAACATTCAAGGTGTATTTACACAGTTTGCTTTTGCGGCGCAAACAGCGCTAGATAGTGGTGATCCAACGAACTACGCAGCCACTGTGAAAGCATTAGGTACTCCTGTTTATACTAATGTTGTTGTGGGTGATGGTGTTGATAACAAGCCTGACCAAGTGATACCACCAATGGCAGCTAATAATCCTATTTCTGGCACAATTCCATTAGCTAACTTGATGGGTCTTGAGACAGTAAGTTCTTCGCAATCATTGAGTGAAACACCAGCAAGCTACTTAGTTAAATTTACTAAAGGGCATCATGGTTCTATATTAACTCCAGCTCAAGATGCTGCAAAGGCTGCAACTGTTGAAGGCAGTGCTGCCGCTAATGCGGAAATGCAGTTGCAAGTAGCTACTTACTTAGCTGCTCGCGGACGGATGTTATTAGTTTCCAACCCTGAGGTTGTGACTGATTAATAACCAGTAAAATAATTAACCTTTAAAAGCCACTGAAAAGTGGCTTTTTTTTGCTTTAAAGCATGCTAAATTAGCTGAAATTTATAAATGGAGAAACCAGTTGGAATTTTTATACGAATACGGTTTGTTTTTTGCTAAAACAATTACTTTTGTTATCGCTATAGCAGTTATTTTAATGCTAATAGTTGGCGCTGCAGTTAAGCCAAAGGCCAAAAAAGGTGAAATACAAATTGACGATATATCAGAGCAGCTAGTTGAACTTAAAGAAAGTTTTTTACAAAATACGTTGGGTAAAAAAGAGCTTAAAGCGCATCAAAAACAACTTAAATCAAAGAGTAAAAAAGCAGATAAAGATGAGCCTAAACCTCGTTTATATGTAATTGACTTTGTGGGTAGTATGGACGCTCACGAAGTAGAAAGCTTACGAGAAGAAATAACGGCTATTATCTCTATTGCCGATCCAAGTAAAGACAAAGTACTTATTCGTTTAGAAAGTGGTGGCGGTGTTGTACATGGCTACGGACTTGCTGCATCTCAGTTACAGCGTATTAAAAGTGCGGGTATTCCTCTAAGTGTTGCAATTGATAAAGTGGCAGCAAGTGGTGGTTACATGATGGCGTGTGTCGCGGACGAGATACTTGCAGCGCCTTTTGCAATAGTTGGATCTATTGGTGTGATAGCTCAAATACCTAACTTTAATAAAATATTAAAGAAAAATGATGTTGAATTTGAGCAAATAACAGCAGGTGAATTTAAACGCACACTTACTTTATTTGGTGAAAACACAGATAAGGCCCGTGAAAAATTTCGTGAAGAAATTGAACAAACACATGATTTATTTAAAACGTTTGTAAGCACTCAACGTCCAAGCTTAGATATAAGCTTAGTTGCGACAGGTGAGCATTGGTTTGCAACTCAAGCGATTGATAAAGGCTTGGTAGATGTTATAAAAACAAGTGATGATGCATTGCTAGAGCAGCAACATGAGCGCCAAATTTATAAGATTAAATACAAAGTTAAAAAAGGGTTGAGCGATAAGCTAGCTCTTGGCTTGAGTAGTGGTGTAAATAAAGTGGGAATAAACTTACTTTCTAAGTTTAAGTCGTTAAATCCTTAGATTAGAATCTTTTTCAGGATTCAGTTTAATTATTTTTACTCGAAAAAAAACCTTGATGGATTGCATCAAGGTTTTTTTATAGCTATATAAATGTAGCTTATGAATCAATAGATTTATGATAATCTTCTAAGTCTTTAGCTGCATTAGGGTCGTTAAAGATGCTCTCATCTAGCTCACCTTCAGACTTGGCAACAACACAGGTAACCATACAATCGCCGGTTACATTAACTGCTGTACGTGTCATATCAAGTAATCTATCTACACCGATAATAATTGCAATCCCTTCTACAGGTAAGCCAACTTGGTTAAGTACCATTGCCAGCATTATTAAACCAACACCAGGTACGCCTGCTGTACCTACAGAGGCAAGTGTTGCTGTTAATATAACCATTAAATAATCAGATATTGTCAAATCGACACTAAACACTTGTGCAATGAACACGGTAGCCACACCTTGCATGATGGCAGTGCCATCCATGTTAATGGTAGCACCCAGTGGGATAGTAAATGAGGCAACCGAGTTATTAGCACCTAACTTTTTAGTAGCAGTTTCAAGTGTAATAGGCATAGTTGCGCTTGAGCTCGAGGTACTAAATGCAAATAAGCATGTGTGCTTCATTTTTGCTAAGAAAATAAGCGGGTTTAAGCCCGTTAATATTTTTAAAAGCAATGTGTAGTTTACAAAAGCATGTAATAACAGTGCAAGCACTACAACGCCAAAGTACTTCGCTAAGCTCACAATTAAGTTAAGCTCAATTGTTGTAAACAGTTTTGCCATTAAAAAGAACACACCATAAGGGGCAATATTCATTAAAAGCGTAACTAGTTTTAAAATCACAGTGTTTAAATCTTCAAATACGGTAGCAACACGTTTTCCTGCTTTACCACTTAATGCCATTGCTACACCAAATAAAAGCGCAAACACAATAACTTGAAGCATATTGCCTTTGGCCATTGCTTCAAAAGGATTTGTAGGAAACATGTCTATAATTACACGTGCAAGGGTAGGTGCTTCTTTAGCATCGTAGGTTGCATTAGATGGCAAGCTTATACCTTCACCAGGGCTAAATAATAAGGCAAGTGTAATCGCCACTGTTATAGCAATAGCTGTAGTTAATAAATATAAACCAATAGATTTACCACCTAGGCGGCCTAGTTTTTTAGGGTCGCTTAAGCTACAGGTACCACAAACAAGCGATACAAAAACAAGAGGCACAACTAACATTTTCAAGCTGGCAATGAATATTTGACCACCGACATGGAAAATACCATCAACAAAAAAGGCTTTAATTGGCAAAGAGAATAACCCAAGTGGTATTAGATAATCGTCTTCACCAGCTAATATAGCCTGAAATATAAAACCTACTGCAACCCCAAGCGCCATACCAATCATGATGCGAGTGGTTAAACTCATTGAACGGATTTTTGACATATTTCCTGATCTACATTTTATAAATTTGCCATAGACTACCAGCAAGGAAATATTTACTACAGAAAAAGTTAGTATTTATTTAAAAATATTTTGCACAAAAAAGTAATAAAAAACTGTGATTTTAGACTAAGTTATAGGTTAATATTAAGTGTAAATTAATTTTAATTATAATAACAACGCTAGGGAGAGGTTCATGCCTTTAATGCGACTGCTCGGCATTTCATTGCTAAGTTTTTTACTCACAGCCTGTGGTGGCGGTGGGTCACTTGAAAAAGACGGTTCTATAAGTGATGGTGATTCCACTACAGAGGCTGCTACATACTCGGTTTCATTAAATGGGTATTCTCAAACAGACGCAACAGAGTCAAATTCTGTTACCGCTACCTCCTCTTTAGATTTACGCGCAATTCTTACTCAAGACGGGGTAATTGTTGCGGGTAAGCGCATTACGTTTACATTAGAAGATGAGATTGGTGAACTGTCTCCATCAAGTGCATTAACCCAGAACGATGGTATTGCAACCGTTGAACTTACAGCCGGTGCTCAAGCCGGTGCTGGAGAAGTAACCGCTACTTATACAGTCGATGGTGAATCTTATACAAGTACTTTTGCTTTTCAATCAAGCGGTGGGCAGGGTGATGATACTGGTGTTAGTGGGTCAACAACTCTAACAGTAAATATTGTCGATGAAAATGGTGCTAAGTATTCGGATACAAATCCGGTTACAACTGACAACTTAGGCACGGTTACAGCGACTTTAAAAAATGATGGAGTTGCACTTAGCGAGCAACTTGTTACATTTACTACAAACTTCACAGGTAAAATAACGCCAGACTTAGGAACTGCAATTACAAACTCAGCGGGTGAGGCAAAAGTGACTCTCTCTAGTGGTAGTTTTAAAGGCGCAGGTCAAGTTGTTGCAACTTATAATCCTACGAACTCAACAGAAGTGAGTAATACAGCTGTATTTTATTCATCAGGTGATTCTGCACCAGTTGATTTGGCACAATTCTCTATATCAGTAAAGCTCTTAACAGGCTGTAACGCAGGCTGGGACGATAATCGTTCTAGTGTAAAACTTGACCCTACACAAGCAGCATCGAGTTGTACGGTAGCTAATACAATCTCTTCATCAGAACTAGGTGAATTATTTGTTGAAGTCATTGATGAGCAAAGTGGTGAAGGTAGTAAAAATTCGCTTGTTAATATTTCAACAAATTTAGGTTCTGTTCTCCCTTCATCTGGGACAGCCCTTACCGATAACTTTGGTATTGCTTTACTAAAATTGCAGCCTGGAAATACTGGTGGCGCAGGTACTGTGACTGTAACGTCTGTAGGTGAAAGTAATTCAACTAATTTTGCTGTAGGTATTGCTGATTTAACCCTAGAGGTTGATAACGGGCTTAATAAAGATACTTCAGGAAATGTTATTCCTTTAAAAGCAGGTGGTAGTACCGTTATTGAAGTAACACTTTTAGATGAAGATGGTAATTTATACTTAACTCCAACAGATGTTGAGTTCAGCTCAACTTGTGTAATTAGTGGCGACTCAGTAATTGATGCATCAGTAAAATCATCAAGTGGTATCGCAACATCAACATACCGAGCTACAGGTTGTAGTATTGATGATGATATTAATATCACGGTTGAGACAGGTGGTAAAAACTTTACTGCTACTACGATTATTCCTGTGGAAACATCAGCGGTACAATCAATACAGTTTGTTGATGTCAGCGAAACATTTATTGCATTACCTCCAGGTGAAGGCGGCGCCCCGACTCAATCGATTGTTAGATTTAAGCTAATAGATGCGGATGGCCTTGCATCCACGCAGCAACGTATTGATTTCAAGTTAACAGATTCAGTGGGTGCAGCTAAACTGTCGCTTAGAACAAGTGATACAAATAATGAAGGCTTTGTTCAAACAACGGTTGAATCTGGCATAGTGCCTGGTCCATTAGTGGTAAAAGCGTGTTTTATTTCTAAAGAAGATGTTAATAATTTACCTGAAGGTGATGACTTAACATGTTGGGTTGATGATGTAGAACTGTGTACATCAGAACCAAACAATGAAATTTGTCCAGACGGAACACTTACTTTAGTACCATTGAGCGAGCAGATAAGTTCTGTATCGGCTCAATTAACACTGGCTTCGGGCGTAACAGACCAAAACAGTTTTGATGCAAGCCCAAATACGTTTAATACTAACTCACTTAATTATAACGGTGTTTTAAATGATATTACGGTATATTTTGGTGACCAATTTAATAATTATAACGGTGACGGTGTAGAAGCAACTATTTTAGCTGAAGCTGGTGTTATTGGCTCATCTAGCAATGAAGTTACTTGTAAAACTGACGATGCTACCTGTGTTGTAACCTGGCGCTCTCAAGGGGACCGTCCATTTTATGATTATAAGTGGGGTAACCGAATTGGCGATATTGATGGGGACGCAACAACTACTGAAGGTATTAATCCAAAAACAGGTATTATAAATTGTGACCCATATTTTGGTATTGCAGCTCCTTGTATAAATGGTATTACACGCGCTAAAAATAATGCTGATGGTGTTGTTATGGGAGGGCGTGTAAGTGTTCTCGCTGTCACTAAAGGACAAGAGAACTTTGTAGATGAGCAAACTACTGATGATGTTAAACGCACCAATGGCTTGTTTGATATTGGTGAATATTATACTAGTTACGATTTACCTGAAGCATTTATAGATCACAATGAAAATGCTGCCTTCGATAAAGCAAACTGTAGTGATGCAGATGCTTCAAATTATGACCCGTCTACGGATGAATGTTCTGAGTTAATTTCACGAGGTGGTCATAATGAAACATGGCGAGACCTAGATAATGACGGTATTTATGACTTTGCAGATGGTAAATATAATGGCTTATTATGTAGCGAAGCCGCTGAAAATGCAGGTGAGTGTTCTCGAGAGCTAATTGAGGTGCGTAAACAAATTGAATTGGTTATGTCTGGAGATAACCCATATGTTCGTTTTTCTGTGCTGAAAACAACGGATATTCTTGATGCGCCGTATCCTGTTTACGTACCAGCAGATTGCTCAAGCTCTATTGTTGCTTCTCTGGAAGGTTCTGATGTGCTAGAACGTTGTGATGCTGAATCTATTAATCTATCTACGGTTAACGTTATTATTGATAACCCAGATTATGATGATACGGATCCAGATGAAACAGATCCTGAAACACTTACTATTGATATAGGTCTAAGTGGTATTACAGTTCGTATTCACTACACAGATGAGTTTGGTAATCCACTACCAGCGGGTACAACTGTATCTATAGCCTCTACAAATGGTGACTTATCTATTATCGAAAATAACGCTATTATTCCAAGTACGAATACGGATAAACCAATGTATTCAGATGTTCGTATTTCTCGTGAAGCGGATGGTAATGATAAATTTGACGGTGTACTTTCAATAACATTTGAGTTTACTACTCAGGCTGGTGGCACTAAAACAGTCTCCAAAGGAATCGAAATTTACGATAGTAAATAAGGCTTTATTTTAAAAATGCCAACCTTTAGGTTGGCATTTTTGTTTCTGTTCTATATATTCCACATCAATTAATCTAAAAACACTAGTTTGTTTAATTTAACGACAAAAATTGTTCGTTTATTCAGTAAATACTGAAAAGTTTGTATTAAAAGCTTGTAACAACTAGTGTTTGTAGATATACCTATAAATATTCGCGCCGCTTATGTCGGCAAAACACATTTTTAATATTTGGTTAGAAATAGGCAACTATGGGCAAATCGCTAGTAATTGTAGAGTCTCCTGCTAAGGCTAAAACAATTAATAAATATTTAGGTAATGACTTCATCGTAAAGTCCAGTATTGGGCATGTACGAGATTTACCTACTTCAGGTTCGAGCAAAGCTAAAGTGCCGGCAACTAAAACGCCAGCAGAAGTTCGTAAAATGGAACCTGAAGAGAAAGCAGCGTATAAAAAGCAACGAGATTATACAAACTTAGTCGCGCGTATGGGTATTGACCCAAACCAAGGCTGGGATCCGCATTACGAAATACTGCCTGGTAAAGAAAAAGTTGTTCAAGAATTACAAAAGCTGGCTGAAAATGCAGACCAAATATATCTCGCAACGGATTTGGATAGAGAAGGGGAAGCAATTGCTTGGCACCTTCAAGAAATCATTGGTGGTGATCCTGCTAAATATAAGCGCGTAGTTTTTAACGAAATTACTAAAAACGCAATACAGCAAGCGTTTGAAACACCTGGCGAGCTTAATACTGATATGGTTTATGCTCAGCAAACACGTCGCTTTTTAGACCGTGTTGTTGGCTTTATGGTATCACCTTTATTGTGGGCCAAAGTGGCCCGTGGACTTTCTGCAGGACGAGTTCAGTCTGTTGCGGTACGTTTATTAGTAGAGCGTGAGCGCGAAATTAAGGCGTTTATCCCTGAAGAATTTTGGGATATCCATGCTGACGTTAAAAATACTGAGTCTGAATTACGTTTAGAAGTAGCCAAACAAGCAGGAAAGCCTTTTAAGCCTGTAAATGAAGCTCAGGCTAGCGCAGCGGTTAAAAGCCTTGAGAATGCAGAATACAAAGTAATTAGCGTTGAAGAAAAACCAAGTAAAAGTCGCCCAAGTGCGCCATTAATTACTTCAACCATGCAGCAAGCGGCAAGTACGCGTTTAGGTTATGGCGTTAAAAAGACCATGATGCTTGCTCAGCGTTTGTATGAAGGTGGTTATATTACGTATATGCGTACCGATTCAACTAATCTTTCAAAAGATGCCGTTGAAATGTGTCGTGAGTATGTAACAAACGAGTTTGGTGCTAAATACTTACCAAAAGATCCAATTAGCTACAGCTCTAAAGGCAATGCACAAGAGGCGCATGAGGCAATACGTCCTTCAAGCGTTACCGTGTTATCTGGTCATGTTGAAGGTGTAGACGCCGATGCTAAAAAGCTGTACGAGCTAATTTGGCGTCAGTTTGTAGCGTGCCAAATGGTACCTGCTGAATACGATTTAACAACACTAACTGTTGCAGCTAACGACTACCAGCTTAAAGCGAAAGGCCGTGTGCTACGCTTTGATGGTTGGACAAAAGTACAACCTGCGATACGTAAGAAAAACGAAGAAGATCAATCACTACCGGCTGTTAAAGAAGGTGAAGTCCTTACTTTAATCGAACTCGATCCTAAGCAGCATTTTACTAAACCGCCAGCGCGCTTTAGTGAAGCAAGTTTAGTAAAAGAGCTTGAAAAACGCGGTATTGGTCGTCCATCTACTTATGCGTCAATTATATCAACGATTCAAGATCGTGGTTATGTACGTGTAGAAAACCGCCGTTTCTTCGCTGAAAAAATGGGTGAAATAGTTACCGATCGCTTGGTTGAAAATTTCACTGATTTAATGAACTTTGATTTTACAGCTAAAATGGAAGGCCGTTTAGATGATATCGCTGAAGGCGAGCGTGTATGGACTCAAGTTCTAGATAAGTTTTATGCTGATTTTTCAACGCAATTAACTGTCGCTAAAGACGAGCCAGAGAACGGTGGCATGCGTCTTAACGAGATGGTTGAAACCGATATTGAATGTCCTACGTGTAGCCGAAAAATGGGTATACGAACGGCATCAACTGGTGTTTTCTTAGGGTGTACTGGTTACAGCCTTCCGCCAAAAGAGCGTTGCACTACAACAATGAACTTGGTGTCGGGTGATGAAGCAGTTGCAGCTGATGTAGAAGATGTAGAAACTGAAAAGTTAATGCAGATGAAACGTTGTCCTATTTGTGAAACTGCAATGGATTCATACCTAATCGACGAAACCCGTAAATTACATGTGTGTGGTAATAACCCCGCATGTAAAGGGCATATTGTTGAAGAAGGCACCTTTAAAATTAAAGGCTATGACGGACCAATTATCGAATGTGATAAATGTGGCTCTGACATGGAACTTAAATCGGGTCGTTTT
The DNA here is from genome assembly GCF_000497875.1 of Pseudoalteromonas sp. S8-8. Taxonomy (NCBI): domain Bacteria; kingdom Pseudomonadati; phylum Pseudomonadota; class Gammaproteobacteria; order Alteromonadales; family Pseudoalteromonadaceae; genus Pseudoalteromonas; species Pseudoalteromonas sp. S8-8. The sequence goes on from NZ_AUTR01000025.1 coordinate 13,131, forward strand.
GGTAAGTATTTTGGCTGTAATAATGACGAGTGTAAAAACACACGTAAACTACTTAAAAGTGGCGAAGCTGCTCCACCAAAAGAAGATCCTGTTCACATTACTGAGTTAGAGTGTGAAAAGTCAGATGCGTATTTCGTATTACGTGATGGCGCCGCTGGTATATTTTTAGCTGCAAATACTTTTCCTAAGTCTCGTGAAACACGTGCACCTAAGGTAGAAGAGTTAAAACGCTTTAGAGACCGTATCTCGCCTAAGTTTTATTACTTAGCAGATGCACCTGCTAAAGATCCTGATGGTAATCTTGCTGTTGTACGCTACAGCCGTAAAAATAAAGCTCAGTATGTTATGACTGAAGTTGACGGTAAAGCTACTGGCTGGACTGCTCATTATGAAGCAGGTAAATGGACAGAAGAAGCGAAGAAAAAGGCAGCACCTAAAAAGAAAGCTGCTGCAAAAAAGGCACCAGCTAAAGCAAAGCCTAAAGCGAAAGCTAAAAAAGAAGATGAATAAGCACGTTATCGCTTATTCATAACTTCTTATAGGTTTTAAAAAACCATAAAAAAACCGGAACGCACAGCTTGTGTCTATTCCGGTTTTTTTGTGCCTAGTTAAATGTTTTCGCAACGGCTTTATTAGCAGTACATTCAACTAAGCGTATTGGAGATACCAATTTTATTAAAAACATGGTCATTATATTGCACTAAATAACCCACTCACTGCGTTAAAAAACATTCATATAAAACAACTATATGTCATGCTATTTCACTTGCTATTGAGCTATTTTCTTAGCGCTATAATAGATCACTAATTTAATGCAATTGGTATGATTAAATCTTAACAGAAGATACTTTTTTATAGCCTTCAGATTCAAGCTCATCATTTACGCATTTTAATACGTAGGCATTTAGCTCTTCATTGCTTACGTCATCATCTTTAGCCCAGTTAACACACATTTCTGTGTATTCTTTTACCATTTCGGCTGAAGCTGTTGGCGCATCGTCTGCTACCGCGTAAGTCGCAGATACTGCAAATAGTGGAGCTACGATTAATGCTAGCAATGCTTTTTTCATTCGTTTATTCCTAAAAAAATGGTGTGATGACTGATTTACCCAGTTTAAGATTAGGTTTAAACCAGTAGTGCCCAATCCAGAACAACTCTGTTGGTACACTGATTTTTAAACGAAAACGAAATAAAAGATAACGAAATTTTTTTATCGTGAGGATGAGTAATTTACTTGTCAGGATTTCGCAGCATTGTGTTGCAGTGGTTTATAAGCTAAGGTCGCTTTTTTTAATTAAAAGACAAACCAATGTCATCACACACCCCTAATAAAAAACCACGCCAAGCTAATAAAGTAGAGCATGCATTAGAATCTTTTATTTTTAAAGGGCGTTGGCTACTAGCCCCATTTTTTGTGGGTTTACTATTTGCAGTTGTACTGTTGTTAATAAAGTTTTTTAAGCAGCTTTATTTAATGGGTATTGCGACATTTACAGCAACCAATCAAGAGTTACTTGTCGGTATTCTAACTTTAGTTGATACGGCATTATTAGCGGGGTTATTGCTGATCATTACATTTAGTGGTTACGAGAACTTTGTTTCTAAGCTTAATATTGATAATCACGAAGACAGACCATCTTGGATGGGAAAAGTTGGTTTTTCAGGTCTAAAGATGAAATTAATAAGTGCGATAGTCGCTATTTCGGCTGTTGAGTTATTAAAAGTATTTATAAACTCAGGCGCATATCCAAGTGATGAGCTACTTTGGAAAGTGACTATTCATGTCACGTTTGTAATGTCAGGCGTTTTATTTGCTTTAACTGACTACTTAAACAGTAAAACCCAAAGTCATTAGAAAAATTAAACGCATAAAAGAGCCCAAGTAATTTACTTGGGCTTTTTATGTTTAGAGCTTAGCTGTAATATTAAGTGTAATTATTGATGTCATTAACACTTTGCATAAAAGCAAGCGAAAGGCTCAAGTGTTAGTGTGTCTTGGCTTAATTTTGCGCTGTGGTGGCTAAGCTCATTGTATTCTTTAACGATTGATGTTGGCATATCAATACTTGTTTGTTGAGAGCTTAGATTAAACATGCACAGCATTTTTTGCGGTCCAAGCGTTCTATAAAAAGCAAGCACAGGCTCAGGCGTTTCAATAAACTCAATATCACCCTCAAGTAAAACAGTTTGGCTTTTGCGCCACGCCATAAATTCACGGTAGGCGTTTAAAATTGAGTTGCTATCATTAGTTTGCACAGCGACTGATTGCTGTTTGTGTGCATTATCAACGGGTAGCCAAGGTTTTACATCACTAAAACCGGCATGAGATGAATCAACTTGCTCCCAAGGCATTGGCGTTCTACAGCCATCACGCCCTTTAAAGTTAGGCCAAAATGTAATGCCGTATGGGTCTTGTAAGTCTTCAAAGGCGACAGATGCTTCACCTAAACCTAATTCTTCACCTTGGTACATACACACACTGCCACGAAGGGAAGCAAGTAGGGCGGTTAGCATTTTACATTGCTGAGGGTTTATTTCGCCATTTTCGCTCCAGCGACTTGCTACGCGCTCTACATCATGGTTGCTAAATGCCCAACACGGCCAACCCTCAGTCATACGTTGTTCAAGAGTTTGAACCGTAGTTCTAATATATTCACTTGAATAATCATTTGTTAAGAGCTCAAAGCTATATCCCATGTGCAGCTTATCGCCACCTTGGGTGTATTGCGCCATTGTCGCCAATGAATCTTCTGATGAGATTTCGCCAAGCGATACAGTACCTGGGTATTTATTAAGTAATGTGCGAATGTCTTGCATAAACTCAATATTTTCTGGCTGAGTGTTGTTGTAGTAATGATACTGAAATGCGTATGGGTTATCTTCACTAAAACCACGACCCTGGCGCTTATCTTTTGGTTTAGCTGGGTTATCGCGAAGTTGTGCATCGTGATAACAAAAGTTAATAGCATCTAATCTAAAGCCATCAACACCTTTTTTAAGCCAAAACTCTACGTTATCAAGTACAGCTTGTCTTACGTCAGGATTATGAAAGTTTAAATCGGGTTGTTCGGTTAAAAAGTTATGCAAATAATATTGCCCACGGCGAGGTTCCCACTGCCACGCGCCACCACCAAAAATAGACAGCCAATTATTAGGTGCTGTGCCGTCATCTTTAGCTTCAGCCCAAACATACCAATCTGCTTTATCGTTATTTTGATTTTCGCGGCTATCTGTAAACCATTGGTGTTGATCTGATGTATGGCTTAGTACTTGGTCAATTATAATTTTAATATTGCGATCATGGGCTTGGCTAATAAGTTCATCAAAATCGTTTAAATCACCAAAAAGCGGGTCAATGTCACGGTAGTCACTAATATCGTAGCCAAAGTCTTTCATCGGCGATTTGAAAAAAGGTGAAATCCAAATTGCATCAACGCCTAAGCTTTTAATGTAATCAATACGATTAATAATCCCTTTTAAGTCACCAATACCATCGTTGTTGCTATCTTGAAAGCTACGCGGATAAACTTGATAAATAACCGCACCTTTATACCACTGCTTTTGGGTCATGCTTTTCTCCGTCATTCCACACAGTATTTAGACTATTCTTCATTGTGATTACGATTAATCACGTTATTTTCAAAAAGCATACGTGAAGCCTGTAATTCTGTAAAAAGTCTGCATACGTATGCACTAAAAATAATGCAATAAAATTATTTAAAATAAGCGCTTAGCGCATCTTTAGCGGTGTTCGTTTTGTGTGTTTAATGTTTACCAATTATGTTATTCATTCATTTTTTAGTTAAATTTAACCTAACAGTTTGTACTATAAAGGAAATATACCCTTGGTTTTACTAGAAATGGTCTGACCAATTTAACACTTAGTAAATGTGCAATTATTTAAACGTTATATAACAGCGCTAATTAATTTCATCTTGTTTACATTCAAGTAGGAAGGCTATTAGTTTTCTACAGAATAGATTTAATCTATCATGCCCTTTCAGTGTTTTTTGTTTTGTTTATTTTTAATAAAATCATATGGTTAAAATTATATGCGTGTAATGTATGTTAATGTTAGGCTACATTGAAATTGTTGAATACGTATGCATAAAGTTGTTAATAAAATAAATCTGGCGTTAATATTCATCCTGACAACAAAATTAGCTCGCCTTGTTTAACTATCACTTAAACATTGAACGCGGGTATCACAATATGGGTAACGGGAAAACATTATGTCTATGTTCAAACCAAGTATATTAACTTTAGCATTAACAGCTGCAGGCTTATCAAGCTTTGCTACACAGGCTGCTCAAGAAGATACAATAAAAAAAGATGATGTAGAAGTTATCGAAGTTAAAGGCTTTCGTGGCAGTGTTGTAGAATCAATCAACACAAAACGTTTTTCTACACAGGTTGTAGAATCTATTTCTGCAGAAGATATAGGTAAGCTGCCAGACTCTTCAATTGCTGAATCGATTGCGCGTTTACCCGGTTTAACCGCACAGCGCTTAGACGGCCGAGCAAGTCGTGTCTCTATTCGTGGTTTTGGCGAGAATGAAAGTGGCACAACGTTTAACGGTCGTGAGCAGGTATCGATTGGTGATAACCGTGGTGTAGAGTTTGACCTTTATCCATCAGAAATAATGAGCGGTGTAACCGTTTATAAAACGCCAAATGCAAGTATTGATGCTGAAGGTATTGCCGGTGTTATTAATATGCAAACCGTGCGCCCTTTAAGTAAAGGCGAACGTGTTGTGCAAGTAAATGGGCAGTATGAGCAAACCAGCTTTGGTAAATTAAATCCAGACGGTAATGATGACGGTTACCGAGGCACTATTTCATACATTGACCAGTTTGCTGACGATACAATTGGTGTTGCCTTTGCTTTAAATACAATGAGTTCACCAAATCAAGAAAAACGTTGGAACTCATGGGGCTACCCAGAATTCACTGAAAATGGTAACGATTATTCAATTTTAGGTGGTGCTAAACCTTACGTGCGTTCATCAACGCTTGAGCGTGATTCTGCAATGCTTGTTTTAGAAGCGGCGCCTACTGACAAATTAAACATGACGTTTGATGCGTTATATGTAGATTTTACAGATGAAAAAATTCTACGCGGTATTGAAGTTCCATTTGCATGGGGACAAGGCAGTATTGATGCAAATAGTGTTGTAGTTGATGAAGCATCTGGCTTTATAACAAGTGCAGTAACACAAGGCCAACGTGTAGTAGTTCGAAACGATTATGAAGAACGCGAAGCCGAACTTACAGCTTTTGGTTTTAATACTAAATACGATATTGACGATTCGTGGTCAGTAGAGTTTGATGCAAGTTATTCACAAGTAGACCGTAAAATCTGGAGTGTTGAGAGCTACTCAGGCACTGGCCGTGGCGATGCTCGCGGTGTTGCAGATAACTTGGGTTACACATTTAATGGTGGTAACACTGGGGCTACTTTTTCACATGATTTAGATTATAGCGATTATGGTTTAATACAGTTAGGTGGCCCGCTATCGTGGGGTGCAAGCTCTGCACTTAACGATAAATATGGTTTAACTGGTACTGAGTATGAAAACCAAGCGCAAGATGGTTTTATTAATGCACCGACCATTGAAGATGAGCTATCAACATTAAAAATAGCGGCTTCAAAGGTATTAGAAAACGAGTACATAAGCTCTATTGAATTTGGTATGTCTTACAAAGAACGTGAGAAAACAAAAGATTCAGAAGGTTACTTTATGACGTTATCTAGCTTTTCGCTTGATAACCCAGGCATGCTTAATGTGCCAGAACAGTACCGAAACGGAAGTGTTGATTTAGGCTTTATAGGCATGGGCGATATGATTGCTTATGACGTAAATGGCTTAGTTAACGACGGTTATTACGACTTACTGGCAGAGAGCTTAACAAATACAAGTCATGCAACTAAATCGTGGACTGTAAAAGAAGAAATTACTTCTGCATTTATTCAAGCAAATATTAATGCTGAAGTAAGCGGTCTTGCATTAACGGGTAATGTGGGCGTGCGTTATGTACAAACTGATCAATCATCACAAGGTAATGCATTTAGTACTGTTGATGGTGTGGTTGTTACATCACCTACAAACATAAGTCATGATTACTCGCACGTATTACCTAGCTTAAACCTGTCACTTGCGATTGATGAGCAACAAACGATACGTTTTGGTGTTGCTAAAACAATTTCTCGTGCACGCTTAGACGAAATGAATTCATCAGTTAATGCTTCATATAATCAAACACCTGATGAAAATGGTAACTACTGGTCTGTATCGGGTGGTAACCCAAATTTAGAACCTAAAGAAGCAACCGGCTACGATTTTACTTACGAGAATTACTTTAGCGATGAAGGTTACTTCTCTGCTGCGTTTTTCTATAAAGACTTAACCCAGTGGATTTTTGACGGCACGTACGCAATTGATATGTCAGGCGTAGCTGACCCTTCAACAGGTGAAGTTCCTGCAACATCATCAGGTACAGGCAGCGGTAAAATAAATGGCGGCGGTGGCGATTTATATGGTTACGAGCTTTCACTAGCGTTACCATTTAAAATATTCCACCCATCTCTTGAAGGTTTTGGTTTAATTGCCAGCCATACTGGTATTGAGTCTGATATTGAAGATCAAAACGGTAACGATTACGAGCTACCAGGTCTTTCGGATAAAATTCAAAGCTTAACAGTTTACTACGAAATGCATGGTATGCAATTACGTACCAGTATGCGCAAACGCAGTGCCTTTAAAGGCGATGTATATGGTTTAGGTTTTAACACTGAACAAGTTGATATTTTAGGTGAAACTATTTGGGATGTTCAAGCAGGTTATGACTTCTCTGAGGCCGGTATTGAAAGCCTTGAAGGTTTATCTGTCCAGTTTCAAGTACAAAACTTAACTGAAGAACCGTTTACGTCACTTTCTGGCGATAATGCTCTACAAGTACGTGACTACCAAGATTACGGTCGTACTTACTTGTTAGGCTTTAGTTACAAGCTATAATAAAAGTTGTGTGTAGAAGCCCTTGTGATTTGTTTTACAAGGGCTTTTTTATAGCTAGTTTATCAAACACTGATTAATACCAATTCGCTTAATTAAGTTTATTGAGCGCTGTATTAAAGTGTGGGCAATAATATGAAACCAATAAAACATGTCGTAATTGCAGGCGGTGGTACCGCAGGGTGGATAACAGCAGCACTGCTTAATAAAGTGTTAGGTAAAGTAATTAATATCACACTAATAGAATCATCAGCTATTGGTACGGTAGGAGTGGGTGAAGCAACGATACCGCCCATTATTCAACTTAATAACGCGCTGGGTATAAACGAGCAAGATTTTATTAATGCCACTAATGCTTCAATAAAATTAGGTATAGAGTTCGAAAACTGGAAAACGCCAGGGCATAGCTACATGCATGCGTTTGGCTCGTTAGGTAAAGATTTTCCCTTTTGCGATTTTTATAACTTTTGGTTAAAAGGTCAAATTACGGGCTACGAAGACGACTTATGGGATTTTTCACTCAATTACCAAGCGGCTAAACAGCATAAATTTGCACCCCTCAATACAATTCCTAATACCCAACTACCTGGGCTGAGTTACGCATATCATTTTGATGCGACGCTTTACGCTGAATACTTAAAAAAGTTGGCTATATCGCGCGGTGTTAAACACATAGATGCAAAAATAAGCCATGTTGAACAATGCGATACAGGCAATGTTAAAAGCCTAGCACTGGATAACGACAGTCAAATTAGTGGGGATTTATTTATAGATTGCACCGGGCTGCGTGCACTATTAATTGAACAAACACTAAATACAGGGTTTATTGATTGGTCTCATTACTTACCATGCGATAGTGCAGTAGCCGTACAAACAAAAAGTACTCATGAGCTTAAGCCCTATACGCGATCTATTGCACATAGTGCTGGTTGGCAATGGCAAATACCACTGCAAAATCGTATTGGTAATGGCCTTGTTTATTGCAGTAGATACTTGTCAGATGATGATGCTAAGCAGTTACTGCTAAAAAGCTTACCCGCTGAGCCAATTACAGAGCCCCGTATTATAAAATTCAAAACAGGTCGGCGTTTAAAGCAATGGCATAAAAATGTGGTGTCGGTTGGCCTCTCAAGTGGTTTTTTAGAGCCGCTAGAGTCAACCAGTATTCATTTAATTCAAACTGCGGTTACGCGTTTAATTAAGCTATTTCCACACAACGGTATTAGCGATGCGTTAGTAACGGAGTTTAATAAACAAAGCGTTATTGAATTAGAGCACATACGTGATTTTATTATTTTGCATTATAAACTCACCGAGCGAGAAGACTCCCCGTTTTGGCGTCAATGCATGCAAATGGATATACCAAATTCCCTTACCCATAAACTGAATTTATTTAAACACACAGGCAAAGTAATACGTGAAGATGATGAACTATTCGCCGAAGTTGCTTGGCAGCAAGTCATGATAGGGCAAGGGCTTATCCCTGATGACTATAACAGTATTGTTGATTCACTAAGTGATGACCAACTGAGCGATTTATTCTCTACTTTAAAAACGTTGATCAGCTCAACTGTAACGCAGTTACCAACTCACCAGAATTTTTTAGCCAGCATTAAAAAGGTATAACAATGCGATTTTTAAACACACTTTTACTAGTAAGCGTATGTAGCTTACCAAGCTTTAGTTATGCACTTAATGTAGAGCCTGCCAATTGGTGGGTCGGCATGAATAAAAATAACATTACAGTACTCGTGCATGAGCAAAATATAGCTAACGAAGAATTTAAATTAGATAAGTATAAAGGGGTTGAACTTAATAACGTAACACGTACCGACAACCCTAATTATGCTTTCCTACATTTAAATATTAGCGATAACGCCAAAGCAGGAACGCTCAAGTTTAACAGCACTAATACAGCGCATAGCTTTGAGTTTCCTTTATTTACCCGAGATAAAAATAGCGCGCAACGCCAAGGTTTCACAAGTGCAGATGCTTTATATTTAATTAACCCAGATCGCTTTGTAAATGGCGACTCCACAAATGACACCGTTAAAAGCATGCTAGAAGCTGCAAATCCAGGCTTTAAAGGCGGGCGACATGGAGGGGATATTCAAGGTGTTATTAACGCATTACCGTATTTAAATAATTTAGGTGTAACACAGCTTTGGCTTACTCCAGTGCTTGAAAACAACATGCCAGATTACTCTTATCATGGTTACGCGATTACAGACTTTTACAACGTTGATCCGCGAATGGGATCGAATAACCTATACAAAACGTTATCAATAAAGGCTAAAGAGCAGGGCATTGGGCTTGTTATGGATATGGTGCTTAATCACTTTGGTGCTGAGCACCCGTGGATGAAGGATAAACCAACTCAAGATTGGATTAACTTTAATGGGCAGTTTGAAAATGGCAAAAATGCCACAAGCCATGCGCGCCAAACAATTCAAGATCCACACGCAAGTAACTACGATAAACGCCAGTTTAGCGATGGTTGGTTTGTCGCTAGCATGCCCGATTTAAACCAGCGCCAACCATTATTAAATGAGTATTTAATTCAAAATGCAATTTGGTGGATTGAATACGCAGATTTAAGCGGTATTCGTGTAGATACCTATTCTTATTCAGACAAAGCATTTTTAAGTGATTGGACCAAGGCCATTATGGATGAATACCCACACTTTAATATTGTTGGCGAAGAGTGGACTTCAAACCCTGCAATAGCGTCGTATTGGCAGCGCGGTAAAGTAAATCAAGATGGGTATGTGTCAAGCTTACCCAGTGTGATGGACTTTTCGTTGCAAGAGGCGGTAATTCGAGCTTTAAATGAAGACGAGGGTTGGAGCACAGGCTGGGTTAAAGTATATCAGTCATTAGCTAACGATTTTTTATACCCAGACACCAATAACATTATGGTGTTTGCTGATAACCACGATATGAGCCGTGTATATACGGAGCTTGGGCAAGACTTAGCTAAAACTAAAATGGCGATGACTTTGTTTTTAACAACGCGCGGCATTGCTCAAATATATTATGGAACCGAAATATTATTGGATAATACGCCGAGTAAAGATCATGGTGATATACGCATTGATTTTCCTGGTGGGTTCAAAAATCAAAACGCTAATGCGTTTACTGGAGTCGGGTTAAGTAAAGATCAGCGCGATATGCACGAAACTATAAGCACGCTACTTAACTTTAGAAAGCAAAGCCCGGCGCTTGCAAAGGGTAAGCTCGTTCATTTCAGTCCGAACAATGGTGTTTATAGTTATGCTCGCGTTAGTGATACGCAAACAGTATTAGTTTTTATGAATAAAAACAAAGTAACACAAAAGCATAATCTTGATTACATGCAAGAAGTTATACCAAAAAATGCCAATGCGCAGGCATTATTCACACAACACACTTTTAAACTAACTAACAGTATTAACTTAGAGCCAATGACTGCTACGGTATTAGTGATTAATACGCCGTGAATGTTTAAGTGAATACGTATGCAGCAACTGTATGCTTGCTGCAGATATCTTTAGTATAAAGCTATAACACTACTGACAAAAAGACACACAATGAAAAAATCAGTTTATGTACCCGCATTACTGTGTAGCGCACTTATAACAAGTGCGTGCTCAGACAATAATGAAACCGAACAACAGCAAGCCCCTAAACAGGCACAAAATGAGTTAACAAAGCCTGTTGTATACCAAGTATTTACACGCTTATTTGGTAACACACAGACCGCGAATGTGCCCTGGGGTACAAAAGAGCAAAATGGCGTAGGTAAATTTGCCGACTTTAACGATGCTGCACTTAAAGGTATTAAAGAATTGGGTACGACCCATGTTTGGTATACCGGTGTTTTACATCATGCGCTAGTGGGCGATTATACCGAGTATGGGATTACGCAAGACGACCCTGATGTAGTTAAAGGCCGTGCAGGTTCACCTTATGCAATAAAAGATTACTACGACGTAAACCCAGATTTAGCCATAAATGTGACCAATAGAATGGGTGAGTTTAGTGATCTGATTGAGCGTACTCATGAGCATGGCATGAAAGTGGTTATAGATATTGTACCTAACCATGTGGCTCGTAATTATAAATCAGTAGCAAAACCCAAAGGAATAAAAGACTTTGGTGAACAAGACGACACCAGCAAAGAGTACGATAAAAATAATAACTTTTATTATGTCCCGGGTCAGTCTTTTCAGGTTCCAACATCACAAAGCTATACAGTTTTAGGGGGTAATACTCACCCTTTAGCTGACGGTTTTTTTGATGAAACGCCAGCAAAATGGACGGGGAATGGTGCGCGTGCACCCAAGCCAGATATTAACGATTGGTACGAAACCGTAAGAGTGAATTATGGCGTTAAGCCTGATGGCAGCTATGACTTTCCTGTATTACCTAAAGAGCTAGAAAACCAAGATTATCGCGCCCATTATGCGTTTTGGCAAAATAAGGAACTGCCTAATAGCTGGTATAAATTTAGAGATATCACTCTTTACTGGCTTGATAAAGGCGTTGATGGTTTTAGGTACGATATGGCCGAAATGGTGCCGGTTGAATTTTGGAGCTTTTTAAATTCATCAATAAAAATGCAAAAGCCCGATGCGTTTTTATTGGCTGAAGTTTACAACCCACAAATGTACAGAGCGTATATTCAGCAAGGAAAAATGGATTACTTGTATGACAAAGTCGGCTTTTACGACACATTAAAAGCCATTATGCAGGGTAAGCAAGCTGCTAATACTATTTTTGCAGCCCAAAGCCAAGTGGCTGATATTGAAGCGCACATGCTGCACTTTTTAGAAAATCACGACGAACAACGCATTGCTAGCCCTGATTTTGCAGGTGATGCACGCTGGGGGAAACCAGCAATGGTAGTTTCTAGCTTAATGAGTCGGGCACCTACTTTATTATATTTTGCCCAAGATGTGGGGGAGGACGGATCTGAAAACGCAGGTTTTGGTACATCTACCCGCACCAGTATTTTTGACTACATTGGTGTACCAGCGCATCAAGCATGGATGAACAACGGCAAATTCGACGGGGCTAACTTATCGAGCGAGCAAGCATCACTTCGTGATTATTATAAAGCAATAATGGCTCTTAATAGTTTGCCCGCTGTTGTAGGTGGAACCATGTCAGAGCTTTCACTTAGCAATAGCGAACGCGTTGTTGGTTTTGTACGCACGCTGGGACAGCAATCTGTTTATGTTTTTAGTAATTTTAGTGAGGAGCCACAAACGGTATTAATTAATTTAACACCAGAGCAAGCAAATACCTTTGAGCGAAATAGACCGCTACACGACTTACTTGAACAAAACACGGTAAAGATCATCACTGACAAAGAAGTTACAAAGCTTATGCTTTCGCTAGATGCATTTAGTAGCGCAGTTTTAACTAATAAGGCTAATCATGAATAATCAAAATAATAATTATGACAGCAACAAACCAAATCTAAGTTTTTGGCAAATATGGAATATGTGCTTTGGCTTTTTAGGTATTCAATTTGGTTTTGCACTACAAAACGGCAATGTGAGCCGTATTTTTCAAACCCTAGGCGCACAAGTTGATGATATTCCTATTTTATGGGTTGCAGCACCGCTAACGGGCTTAATAGTGCAACCAATAATTGGTTATTGGAGTGATAAGACATGGGGGCGTTTTGGTCGTCGTCGTCCATTCTTTTTCATAGGGGCGGTACTTACTACTATCTCACTCTTTATCATGCCGCATTCACCAACCCTTTGGATTGCTGCAGGTATGTTATGGATTATGGATGCCTCAATCAATGTCACTATGGAACCTTTTAGAGCACTTGTAGGCGATAACCTGCCAGAAAAACAACGCGCTACGGGCTATGGCTTGCAAAGCTTTTTTATTGGTATTGGTGCAGTATTAGCCTCAGCGCTACCATGGATGATGACCAATTGGTTTGATGTTAGTAACACCGCTGCGCCAGGGCAAATCCCTGAATCTGTTAAATATTCATTTTATTGGGGTGGGGTCGTATTGCTAGTCGCAGTTCTTTGGACAGTTATGCGAACCAAAGAATATAGCCCTGAGCAATTAGCTGCTTTTGAAAACCACACTGCCAAACCGACTAACACCGCATTAGTAGATATCAACTTCAATAAAGGTGCCATTATTTTTGTGGTGCTAGGTTTAGCAACCCTTGCATTAGTAATGGGTTTATCGCTTGAAAAAGAGTTATACCTACTTGCTGGTGGCTTACTAGCGTTTGGTATTGTGCAGTGGATAGCAAGCGCATTAAAGGCTGCTAACAAAATACAAGGCGGTTTTTACCAAGTAGTACAAGATGTATTTACCATGCCAGAGGCAATGAAGCAGCTTGCTTGGGTGCAGTTTTTTAGCTGGTTTACGTTGTTTGCTATGTGGATATACACCACAGCCGCAGTAACAAGCTTTCATTACGGCAGCAGTGATGCAACAAGTAAAGCCTTTAACGATGGGGCTGATTGGGTCGGTATTTTATTTGCAGCTTACAATGGCTTTGCGGCTATTGCCGCTATGTGTATTCCATTCTTAGTTAAAAAGATGGGCTTAAAAGGCGCACATTGCTTTAACTTATTACTAGGCGCATTGGGCCTTGCGAGCTTTATGTTTATAACAGATCCAAAAATGCTTCTTATCCCAATGATAGGCGTTGGCTTTGCATGGGCTTCTATTTTATCGCTTCCTTATGCAATGTTAAGTAATGCACTACCGAGTAATAAAATGGGTGTGTATATGGGTATTTTTAACTTCTTTATTGTTATACCGCAATTGCTTGCTGCTAGTATTTTAGGGCTTATTTTACGCCACGTATTTTCTAACCAGCCTATTTACGCATTATTAATTGGTGCTGCATCATTCGTTGTTGCTGCGATTGCTGTAATGCGCGTTAAAAATTCAAACTAAGGGTCACACAATGAAAAAATATAACCTTATTACTACCGCTCTTTTAACTTTGGGCTTAACAGCCTGTGGTGCACAAAATACGAATAACGAAAATATTGACGCTACAGTTTCAGCAGCTCCTGGCGCACCAGGTGTTGAACCATTTTGGGCTTACGCGGGTAAAACCGGAATTGGTACTTCTTTTGAGCAATACCAAAACGGCCAATATAATAACAACGCTGCGACAGGTGAAGTATCAAAAGTATGGTTTTCAATTGCTAAAGGTATGATCACCGAAACTATGTTTGGACTCATTCACCAAGCTCAAATTAAAGATATGCAGTTTGTAGTAACCGGTAAAGATTTTACAGTCACTGAAGCTGACGACTTAGACGTTACAATTGATTACTTACATAAAGACGATAAAGGCAGACCACTATCGCTTGCTTACAAAGTAACTAGTACAGATAAGAAAGGGCGTTTTACCCTCGAAAAACACATATTCACCGACCCTGACGGACAAACATTGTTTGTACGCAGTATCTTTAATACATCACTTAAAGGCGTGAAAGCGTATGTTGCTGTTAACCCTTATATAAACAATAACGGCTTAGGTGATTTTGCAAAAACCACTGAGCAAGGCTTAGTTGCCTGGGAAGACGATAACTTTTTAACGTTGCAATCATCTACGCCATTCAAAATGCAAAGTGTAGGCTTTACAGGTGTGAGCGATGGCATCACCTCACTTAAAAAACAACACACACTAAGCAAACAATATTCAAACACTGGCGATAAGGCAGGTAACGTCACTCTGCTGGCAGAGCTTGGTAATATCGATAGTAATACCACATTTGATTTAGCACTAAGCTTTGGTAAAACCCAGCAGCAAAGCCATCAACAAGGTGCACAGAGCTTATCTAAAGGTTATCAAAATGTGCTTGATGCCTACAACGGTAAAGGTGAAGCGCTAGGCTGGGAAGATTATTTACAAAGCCTTGAGCCATTAAATACAATGGTTAAGCAAACAGCCGATGACGGTAAGCTACTTTACACCAGTGCAATGGTACTAAAAGCGCAAGAGGACAAAACTAATGCGGGTGCGCTCATCGCCTCACTTTCTAATCCTTGGGGTGAAACTGTTTCAGCCAAAGAGGGTTCGACTGGTTACAAAGCGGTATGGGTTCGTGATTTTTATCAAGTAGCGATGGCATTTATGGCCTTAGGCGATACAGCGACTGCAAAAACGGCCTTCGAATACCTTGAAAAAGTACAAGTTACTAGCAAAACCCCGGGTAACAATGGTGATACAGGATGGTTTTTACAAAAAACACATGTTGATGGTGAACTTGAATGGGTAGGGGTACAGCTAGATCAAACGGCTATGCCAATTATGCTCGCGTGGAAGTTACATCAAGCAAACGTACTAAGTGATAACGAACTTAAAGATTGGTACGCACGCATGCTAAAACCGGCAGCTGACTTTTTAGTTGATGGCGGAAGAGCTAAAATTTTATGGAACGACATGCAAATCACTCCACCTGCAACACAGCAAGAGCGCTGGGAAGAACAAAGTGGTTATTCTCCCTCTACAACGGCTGCCGTTGTTGCTGGCCTTATAACAGCCAGTGACATAGCAACACTCAGTGGTGATACTCAAAATGCAGATCGCTATTTAGCAACGGCTAAAAAGTACAACAGTAATATAGAATCGCAAATGTTTACCACCGAAGGTAATTTAAAAGGTGATAGCACCGATGGCGAGTATTTTATTCGTATAGGTCAAGACACCGATGCTAACTCTAATACTAAAATTAACGCCAACAATGGCCGTGAAGGTTTTAACAAAAAGCAGGTTTTAGACGGTGGTTTTTTAGAATTAGTCCGCTATGGAGTAAGAAGTGCCAACGATTCAAGTATAGTTAAAACCCTGCCTGAGTATGACGACGAAACGCTTGAAGATAACTTACAAGTTAAATACAGCTTTAACTTTACCGATGGTAGCGGCACATTTGCAGGCTATCGCCGTTATGGCAACGACGGTTACGGCGAAGATGAAACCACAGGTACTAATTACGCCGAAAGCGGGAGCAACACGCCAGGCCAACGTGGTCGTGTATGGCCATTTTTTACAGGCGAACGCGGACACTATGAAATAGCGGCCGCAAACGCAAATAATACGCTAGATGATGCAAAACAAGCGGACATTAAAAATAGTTACGTAAAAGGCTTAGAGCAGTTTGCTAATAGCGGAATGATGCTACCTGAGCAAGTATGGGATGGCGTTGGCGTAAATAAAGCAGGTTATGAATTAGGCGAGGGCACAAACTCAGCAACACCTCTAGCTTGGACACACGCAGAATACATTAAGCTTGTACGCTCACTCAGTGATAAACAAGTTTGGGACTATTATCCGGTGGTTGCTGAATCGCTTAAAGACTAATATAAAAATATGCTGTAGTTATTAAAAAAGGCTTCTAAATAAATTTAGAAGCCTTTTTGTTATGTACTCACTTAATATTAAGACAAAAGAATGCTCTTCAAATAAAATGAATGTCACTTTTTAGTTACATTATTTGAGGCCACACTTATTATCAAACCATGATAACAACTCGGTATAAAATTCTTTTTTATGATCGTAGAAAAGCGTATCAGAAAAGTGATCGGCATCTTCAAGCTCAATATATTTAAAGTCTTTTTTGTACTTTTCAAGCTCAGATACGAAGTCTCTACTGTGTTTTACTGGAACACGACTGTCGATATCGCCATGTACAACCAGTATAGGAATATTTACTTTATTTACTTGCTCTACAGGAGAGACACCAGAAATAGTAGGGCGTTGTAAGATACTTAAAAAGCGATTTTCGTTAAGAGTTGCATTGATACGACTTAAATCACTTACACCCGCACCGGCAACAACACATTTATATATGTTGTTTTCACGCATAGATGCAGCAAATGCAGCATAACCGCCATAACTCCAACCAAATAAAGCAAGCTTATCTTTTGTTGCTAAGCCTTTATCTATTAAATATTGTGCCGCGTCGTCTAAATCATCTTGTTTTTTTAAGCCCCAGTTATTATCACCTGCCACCCAATGCTCCAGACCGTAACCAGTAGAACCACGATAGTTTGGTTGAATAACGACGTAACCATGATAGGCGAGTAACTGCGCCCAGTCATCAAATACAACAGAGTCACGCACCCAAGGACCACCGTGAGGGAGTACTATCGCAGGGTAAGGACCTTTAGTAGCAGGGATGGTTACATACGCTTTTATTTTGCGTCCATCTCTTGCTTTATAAGAGATATATTTAACGGATCCTAATTTACTTTTATCAATAAACGGAAGTCGATCACCAATTTTAGTCAGCTTCTGTTTATTAGTAACAATGTAATAGCTGCCAGGATTATCGTCAGCAGATACTCTTACTACTAATACGTTATCGTTATCAGAACTACTAATGATTTGTACAAATTTATCTTTAAATAAAGAAGCAACAGATTCGTTAAGTGCTTGAAGGTTTGGGTCTGTGAAATAAAACTTAGGCTGCTTGGTTGTATAGCGAAAGCCTTGTAAAGTACCGTCGGTATCAAGTATAACACCGTCTGTATCTACAGATTTAAGACCAAATTGACGTTCAGAATACTGACCTGTTTTAATGTTGTAAATATAAATGCCAGTCGTATTTTCGCCTAAGTTGGCGTTAACATAAACTTCGTTAGGATTACCTTTTGCAAATCCTAATATCTCAAAGTTTTCACGCTTTTTAGGACTAACTTGCTTAATTACTTTCCAATCATCATTGCCTTTATCTCGGGCATAATAATCGATTGCGTTATCAGACTTATTCCAACCTTGGGCTATTCTTATTTCACCATCGTAGTCAGAAACAAACGAGCCTGATACTTTTTCATTTCCGCGCATTACAGTAACGCTTCGTCCAGTGTTAATATTAAATCTCACTACATCTGGAATGTAGTTATTGTTAATATCAACTTCTACGAGTACTTCATCTTTTTTGTCTGGAAGTATATTTATTATATTAAATTGAACATTTCGCTTTTTCTTAAATGGTAATAACCAGTCGCCTTCACCATCTGCATCAGTTATTGCAAACTTATTAACCCAGTATTTGCGACTTCCGTCTTCTAGTATTTGTCTAAACATAACGCCAAGTTTTTCATCGTTTAACCACACGATGGAAGATATCAGCATTTTATCAGCGCCCAACCTTACGGGGTCTGCTTCTAGGTTATTTGGATCTCTTATCTCAATTATATAGTCACCATTTTTGGTAGTCGCTCTTAAAATAGCAAGCTTCTTACCATCAGGTGATGCTACAACACTACGGATAGCAGATGACATTGAGAAAGCATCGATACTGCTCACTTGTGTCGCATCTTCAGTTTCGCTATTAGCGAAAGAAGATAGGCTTAGTAAGGTAAATCCTACTAGCATTCTTTTTTTAAGTTTCATTTTTTATTCCCTCAAAAAAAATGGCCTAAAATTTTAGGCCATCTGGATTGAATATATACTCAGCCAATTCTAATTAAAAAGAAGCTGTAAAACTGATGTATGGGCTACGTCCTGAAGTATCATAACCAACACCTAGAGGGATGTTAGTATTTGAGAAAGAACCATTTGGATCTACTTTTGGTGGAGCTTCATTAAATACGTTACGTACACCAAAGTTCACTTTATAAGCATCGTTAGACCAAGTCATACCGATGTTATGTACAAAGTAGTCATCAGTGAAACCAACAGGGCGACATTTAAGTGGAGCACCATTTGCGTCAGTTAAACCACGACAACCTGCAGTACCTTCTTCGAATTCACCTAAATCATCTTCATCTTCACGACCTTTACCGATGAAACGCGTTTCCCAGTTAAATCTAAAATCAGAATATTTAAGTTGTAAGCGTGCTGTACCGCGCCATTCTGGTGAATCTGGCTCACCCATATTGTCATCAATAGTACCAAGTACATCAAAAACTTGCTCTGTCATACGCGTAGCTTGAAGGTCTAGTGTAATACCTAAGTTTTCTTCTGCAATTACCGTATCTGTTTCAAAGTAGATATTGTAATCAAAACCTTTAGATGAGATTAAACCAATATTGATAAAGCTAGCATCAACTAAATCAATTTGACCATTTTCGTCACGCCCTATACGGCTACAAAAAGCATCATTACCATCTGCAGAATAACACTGACCAATACTGTAGAAAGCACTTGGCTCTGCAATACTATTTGTTACTTCAATATCAAAACGAGTTAATGACATTGTTAAATCAAATGCATCAGTGAACGGTTGTTCAAAGATAAAACCGTATGTTTTAGCTACTGATGTTTCAGCACTAAGCTCAGTTGTACCGCCAGTTTCAATCTCAGCGCTGTAAGTAGCAGTATATGAATCAGTCCCACCTTGACCTAAGCCAAGAGTAGTTGGATCAATACCTGATGCTTGACAAGCGTTTAATACCGCTGTATCGCGTGTTTCTTCAGCTGCATTATATGTAGCTGCTGAACCTGGGTTCAAAGGGTCGATATTACGAGCATCTTCCGGAACAACACATGGATCGGCAACTGTATTAAAACCAGACGTACCGTTTAAGAAACGTTCACGTAAGTTTGGCGCTCTATAAGAAGTACCTTTTGTAGCACGAAGAGTAAACCAATCAACAGGACGGTAGATAGTTTTAAGGCTATAAGTTGATTCAGCATCGTAGAAAGATTCTTCAGAAACACGGCCAGAAGCTGTAAATGTAAGTTCTTCAGCACCTTTTACTCCTTTAAGTAAAGGGAAGTCAACTTCTGTAAATATTTCTTTTAGATTACGAGAGCCATCAGCGCCTTGGTCAGCAAAGTAGCCCCATAGTAAGCCTTGTGATGCTGCTGCATTAGGATTTGATTCAATCTCATCACGACGATATTCAATACCAACGATACCTGCAACAGTTTCGTTATTCCATGGTAGTGCGAAGAAGTCACCACCCATGAATGCATTAAAAACAAACTGGTTTACTTTAGTTTCGATGTCGCGGTCAATAAATAAATAGGCCGCTTCTTCAGGTGAAAGCGTACCGCCACCTTCTTGGTAAATACTGTCTGCAAATAAATTAACAGGAACACATCCATCAGAACCGGTACCACAGGTAACAGTACCATCATCATTAAGAACAGCAGTTTCTAAAGAGTTAATTAAGCGCTCTTCATCAATACCAACACGGTGGTCAGTACCTTTAGATGCGCTGTACGATACAGAAGCGTCGTAGTACCAATTGTCTAAACCAATGTTTTCGAACATACCAAGATTACCAGTAACACCGGTAACTAAACGATATTGTGATACTTCAACCTCAGTTTGATCACGGTCACCACGAATGTTGATGATTGGCTGAACGGCTTCTGGTCCACCAGGGCCCACACCTAACACGCCAAAACAGTCAATACCGTTTGTACCACAAGGGTTATACGGGTTTGACGCCACTACTTGTTGGAATATTTGTGCACCAGGGCTAAAAATTGGTGATTTACGACTCGCATATAAACCTTCATAGTAGAAAGTTGTGTCGTTATCGTCTTGGAAGTTGTATTCACCATTAAGCATTAATGAAATACGTTCATTTTTACTTCTGTAATCACCGCTTTTGTAGTAATCAGATTGTTGGAAAGCGTATAGAGGGTCTTGGAAATCAACGTCACGGAAACCATCGCCGTTTCCATCAACAAATACACCATCGTTTATACCGTCACCATCGAAATCGCCAGCTACCCATGAAGGTAAAAATCCTTCAAGACTTGATGGTACAGTTGATTCGCTGAAGTTTGGAATACCAGTGTTTGTAAAGTTAGGAGTGTAATAAACACTACCAAAGAAAGAAGGTACGCTAATACGATTTGTTAGAGGGAAAATGTCACATGAATCTTCACCACTCGCTACAGGACCATAGCCACTGTTTCTCGTCACGATACTGCCATCTTCAGCTTCCCAAATACGCTCTTCACATCCTTTAACAAAAGGGTTACCAGATAAAGATTGAGATTTTTGTTCTGAATATTCAACGCCTACAGTGATAAAACCATTATCCATGGTTTTGCCCCACATGCCCGAAAGTACAGTTTCTTCACCGCCTTCACCTTTAGGTTGACGATAAGATGCATCAAAAATAAAACCTTCAACATCTTTTTTCAATATTACGTTAGCTACACCAGCTACCGCATCAGAACCATAAACGGTTGATGCGCCATCAAATAAATTCTCTACACGCTCAATCATTACGCCAGGTATTAAATTCAAATCAGGGGATGTTGGTGCACCACCAACGCCAGCAGGAGCCATTCTTCGGCCATTAATAAGTACAAGAGTTCGCTCAGCACCTAAACCACGAAATCCGATAGTTGCAGCGCCGGGACCGTTATCTAGTACAAAACCACCAAATGTATTATCTATTTGAGCACCAGCCGCTTGGCTGGTCGATTGAAGCATTGAGCCTGCATCAAATAAACCCATTTCACGAGATAAGTCGCCATTGATAATTTGAATTGGTGATGCATTTGAAAATTCAGCTTTTCTTATACGTGAGCCTGTTACAACTATTCGTTCAGGTGCTTCTTCTTCTAATTCTACGTCTGAATTCAAGTCATTTTCTTGAGCTAGCGCGTTAGGCGCTAAGGCTACAGAGCCTAGCAATAAAGAGTATCTTATTGCATTTGATAGAGCTTTAGTTTTAAACATATGTAAATCCCTGAGATATTATTGTTATTTAAGCTATAAAGTTACAGAGTAAGGTCATAGCGGCACAATAAATTTACATTAAAGAAACAAAATAGTAAATACAGTTAACGACTAGCTATTGCTAAGGGGGGGGGGATTGATGTTTTTTTGACGGAAAAGTATAGTTTTTCAGATGATTTTTATTTTAATCTATTGTTTATTATATGATTTTATTGTTTGTAAATGGATGTGAACAGATGTAATCGGTGTTTGCTTAAAAAATAGGCTCAGCTTGACCTTCTAGGAATGAGAATAGGAGCTAATAGGGTACTTTGTACTTCTTCACCACGTATCAGTTTTAATAAGTTCTCTACGAGCATTTGCCCTGCAACAGTGGTGTTTTGCTCTATCGTCGTCAGCGGTGGGTTTACATAACTAGCAATGGCTATGTTATCAAAGCCGACTACCGCAACATCTTTTGGCACGTTAATATTTGCTTCTTTAAGCGCACGTATAGCGCCAATAGCAATTAAGTCGCTTGCAGCAAATAAGGCGTTAAATTTAATATTATTAGCGATAAGAGAACGAGTGGCGTGATAACCTGATTCTTCGGTAGATATAGCGTTAGCCATTTTACGCTCGTTAATTTTTACGTTGTTAGCCAGTAGCTCATCTTTAAAGCCCTGAAAACGACTAAAGAATTCAGGGCTATGATCAGATGCATCACCAATAAAAGCGCAATCAGTTCTGCTGTGAGCAATAAAGTGCTCAGCGGCGAGCTTACCGCCACCGTAGTTATCACAACAAACAGTTAAATCTGGGCGATTATCAACCGTTGCACCCCAACAAACAAACTTAGTGTTTTGTTCAAGTAAGGTGTTAAATTTTGGTTGGTAATCAATGTAATCGCCATAACCGAGTAAAATAATACCATCGGCTCTGTGGCTATCTTCATAGTCTGCTTGCCAATCAGCACTGGCCGATTGAAATGATACTAATAAATCGTAACCTTCTTTAGCGCAAGCACGGGTAATGCTGCCAAGCATGGCTAAAAAGAAAGGATTAATTTGTGATTCATCAGAAGTAGGGTCTTCGAAAAGAAGTAATGCAAGTGTGCTGCTTTGTTGTGTACGCAAGTTGCTGGCATTTTTATCAACTTTATAATTAAGCTTTTTAGCTATATCGAAAACACGCTTACGTGTTTCTTCATTAACAAGATGGCTGTTACGTAAAGCGCGAGATACAGTTGATTGAGATACCCCTGCATAGTGGGCAATATCAAATGAGGTGGCTTTACCTTTCATTGTTACAACTTAATTAATTTGATAAATAATTGTGTCATTTTCGTTTATTAATGAATAATTTCAAGCTTTTTGTGAATTAACGTATATTTTTATTGATAAACGGCTGACACCGGTGTCATAATATAAATGTTTTATCATTTTGTTGTCAAAACGTATTCGCTGTTTATATATTTTATAGGCAGCATTTTTTACTGTGATAGCTACTTTGAGGTGATAGCTCAAAGTATAAATAACAATGGTATACCATTGTAAAATAATAAGCACGAGTCGCTTAACAAAAGAGATAATACTATGAGCCTAAACTCTTCTGCCCAATTTGATCCCATCTTAGTTGCTGATGTTGGCGGCACTAATGCCCGCTTTGCTTTAATAACGGCTTTTAATGAACATACTAACCAATTTGTAATAGAGCACATTAATATTTTTCCTAGTGCTAATTTTGGTTCACTTGAAAGTGCGCTTGAGCAATATTTACAAACAGTCTCGCATATTATACCTAAACGCGCATGTTTAGCCGTTGCAGGTCCAATAAAAGCTGGGCAGGTACATTTAACCAATTTAGGTTGGCATTTTAGTGTTAGTGAATTTAAAACTCATTTTGATTTACAGCAACTAGAAGTCATTAATGATTTTGCTGCCTTTGCATATGCGGCTCCTTACTTAGATCCTAAGCAAAATGTCATTGTTAAATCAGGCCAAGCTGATGACAATGCTAACATTGGTGTTATAGGTCCAGGTACTGGTTTTGGTGCCGCGTGCTTAGTTAGAACGTCGCAATCTACCGCTGTTTTAAGTTCAGAAGGGGGGCATATATCGCTTGCACCAGTTAATGAACTCGATACTTTACTATTAAATGAGTTACGTAAAGATCATCCCCATGTTTCTATCGAAACTGTATTTTCAGGCCCTGGCATAACGCATTTATACAAAGCGATGTCTGCGGTTAAGGGGGTAACAGCTAAAAATTTAGATGCTGCGCAAATAAGTAGTCTAGCAAATAGCGGTGAATGTGCTGTGTGCGATGCAACGCTTAATCAATTTTGTGATTGGATCGGCAGTGTAGCTGGCGATCTAGCCGTTGTTTACGGTGCTTTAGGCGGACTATTTATTGGCGGTGGAATACTGCCTCGTATGCAAGCAAGACTTCTAGAGAGTCGTTTTGTTGAACGATTTTCACAAAAGGGTATTATGTCGCAATACGCAGGGCAAATTCCTGTAATACTTGTAACACAAGATAATATTCCACTAATTGGTGCCGCAGCGTGTTTGCACAACAGCAAATAAGGAGCTTTCCTTGTTCGCATTTGGAAAAATAGAGTGATGAAAAAAGTAACAATAAACAGTGTGGCAAGTCATGCTGGTGTTTCTAAAAAAACCGTATCACGCGTTTTAAATAACGAGCCTAATGTTAGTGCTGCAACCCGAGAAAAGGTGCTTGCGGTATTTAAAGAACTCGATTACACCCCAAATCCAATTGCACGAGGCCTTGCACAAAATCGTAGCTTTATTATTGGGTGTCTTTACGATAACCCAAGTAAAAGCTACATTACTCGCGTGCAAACGGGTGCTTTAGAAGCATGCAAAGAAAATAACTATAATTTATTGATACATCCTTGTGAGTTTCGTGGTGAAGCCCTTATAAATAATATTGAGCAATTACTACAGACTTCTCGATTAGATGGCATTGTACTAACACCTCCTTTTGGTGATTTTGCAGAGCTTGTTACTTTTTTAAAATCTAAAAAAATTCCTTACGCAAGGGTTGCGTCAGCTTTACTTCAAGATGATTCTATTTCAGTTCGTAGTAATGATGAGCAAGGCGCATTTGAAATTACTGAACATCTAATTAGTCTTGGGCATAAATCTATAGCGTTTATTAAAGGACACCCAGATCACAGTGCCACGCAACAACGCTTTAAAGGCTACAGGCGTTCACTTGCAAGCCATGGAATAGAGTTTGATGAGCGCTTAGTAGAGGAGGGTAACTTTAGTTATCACTCAGGTGTAGATAGTGCACGCAGTATTTTAGATTTATCTCCTAGGCCAACAGCTGTATTTGCATCAAACGATTACATGGCGGCAGCGGTATTAAAATTAGCTACCCAGCGCCAATTAAAAGTGCCTGATGACATTTCAATAGCCGGCTTTGATAATGCACCCATTGCACGTCATATTTGGCCTGGTTTAACGACTATTGCACAGCCTGTTGAAGAAATGACTAAACAAGCCGTAACTCAACTTATTTCACACATAGCTCAACCGCAAGAACAGCCGTATCAGGTAACGCTTGAGTCACGCTTGATTACACGCGAGTCTACCTCTGCGATAAAATAGTGAGTTAAAAACACTTTCACAGTAGCCCGAATATGAGTGACGCTTATTCGGGCTTTTTTTTGCTCTGAACTTGCTAAAATATACTTTGTGCCTAAAAATCAATTAGGTCATTATTCGGTCATGTTAAAATATTAAAATATTAAACTATTTTTGTTACCCGGGGTTGACACCGGTGTCATTGCTATGCGTTAATACAGTGACACCGGTGTCAGGGCTGTTGTGAGAGGCTCCCTGGTAGCGTACCTTTGAACGGGTAAATCAAAGATGCTCAGTACAGTTATTTACGTGGAGTCTGTAGTTGCTACTGAGCCTTTATCCTCTAACTAATAGAGATGAGTTAAATTATGTTACATCCTCGTATTCAAGAAGTTACCCAGCGCGTTATCGAACGCAGTAAAAATACCCGTCAAGATTATTTAGAACGTATTTCGCACGCAAAAAAACAAACAAGAGTTCGTGCCGGTTTAGGTTGCGGAAATATAGCCCATGTTATGGCTGCATGTAGCAGTGATGACAAAGCGCGCTTAAAGGCTGATGAGCAGCCAAATCTTGCTATTATCAACTCATATAACGATATGTTATCGGCTCATGTGCCATACAAAGATTACCCAGATTTAATTAAAGACATTGCTACTAAATACGATGCTACAGCACAAGTTGCTGGTGGCGTTCCTGCAATGTGTGATGGTGTTACGCAAGGGCGTGACGGCATGGAACTTTCGCTTTTTTCTCGTGATGTAATTGCTATGTCTACGGCAATATCGCTTTCACACGATGTGTTTGATGGCGTTTTTTGTTTAGGCGTTTGCGACAAAATCGTCCCGGGTTTATTAATTGGTGCATTGTCGTTTGGTCATTTACCTGTGTTCTTTTTACCAGCAGGTCCAATGCAATCAGGTATTCCTAATAAAGAAAAAGCACGTATTCGTCAAAAATTTGCACAAGGTCTAGTAAGTCGCGAAGACTTATTAGAGGCTGAAAGCGCGTCTTACCACAGCGCAGGTACTTGTACGTTCTACGGTACTGCAAACTCAAACCAAATGTTAATGGAAATAATGGGCTTACACCTTCCAGGTAGTTCGTTTATTAATCCTTACACTGAGCTTCGCGATGGTCTTACAGGTAATGCTGTAGAAACTATGCTTAAGCAGCTTACAGATGATAAAGAAAGCCCGTGTTTGGCCGATGTGATCAGCGAAAAAACGATTATAAACGGTTTAGTAGGTCTTCTTTCTACAGGTGGTTCTACTAACCATGCAATTCATATTGTTGCGATAGCAAAAGCGGCGGGCATTCAGGTTACGTGGAAAGATATGTCTGATTTATCAGAAGTTGTACCACTACTTACACGTATTTACCCTAATGGCTCTGCAGATGTAAATCACTTCCAAGCAGCTGGCGGTATGGGTTTCTTAATGCGAGAGCTAGCAAGCGCTGGTTACTTACACACAGACGTTAAAACAATGCTAGGCGATGGTTTAGCACCTTACATGACAGAGCCTCGTTTGGATAAAGACGATAGCCTGATCATGAGCAACTCAACCGGGCCAACTAAAGTTAAATGGGTAGATTGCCCAGCAAACTCACACGATGAAGAAGTACTTCGCCCAGTGAGTAACCCTTTTAGTAAGCAAGGTGGTCTGCAACTTCTAACGGGTAACTTGGGTAAAGCTGTTATTAAAGTGTCAGCTGTTGCTATCGAACATCAGGTTGTTACTGCTCCTGCAAAAGTATTTAGCTCACAAAGTGCTCTGCAAGATGCATACACGCGTGGCGAATTAAACCAAGACTTTATTGCCGTGCTAAAAGAGCAAGGCCCTAAAGCGAAAGGTATGCCAGAGCTACATAAATTAACGCCAGTAATGGCAACGCTTCAAGATGAAGGCTTTAAAGTAGCCATTGTTACTGACGGTCGTATGTCGGGTGCATCAGGTAAAGTACCAGCTGCTATTCACTTAGCACCAGAGGCAGTAGAAGGCGGCATTATTGCTAAAATCCGAGAAGGTGATTTAGTGACACTTGATGCGCCAAACGGAATATTAAAAGTACACGTTAGCGACGAAGAACTTGCTAAACGTGAAGCAGAACTTAGCCTGCCAAGTGCAACATTTGGTACAGGTCGCGAATTATTTACTGGATTTAGAAATATCGTAAGCAGTGCCGATTTAGGCGCGAGTGCTTTTGGACTTGAATAAATATTAGCCATACTGGGTAATGAGGAACAAGTAATGAGTATTGAAAAAATCTTAGCATCGGCACCCGTAGTGCCAGTGGTTGTAATCGAAAAATTAGAAGATGCAGCACCACTTGCAAGAGCGTTATATAACGGTGGCTTAAAAGCCTTAGAAATAACACTACGTACACCTATTGCTGCAGAAGCTGTAAAGCTGATGAAAGCAGAAGTACCTGAAGCCTATGTAGGTACTGGTACGGTAGTAGATAAAGCAAGTTTTGATCTTTCGGTTGCCGCTGGTGCAGATTTTATGGTGAGTCCAGGTGTGAGCGATGAGCTTATTGCTTTGGCTAAAACATCAGATATACCATTTTTACCAGGCGCTGCAACTGCAAGTGAAGTTATGCAACTTGCGTCGCATGGTTTTACGTATTTAAAATTCTTCCCTGCAGAAGCTGCAGGCGGAACAGCAATGCTTAAATCAATCGGTGGCCCATTACCACATATTACTTTTTGCCCAACTGGCGGCATTAGCCTAGCAACTGCA
The DNA here is from genome assembly GCF_000497875.1 of Pseudoalteromonas sp. S8-8. Taxonomy (NCBI): domain Bacteria; kingdom Pseudomonadati; phylum Pseudomonadota; class Gammaproteobacteria; order Alteromonadales; family Pseudoalteromonadaceae; genus Pseudoalteromonas; species Pseudoalteromonas sp. S8-8. The sequence goes on from NZ_AUTR01000025.1 coordinate 41,124, forward strand.
CCGAACTATTTAGCGCTTAACAACGTTATTTGTGTTGGTGGTACGTGGATGCTAGATAAACAACTAATTGAAAATAAAGACTGGCAAGCAATTGAAGCGCTTGCTCGCCAAGCAAGTGAACTTAAATAGGAGTCTAAAATGATTAATGTAGCAATTAACGGTTACGGCCGTATCGGTAGAAATGTTTTACGTGCACTTTATGAGTCAGCTCAAAACAGCGAAATTAAAATTGTAGCAATTAACGATTTAGCACCTGCTAACGTTAATGCCCATTTAACGCAGTATGACTCAGTTCATGGTCAATTTTCTAAAAAAGTAACACTTGAAAATAACACCATGTTAATTGACGATGACGTAATTACGTTAACGCAAGAACGCGACCCTGCAAATTTACCGTGGAAAGCACTAAACGTAGATATCGTTTTAGAATGTACTGGTTTTTTCACTAAACGTGATGACGCTGCTAAGCATATTACAGCGGGTGCTAAAAAAGTAATCGTTTCTGCTCCAGGTAAAGATATGGATGCAACCGTGGTTCATGGTGTAAACAGCGATGTAATTAACGCTGATAGCCAAATCATCTCAAATGCATCGTGTACTACTAACTGTTTAGCACCACTTGCAAAAGCAATTAACGACACCGTAGGTATTGAAAAGGGGAGTATGACAACGATTCATTCTTATACGAATGATCAAAACCTATCTGACGTATACCACCCAGATCTATACCGTGCTCGTAGTGCGACTCAATCTATGATCCCAACTAAAACAGGTGCTGCGGCAGCTGTTGGTTTAGTATTACCAGAACTTGCTGGTAAATTAGACGGCATGTCGGTACGTGTACCAACAATCAACGTATCTTTAGTTGATTTTACGTTTATTACTAAGCGCGATACGACTGCAGAAGAAATCAATGCAATCATGAAAGAAGCGTCAACGGGTTCAATGAAAGATATTTTACAATATAATGAGCTTCCGCTTGTTTCTATCGACTTTAACCATAACCCAGCGTCATCTATCTTTGATGCAACGCAAACTAAAGCCGATGGCAATCTAGTTAAAGTAATGGCTTGGTACGACAACGAATGGGGTTTCTCAAACCGTATGTTAGACCAAGTTAAAGCATTAGGTGCGTTTTTATAATACAGCCCTAATGATGTAAAGTTTTAGCTTTATCCAACCAAGCCACGCATTGCGTGGCTTTTTTGCGTTTGGTTTATCTGTATATTTGCAACTCAGACTATGGAAGGAACTATTTGTATTTTTTATACCCTAAATTTTGTTAATATGTGGGTGTGTAAATCAATGGAATTTCGTTGTATTTAATCAACTCAACGAAGCAAGGAATAATAAAAATGATCAGAGCTTTATTACGAAAGGTATTTCGCACAAATCATCTTCAGATAGGTGAGGGCAACATAAGTGGCTACATAGCCTGCTTTTTAGCAATACTGAGTTGCTTAGGCGTATTAGCGTTTCACTTTCCTGAATACTTAACCACACCAGAACTACGCAAAAGCTACAGTGTCGACTTTTTACGTCAGCTTATGTTTGCATCATTATTGGTCTCGGGCAGTTTAGGGCTACTTAACTTTGTACGTAATACCAATAAACGCTTAGGAGCTACAGCGTGGTTTTTTATTGTTCTGGCAATTATGTTTGGCGGACCAAACGTTGAGGTAAATGAGTTTGCTAGCGACACACCTTACATAGGGCTAGATTGGTTTATTTTAGATTTACTCGGCTCAACACTCATATTTATTGTTATTGAAAAGCTGCTACCCCATCGAAAAGAGCAAAAAATATTACGTAGCGAATGGCGAGGCGATTTAAACCACTTTTTCGTAAACCATTTAATTATTGGTTTTGTGTTACTCGTTACTAACCACTTTGTGCATTATGGTTTTGGCTGGGCTGTATCATCTACAGTACAAGGTTATATAGAGCAAACACCATTTGTAGTGCAGTTGTTTTTAATAATACTCGTGGCCGATTTAATGCAGTATTGGGTGCATCGTGCTTATCACGAAGTCCCTTTATTATGGCGCTTTCATGGCGTACATCACAGTGCTAAAGAAATGGATTGGCTAGCGGGATCTCGCCAACATATTCTTGAAATACTTGTAACTCGCAGCTTAGTGCTCACACCCATATTTGTACTTGGATTTTCACAGCAAATAATTAGTTTATACGTAATAATAGTGGGTTTACAGGCTGTGTTTAACCATGCAAATGTACGTGTGAAATTTGGTTGGCTAAAATATTTTATGGTTACACCGCAGTTTCACCATTGGCATCATGCGTCAGATAAAGCCGCAATTGACCGCAATTACGCTGCGCATTTTTCATTTTTAGACTACGCGTTTGGTACTGCTGTTAAAGGCCAAAAAGAGTGGCCACAAGCGTATGGTGTAGTCGGGGATTACATGCCGGTAGGTATGCTTAAACAACAGGTTTACCCATTTAAGCGCACTAAATGAGCTCGCCTAATTGAATAAACATAAACTAAAAAAGTAGCAACGTGCTACGCGTTGCTCTTTTTTATGACTCTACTCAATTATATGTTTAGCTCTTCTAATAACTCAGTAAATGTAGGTCTTTGATTTAATGAAGGTTGCATAGCACACTTTGCTATATCGGACATTTCACCAAATAGCTCACTTTGCCTATCATCGCCGGTTACCGTGCCTAATAAGTCTTCAATTAAACAGCCCAGAGCTCTTACTTCTATCCACTCTAGTTGTTTTTGTTGATACTTACTTAGCTTCGTTAAATTAGTTGCAGCACCAAAATCACCAAACAGAACATCATGGTTTTGGTTAACCATAGTGTTATGCGTATAAATGTCGCCGTGACTTACTTTACGAACATGTAAGTGATGCAGTGTACTTACCATTTGCTGTGCAATTTTTAAAATAGCTTGAGTTGAGTAATGGCAATCATTATTAAAGGTATCACGCGTACAGGTTTCAAGGCTTGGGGGCAGGCCTAAATTAGCGAAGCTTTTATCTATTAGCTCCATCACTAAACCTAACTGATCACTTTGTTCAATGTAGGCAAGTACTTTAATTAAATTAGCGTGATCGCCTGCTTGTAAGCAGCAATTTACTTCATCAAGCGGGTAGCCGTCGCTGGTAATTGCACCTTTAAATAATTTAATCGCTACAGCGCTATTAGCAGCTTGTGCTAAATGAATAACGCCCGATGCACCTTGGCCAATAACATGACTAAGCGTGTAATCGTCAAGAGGCTTATTTTCTAAGCTGCACTTTGTAAGGCACTGGGCTTTATTAAAATCGTTACCGGCAAACGCAAGCCAAGCAAGTTTAGGCAGTTCAAACAGCCAGTCGTCTACGTGTGTTAAGTTATTAGCGGAGAGCCTAACAAGCTCGAGGTTTTTACACTGCGCCATGCTACTTGGCAGTTGCTTAAGTTGATTGCCCGCAAGCGCGAGCTTTTTAAGCTGGGTGTAATTACCAAAGTCTTCAGGCAATTCGCTTAACGTATTATCGGTGAGTATTAGCCACTCAATATTTTTTGGCAGGCTGTTTAAAGCAAATTCAGAAATTTGGTTACCTTTAAACGCGACCATAATTAAAGCAGGGCATTTAGCGAGCACTTTAGGAATATGCTTAAACTGGTTAAACGATAAAAATACACGCTTCAAGTGTGTTAAACAGGCAAATTCATCAGGTAGTGTTGATAAGTTATTATTTGATAAATCGAGAACTTCAAGCGTGTCAGCTAAGCTAAAGATTTCTTCAGGAAATGTCGTTAGCTCTTCTACTAATTGCAGGTGAGTAGCACCAACAAGTTTGCCACTTTTAAGCTCTTTAAGGGAGTTCATATTTATACCATGTTCTAAAAATGAAAAAGCCAACATAGCTGTTGGCTTAAAGTCGTTCTAACTTACTAAATCGCTCTTTAGAATTGCGCGTTATGGTAAACGTTTTGTACGTCGTCGCAATCTTCTAACATCATTAAAAAGCGTTCCATAACTTCAACGTCTTCGCCTTCAATCGGCGTTTCAATTTGTGGCACAAAGCTAATTAGGTCTTCGTCAAACTCAGTCACACCCATTTCTTCAAGCGCTGTACGTGTATTGTTGTACTCTGTGTGAGGAGCAAAAACAGTAACTTTACCGTCATCAACTTCTACGTCAGTTACATCAACATCAGCCATCATTAATGCTTCAAGTACTGCTTCGTCGTCATCACCGTCAAATACAAAAATAGCAAGGTGATCAAATAAATGTGAAACAGAGTTTTGAGCGCCAATTTTAGCATTTGCTTTGGTAAAACAAACACGTACATCAGCAAAGGTACGCTTGTTGTTGTCTGTTAAACAGTCAACAATAATCATACAGTTACCAGGGCCGTAACCTTCGTAACGTGTTGCTGAGTAGTCTTCGCCGCCGCCACCTTTTGCTTTGTCGATTGCGCGGTCAATAACGTGTGCTGGTACTTGGTCTTTTTTAGCGCGTTCAATTAAACGACGTAATGATAAGTTACCATCTGGATCTACACCGCCGTTTTTAGCACAAATATAAATTTCTTTGCCGTACTTAGAATAAACTTTAGTTTTAGCACCCGCAGTCTTAGCCATTGAATCTTTTTTGTTTTGGTAAGCTCTTCCCATCTGCGTTTCGCCTTAATATATGTAAATAATAGAATGAAATTATAATGCGTATTCTAAAGGTAAATGCATTCAAGGGCTAGTAAGTATTAAAGCCGATTAAAACTGTAGCGTTTAAAGTCCATCTAAAGTGCATTTTAGTGAGGAGATTATCGAGGCATTTAGACGTTGGAATTATATCTATTATTGTAAATTTAACTCAATAAAAAAGGCAACCTGTATAACAGGTTGCCTTACTAAGTAATAAAAAGTAAGTATTACTTACCAAATACGTACACGTTCATCTTCAGGAAGGTATAACTCATCGCCTGGTTTTACATCAAACGCTTTGTACCATGCATCGTGGTTGCGTGGCGCTTGTGCTCTAAAGCGACCTGGGGCATGTGTGCCACCACGAAGTTGGTTAAGCATGCTTTGCTCAGTACGTTTTTCTTTCCATACTTGTGCCCACGCAAGGAAGAAACGTTGATCGCCAGTAACACCGTCAATAACAGGCGCTTCTTTACCATTTAAACTTAGCTTGTACGCGTGATAGGCCATTGATAACCCACCTACATCACCAATGTTTTCGCCAAGGCTATTGCGACCATTAACAAAGTTACCTTCGATTGGCTCGTATTTACTGTACTGCGCAGCCAGTTGGTCGGCTTTTTTGTCAAATGCAGCGCGGTCAGCATCAGTCCACCAATTACGTTGCACACCGTTTTCGTCTGATTTTGAACCTTGATCGTCAAATCCATGACCCATTTCGTGACCAATTACAGCGCCAATACCGCCATAGTTTACAGCCGGATCGGCATTTGGATCGAAAAACGGCGGTTGTAGTATCGCAGCCGGAAATACAATTTCATTAAACGAGCTATTGTAGTAAGCGTTTACGCGTTGTGGCGTCATGCCCCAGCGGTTACGGTCTGTTTTTTGTAGCTCTTTTTCAACACTTTCTGCGTGGAAAAACTCACGCATGTTTTTCACATTACCAATCAAATCGTTTTTAGTAATGCTTAAACCTTCATAAGACTGCCAAACATCGGGGTAACCAATTTTTGGTACAAATGCAGCAAGCTTAGCGCGCGCATTTACTTTAGTTGCATCACCCATCCATTCTAGATTATCAATACGTTCACCAAGGGCTGTTCGAAGGTTTTCAACCAGCTCTGACATTTGTTGTTTTGATGACTCAGGGAAGTAACGCGCTACGTATATTTTACCAATAGCAAAACCAAGCGAACTTGTGCCTGACATTTCACTTATTGCACGTTTCCAACGAGGGCGAGGTTCTTGCTGTCCGTTTAGTTCTTTACCAAAAAAAGCAAAGTTAGTATTAAATACGTCTTCTGATAGTAAACCTGCGTTACCGCTAATAGCGTGATACGTTAGGTAGTCTTTCCATACTGCAATATCTTCTTGATTGATTAGCTCAATCATCGCTTTTATTGGCTCAGGCTGAGACACATTTAACTGAGGTACTTTATAACCTGTTTGCGCAAAGTATAAATCCCAGTTAAAGCCAGGATAAGCAGTGCTTAAATCAGCACGTTCAACTTGGTTTAGGGTTAAATCGCGATTACGGCGCTTTTCACGAGGCCAATGATCTTGTGCAATTTTGGTTTCAAGATCAACAATTGCTTGAGCGCGCTCAGCGGTATTTTCAGTGCCTGCAAACTCAAGCATGTCAGCAATGTGAGCAACATAAGCTGTTCGGGTTTTTACAAAGCGCTCAGCGTCTTCAAGGTAGTAAGAGCGATCTGGTAAGCCTAACCCACCAGCACCTAGTGACATTTCATATTTATTAGGGTCTAGGCGATTAAACCACATGCCGCCGCCAAAAGGGGCTTTATTACCGGTTAACCAAGACTTACCAAACATTTCAGCTAAATCGTCAGTCGACGATATATCATTAATTTCACTTAACAATGGCTTAATAGGCGCTACACCTAGTTTATTAAGTGTTTCGGTATCCATATACGCATTGTAAAAATCAGCAACGAGTTTTTCTTCTGCGTTTAAATCTTTACGTGCTGCTATTTCTTCAATAATAGCTTTAACATCGCCTTCGCTGCGCTCAGCTAATCCTGAAAATGCACCGTAGCGGGTTTTATCTGCAGGCATTACGTAGTTGTCATACCACGTGCCACTGGCATACATAAAAAAGTCATCGCCTGGTTTAACTGCTTCGTTACGGGCTGTTAGGTCAACACCAAAACTACCTAACTCTGCTTTTTCTGTTACTGCTGCAGTGGCTATTTTAGGTTGTTGCTCGTCTGTTTTTGTTGTTTGCGGCTCTGAACAACCGGTAATAAATGTGGCAGCTAATGCTGCGGCAATTAAACTCTTTTTCATTACTTACTCCTGAGTATCACTGATTGAATTAAAGCAGCAGTGAATCATTTTTATTGTTACGAATATTTAACTTATCGATTGTTATTGATATTAATCATACAAACAAACCTTTTGAGGTGAATCACCACAGTGCTCGATAAAACTAATATAGAATAAAAGAGAAAGGCTAATAGGTGCTATAAAAGCTTTATTTAGCTCGAATACTTGAAAGTATCCGAGCTAAGAGGGGTTACACACTATTTATTTTTTATGCTGAAGCTCCCACATACGGGAATATTCTCCGGCGAGAGTAAGTAACTCGTCGTGCTTACCTTGCTCAATAATTTTTCCGGATTTGAGCACAATAATAGTGTCTGCATCGGTAATAGTAGAAAGGCGATGAGCAATAACAACGCTCGTATGGTTACTGGCAACTTCACGCATTGCTGCGAGTATTGCTTGCTCAGAATGAGAATCGAGGGCTGAAGTTGCTTCATCAAAAATTAAAATAGGGGACTTTTTCAAAATAGCGCGTGCAATGGCAATACGCTGTTTTTCGCCGCCTGATACTTTTAAACCACGCTCGCCAACCAGCGTTTTATCGCCTTTATCAAGTGTTGCTATAAAGTCTTTTAAATGCGCCATTGCAATGGCTTCATCAATTTCTGCATCACTTGCTGATGGCCTACCGTAAGCGATATTTTCACGAATGGTGGTGTTAAACAGCACAGTATCTTGCGGCACAATAGCAATGGCTTTTCGTAAACTATTAAGTGTTACTGAGTTTATTGCTTGATTATCGATACTAATTTCACCAGCGCTTACATCATAAAAACGATAAAGCAGTCGCGCTAATGAACTTTTACCAGCACCACTGGCACCAACAATGGCTACTTTGCTGCCAGCTTTAACACTAAAACTAAGGTTATTAAGAATAGGGCGATGCGCATCGTAACTAAAACTTACATTGTTAAATGTTATTTCACCTTGGCTAATATTTAGCTCTTTAGCATTAAGTGCATCGGTTATTTGTGGTTTCTTATTAAGTAGCCCAAGCATGTTTTCAAGGTCGGTTAGGGCGCGTCTTATTTCGCGGTACACAAAACCTAAAAAGTTAAGCGGTAAAAATAGCTGAATCATATACGCGTTAATCATCACAAGTTCACCAATAGAAAGCGTACCTGCAACTACCTCGGTTGAGCCCAACCACATTAACGCGGTAATAGCACAAGCAATAATAAGTGCTTGGCCTGAGTTGAGGGCGAGCAGCGACATTCTATTTTTTAAACGGGCTTTTTCCCAGTTTGCTAAAAAGGTGTCGTACGTTTTTGCTTCAAACTGTTCGTTATTAAAATACTTTACAGTTTCATAATTAAGTAGGCTGTCTATGGCGCGGGTATTACTTTGATTGTCGGCAGCATTTGCTTCTCTAATAAAGCGGTTTCGCCACTGAGTAACCACCACAGTAAAGGTAATATAAATAGCGACTGCCAGTAATGTAATAAGCGCAAACCAAACAGAAAACAACGTGCCAAAAATAATCGCAACGGTAAGTATTTCAAACAAAGTAGGCACTATATTAAACATTAAAAAGCGCATTAAAAAGCTTAACCCGCTCGTACCGCGTTCTATATCGCGGCTAATGCCACCGGTTTGCCTATCTAAATGAAAAGCCAGCTCAAGTGAGTGCAAATGCTTAAATACTTTTAAACCAATATCACGCATAGCGTGCTCGGTTACACGAGAAAATACAGCATCTCTTATTTCACCTAAAAATACGCTAGCAAAACGCAGTCCACCGTACATCAATAATAATAAAGCAGGAATAACTAACAGTGGGTTAATGGACTTATCTACAGAGTCTATTATTTCTTTAAGTGCCCAAGGCATTAAAAGCGTGGCACCTTTTGCGCCTATAAGCGCCATAAGTGCAATAAAAACACGGCCTTTAAATTTTGTAAGGTAGGGCCACAGTGTTATTACACTTTGGCGTAAATTCATGGCGTCTGGGCGTTTTTCTGTGCTTTGTCTGGGGCGCATTAGTGATCTCTGTTAAAACTAAATACTTAATTAATAAGCATTGTATTTTAAATGCTTGCCCTTATATACTACGCATCCCTTATTTTAGTTTTAAAACGTGAATGTTTAAATTTAGAGTGTTTTTAACTGCCTTTTTGCTACTTGCTGCACTTTTTAGTGTGCAGAGCAATGCTATGGGCGCCTCACAAAATTTAAATACTACTGTTAGTACGCAGGTTTCGCTTACTGATATTGCCGATTTAACTAAAATACAGGCTATTAGTAAGTCTGTAGATACTTCGCAGCATAAAAAAACGCATCAAACCGATTTTGACGCGCACCAACCAAGGTTAACAGCCAATAATTCATCATTGTTTTTGCACACTGTTCAAAGTGAGCCAGAATACGATGTGGTTTTTGAATTTTTTGCTCAAAATCTTGTTAGGCATATATTCTTACGACCAAGAGCGATTAATCCTATACAGCCTTGGTATACGCTTGTAACTAATAGTAAAAAGTCGCGCTTGAGTGGCTGGAAAGACGTAAACTTACTCTACAGAGCTGTAACTACCTACCACGCTTAATTTTCCTTATTTAATTTTATTAGGTTTTAACTTTTAAAGTTTTAGCCTGCAGATTAATTGTGCTTTTAAAAAGCACGTTGCTAGCTTTGCTGGCAATAAGGATTCAACATGTTAAGTTTTAAAAAAGATAAAAAGCCGTCTTCGGCTAAGTTCAAATTAAGCTATATAGCCATGCTAATAGTATTGGTTTTATTAGCTATCAGCGCATTACCAAACCTATATCCAAATAAATCGTGGTTGCACATCAGTGCTGCTCCGCACAGCGAAACGCAATCTTTACCGAGCACTAAAACGCTAGTTACTTTTTTGAATAACCAAGGGTTAGAGGTTGAGCAGGGTTTAGATAAGCAATCGACTATTAATGTACTTTTAAACGAGCCAACTAAAAGCGCTCAGGCGCAAGCGGCTATAAAAGCGCAATACCCAAACATGCAAGTTAAAATTGTTGAGCATGCAACCAGCCCAACATGGTTACAAGATTTTGGTTTATCACCAATAAAGCTGGGCCTTGATTTAAATGGCGGTGTGCTATTTGTACTAGACGTAGATTTAGATAAAGCCGTTGATGAGCAGTTAGTCAGTACGTATCAACAAGCTAAATCAATTATTATTAAGCAAAAAGCACATGGCGTAAAAGCGCAGCAAACTCAGCAGGGGTTTGAAATAAACGCATTGCCTAATGCAACCGACAAGTTAACCCCAGTTATTGAAGAGCTACAAAGCCGATTTGCTAATTTAGCCGTTGTAACAAGCAATAACGGCAGCGTTAAAACTGCCAAATTTAGTTATTCGGAGCAAGGCCGCAGCAGCTTTGATAAAGAAGTAATGGGGCAAACACTCACAACCCTTCGTTCACGTATTGAAGAGTTAGGCATTACCGAAGCGGTAACACAGCGCCAAGGAAAGCACCGCATTCGTATAGAGCTACCAGGCGTGCAAGATCCAACCGAAGCAAAACGTATTATTGGTGCAACAGCATCGCTTGGTTTTTATCAATTAAAAGAAATTGGCGGGCAAACATTTAATATGCAATCGGGCGGAACCATAAAGCTCGATCCTGTGCCAATTTTTACAGGCGATCATATTAATAATGCAAACATAGGGCGCGACGATTGGGGTAAACCACTTGTACAACTAAGCCTAGACGGCCAAGGCGGCGATGCAATGTCGGCGTTTTCAAAAGCCAACATTGGTAAGCCAATGGCGACAGTTTACTCTGAGTATTCTCAAAACGCTAAAGGCGAAGTAGTTAAAAAAAGCGAAGTTATTAATGTTGCCAATATTGCTCAGCATTTAAGTTCGCGTTTTAGTATTACCAATATGAAAAGCCAACAAGCTGCAGCCGATCTGGCATTGTTACTACGTGCAGGCTCGCTTACAGCACCCGTTACAATTGTGCACGAACAAACAATAGGGCCAAGCCTCGGCAGTGAAAACATTAGTAATGGTTTAGCCGCGCTTATGTTAGGTATGGGTATTACCCTTGCATTTATGGCGCTTTGGTATCGCCGTTTAGGCCTTATTGCAAATGTGGCACTTATATTAAATTTAACGTCGCTTGTGGGCTTAATGTCATTATTACCAGGGGTTGTGTTAACGCTTCCGGGTATTGCAGGTCTGGTGCTAACCATAGGTATGGCGGTAGACACTAACGTAATAATATTTGAACGCATTAAAGAAGAACGTCGCCAAGGCCGTGCACCATATCAAGCTATTCAAGAGGGTTATAAACAAGCCGCAAATACAATATTTGATGCCAATATAACCACCATGATCACCGCACTTATCTTATACGGCATAGGCTATGGGCCCGTTAAAGGTTTTGCCATTACATTAGCATTGGGACTTTTAACGTCTGTATTTACAGGTGTGTACGTATCAAAAATATTAAGCCAAACGTTGTATTTAAAAATGGGTAAAAAAGTAGGAGAAAAAGCACATGCTTAATTATTTTTTGAAAGGTGAAAAGGGCACACGCTTACGCTTTATGGGTATGCTTTTAAGTGCCATTTTAGTGCTGCTATCCGTATTTACGCTTACGCAAAAAGGTCTAAATTTTGGCCTAGATTTTACCGGCGGTTATTTAACTGAGTTTACAACCAGCCAAAGTGTTGAACTAAAAGAGCTTCAATCGTTTATTGCTAAAAATCACAACGGTGAGTTTGAGCTAACCGCGCAAGGTAATAGTCATTTTCAATTAAGAGAAGCGCCAAGTGCATCAACAACAGCTAATAGCCTTGATTGGCAAAGCGCTGTTACACAAAACGATGATATAAACGCACAGGTATTATCGTCAGCTTATATTGGCTCACAAGTCGGCGATGAGTTATTTGATCAAGGCTGTTTAGCAATGTTTGCTGCAATGATTGCGGTAATGATTTACCTTGCAGTGCGTTTTGAATGGCGATTAGCCGTTGGCTCTGTGGTAGCGCTAGTGCACGATTTAATACTCGTACTTGGGTTATTTTCACTATTACAAATTGAATTTAACCTAACCGTACTGGCAAGTTTACTGGCTATTATTGGTTACTCACTTAACGACTCAATAATAGTAGGGGATAGAGTACGCGAGCTTTTACGTGTTCAATCAAACAATGTACTTAGCCCAGCGACTATTATTAATAATGCGATTAAAAGCACACTAACGCGCACCTTAATAACGTCGGGTACCACACTTGCAACGGTTGCAAGCGTTTGGCTACTTGCAGGCACACCACTGCAAGGCTTTGCTATTGCATTATTTACCGGCATTGTAGTGGGTACGTTCTCGTCTATTTGTATAGCGGCAACCTTGCCGGAGCTATTGGGCTTAAGCGCTAAAAACTACGAAGTTAAAGTAGATGCCCACACGCAAACATTATTAGATATGCCATAAGGTTTTTAATAAAACACAAGTAAAGAGCTGCACCAACCAACGGCTCTTTGTTAGTTTAATGCAAATTTAAGCCCCGCTAGTATTCCCACCAAGCTTGCGGGGTTTAAAACAATGGTTTTAAGCCCCGCAAAAATGTTAAACTAGCTGCCTTATTTTTACAGCCTGTATTGTACTAATCCCCATGAATAAAACCCACGTAATCGAACACCTTCGTTTTGCGCTAGAAGCGCAGCTTACAACAGCAAAAGTAGCGGCAAAAACTGCGCACGACACCGCCACACATGAAGAAAACATAGCCGAAAATAAATACGATACTCTAGGGCTCGAAGCCGCTTATTTAGCACAAGGCCAAGCCCAGCGCGTAAACGATTGCTATAAAAGCATAGAATTGTTCGAACCTGCCTTTAATGAAAAACCAACCGACAAAATAGCTATCGGTTCGCTGGTATGTTTAGAAGATGATAACGCAGCCCAAAAATGGTTTTATTTAGGCCCTGCAGCTGGTGGTTTAACAGTAAACGTTAAAAAGCACGCAATTGCTGTTGTAACACCCGGCGCACCAATGGGTAAGCAGTTACTAAATAAACAGATTGATGATGAAATTACGTTAACAATTGCAGGTAAAGCCCACGAATATGTGGTGGTAGAGATTTTATAAAGCTTTGGTTTTTTAAGAGAACACCATCTGACAAAGCTATGCCAACGTAATAATCGCTTATTTATATTCATAAATTAATTGTCGGATGGCATGGCTCCGCCATTTATCCAACCTACAGCTATGTTTTTATAGCGTAACGTGGTGTGTATTTCAATTTCTACAAAGGCATATAATGAGAAGTACCTAATAGTTTAAAAGTGAGCAGGGTTGACGTTAGGTGCTCCCTTTTTAATTGATTTTAGTGGTTATACAGCCTCGTTAGTTGTATTTCCCAAGTTGGCTACTCGGTGCTACTATAGTGATACATCTGTTTGGGGATTATTATGAGAGTAGAACTAGTAACAACATTGAAGCGTCAAGCAACGAAGATATTATCTGAACTTCATTCCTCTAAAGAACCTGTGTTGATAACTGAACATGGACAACCATCTGCATACTTAGTAGATGTTGATGATTATGAATTTATGCAAAAGCGTATGCAAATTCTTGAGTCTCTTGCAAAAGGAGAGCAGGCAATAAGTCGTGGTGAAACCATGTCGAATGTTGAAGCTAAAGATAAAATGAATAAATGGCTGAAATAATTTGGACTAATCCAGCTTTGGATGATCTTAACGATATCGCTGAATATATCGCATTAAGCAATTTTCAGTCAGCGAAAAAATTGGTTTCCAAAATATTTGAAAAAGTTGAACGTCTCGAACTTTTTCCTGAATCAGGTAAAAAACCAATTGAGTTAGCTAACCTAAATTATCTTGAACTGGTCGTGAATCCTTGTCGTATATTTTACAAAAAAGATAACAATAAAGTATATATTTTGCACGTAATGAGACAAGAACGAGACTTACGAAAATTTTTGTTGCTAACGCAATATACAGCTAACAAGTAGGTAATCCCTGAGTGAAATTAGTATGACCCCCATACTAATTATTATAAAAAGCAATTATTAAAAAGCCATCCAAATATCTATCAAAATTCCAATTTAACCAATATAAGAACTAAATTATGGTTTGTTTATTAAAAAAAATTGCTACACACGTTCCTTAAGTGTTTAATATACCGTACATAAATAATATGGAGGTTGAAATATGAGACATAACAATTGGTCTTGCTCTAAGTGTAATAATAACGAATTTGATACCGGTGAAATAAGAGTTTCGGGTGGCTTTTGGTCAAGAATTTTTGATGTTCAAAATAAAAAGTACACCGCTGTGACATGCAGTCGATGTAGTTTTACTGAATTTTATAAAGGTTCATCATCAACACTTGGTAACGTATTTGATTTCTTTACTGGGTAATGAAAGCTTAAAAAGCACTTTAACTGAAATGTAAACTGATCAGTTCAAGAAGTACCTCCTCATTAAGGTGAAGAGGTTAAATGCTTAAACACACCTAAGCGATAATTTGCCTTATTAAATGTAGGTGGACCATTAGATATACACCAACTAATAGCAGTTAAAAAAATCTATTACACGCACTAATAATAGGCTTCAATGACAGAGCATAAGGCTTGGATGAATTTATTTTTATGATTTTTCATCTAACATCCTATATTTTAAATATCCAATTTTAGGTAGCTTTTTTCACAAACTTTGCTGTTACCATCATTTCGCCAATACCATCTACTTTACAATCTAGTTCGTGGTCTTTTTTATCAAGCACTCTTCTAACTACCGCTTTGGTACCAATTTTAATTACTTGCGAGCTGCCTTTAATTTTTAAATCTTTGGCTACTGTCACTTTGTCGTCATCACTTAGCACAGTGCCGTTGGCATCTTTAACTAAAATTGCGTCTTCATTGTTTGTGTTATTTGGGTTCCACTCATGAGCGCACTCAGGGCAAATAAGCAGTTGTTGGTCTTCGTAAACATATTCACATTGGCACTTTGGGCAAGCAGGCAGCGACATTTTTAACTCTCATAAGGTGTTGTTTTGCGTATTTTAATCTGCATTATTAGTTAATCAATATTTTTCATCTTCACGCTAAAAATATCTCGTTTGTGCGTTTTAAAAAAAGGGCATATAAAGCACATGTCGCTTAAGCAATTTAAGCGCTAACTCGTACAGTAGGTACCTGTTAAAGCACCCATCATATTAAGTGATACGCGCAATGCCCACTTAGTACGATGGGTGTTTCTATTTATAATGCTTAGTATTTTACTAAGCATGCTTTTTATATTTTGACTTAACTAGGAAAAGTCGTGTTTAAAACCTTAATTGTGGTTGATAACAACGAGCAAACGCTTGCTCAATCGTTCGAAAATGTAATTACGTTTAATACCTACTTACGTGATTACCCAAAACATAACGAACCAAAAACACGCATTATTAATCTGTGCGACTCAAGCCAATACTTGAGCAAAGGTTACTATTGCTCATTACTTGCTGAAGCGCGCAAGCACCAAGTTTTACCCAGTGTAAAAACCATTAATGCTCTTCGTAGTGGCCAAGCACCTATGTTAAATGTGGGCCAAATAGACGGCACTCTTTACTTTGGTAATGCCCAAAACGATTTACAATCAAAAGCGGCAAAGTCGGTATTTAAACAATACCCAGCGCCTATTTTATTTGTTGATGAGCAAGGCTTATTACAACAAGGATCGATGTCGTCTTTAAGCGAGCAACAGTACTGCGAATTTGTAGCCAAGCTAGATAACTTTACTAAAACGCAGTGGCGTATTAGTTCGGTACAACGTCGTTTTAGATGGGACATGGCAATACTTGTTGATCATAACGAAAAAGTGCCGCCGAGTGATAAAGACGCCATTGCACGCTTTATTAAAGCAGCGGCTAAGCACGGGATTTATGCACAAGCATTAAGCTTTGACGAAATTGACAATATTGCCCAGTTTGATGCGTTATTTATTCGCCAAACTACAGCGATTGACCATCCAACGTATCGCCTTGCAAGCAAAGCGCAAAGCCTGGGTTTAGTGGTTATTGACGACGCTGAGTCTATTTTACGTTGTTGTAATAAAGTGTATTTACACGATGCGTTTAATTACCAAAAAGTGCCAAGTTTAAAAACGGTTGTAGTGGCTGATCAAGCAAATGAAACGCTTGAGCAATTAGAAGAAGCGTTTACGTATCCGCTTGTTTTAAAAATGCCTGAAGGGTCGTTCTCAAAAGGTGTGTTTAAAGTTTCAAACCGTGATGAGCTAGCAGCTAAGCTTACAGAGCTGTTTGAGTTTAGCGCATTAGTGCTTGCACAAGAGTACATGTATACCGAATACGATTGGCGAGTGGGTGTGTTAAATGGCCGTGCAATTTATGCATGCCGCTATTTAATGGCGCGTAACCATTGGCAAATTTATAACCACGACGCTAAACGGTTTTTCTCTGGTGGCTTTGAAACCTTGCCAACCTTTGAGTTACCAAAAGCGGTATTAGATGCAGCATTAAAAGCATGTAAAACAGTGGGTAGGGGTTTATATGGCGTAGATGTTAAAGAGCATCAAGGCAAAGCATACGTGCTTGAAGTAAACGACAACCCAAGTATTGATCACAAAGTAGAAGACGGCTATTTAGGCGACGAGCTATACATGATCATTATGGATGAGTTTAAACAACGCTTAGAAGCACGAGGCCGTGGGTAATAACATGAGCAACCTTGTTATTCGAAAGGCGCTTGGCAGTGATTTAACTGCACTGATTGACGTTGAAAACGCTTGCTTTAATAACGACAAACTTAGCCCGCGCAGTTTAAAGCGCTGGCTTAGTGCAAAACACGGTATTTTACTCGTTGCAGAAAGTGGCGAGCAAATATGCGGCTATGGGCTAGTATGGTGCCATAAAGGGACTCGCTTAGCGCGTTTATATTCGCTTGCTGTAAAACCCACAATGCAAGGTAAAGGCATTGCAAAAGCACTGCTTACTAGTCTAGAAAAAGAAACGTGTGAGCGGGCTCGTATTTACCTTCGTTTAGAAGTGGCTGTAAATAACGAAGGTGCGATTGGGCTTTACAAAAGCTTAGGCTACAGAGTGTTTGGTCAATATAGCGATTATTACGACGACCACAGTGACGCACTACGAATGCAAAAAAACATTCGACAAACGAGTGAGTTAAAAGTGGCGCGTTTAACGCCGTGGTATCAGCAAACTACCGAGTTTACGTGCGGACCTGCTGCGCTATTAATGGCAATGGGGGCACTTGAGCCAACTACTGAGCTTAGCCAATCACATGAGTTAGCACTTTGGCGTGAAGGTACCACCATTTTTATGACATCGGGTCATGGTGGTTGCCATCCGTTTGGTTTGGCACTTGCCGCTCATAAGCGTGGTTTTAAAAGCGAGGTAATGGTTAATACCACCGAGCCTTTGTTTTTAGATGGCGTACGCAACGAAAACAAAAAAGTGGTACTTGCCACCGTGCATCAACAATTTGTAGATGGTATTGCACAGGCAAAAATACCGCTTACGCATAAAGATGTAGAGCTTGAGCATATTGAGCAGTGGTTAAGTAAAGGCTTTAGTGTGCTGTTATTAATTAGTACATACAGTTTTGATGGTAAAAAATCACCACATTGGGTGTGTGTTACGCACCTTGATGAGCACTGCGTGTATGTTCACGACCCGTTTTGTGAGCCCGGTAACGATAAACAGCTCGCAATAGATTGCCAATATGTACCTATTGCACGAAGTGATTTTAGTAAAATGTCAGCGTTTGGTAGCCAACGTTTAAGAACGGCGGTGGCTATAGCTAATAAAATATAAGGTTAACAGTGACTTTTTTAGATTTAATTGATGTAGCCCCGTATTCGTGGGCAGCTATTGGTACTGCGGCTTTTTGCGGTGCCATTATTGGTATAGAGCGCCAGTTGCGCGGCAAACCTGTAGGTATTCGTACCTCTGCGTTAATAACTTTGGGTACGTATTTGTTTTTATCCACTGCGTTTAATTTACAAGGGGATGTAATAGATCATTCTCGTGTAGTGGGGCAAATAATTACAGGTATTGGCTTTTTAGGGGCTGGCGTTATGCTCGCTAAAGATGGTGCGGTAGTTGGCGTAACCTCTGCTGCAACCATTTGGGTGCTTGCATCAATAGGCGTTATGATAGCGACCGAAAACCTTGGCGCTGCAATAAAACTTTCGGTGCTAGTGGTCGGTATTTTATACGGTGTAGACGTACTCGAAGCTAAATTTAAAAGCTTAAGCAAAGGCGTACACACTAAAGTAAAAAACTATCAAAAGCGCTATTATCGAAAAGAATTTAACGACACAGAACGCCACTAAAAGTGGCGTTTTTTAATTAGAGCGTAATTGTTTGATATTGGATGGCATCTTCAATAGGAGCTGGGCGCCCAATAAAATAGCCTTGTACGTTATCAACGCCTAGTTTTCTGAGTGTGTTTAATTCATCTTGATTTTCTATACCCTCAGCTACAATTGAGCAATTAATAGCTTTAACAAATCCGCATAGTGCCTTAGCTAATAAAAACTTTCTACGGTCTGTGTTTATATTTTGAGTGAGGCTTATGTCTAACTTAATGATATCTGCCTCTAATTCTAAAATATGCTGAAAAGATGAAAATCCAGCACCTACATCATCGATAGCTAGCTTTACACCCCGGTTCCTTAATGGTCGAAGTGCGGTTCTCATAGCTTGGTAGTCTAAAATAGGTGAATGTTCAGTCACTTCTAAAATTATTCTATTACAATCGATGCTTTGTAATACTTTGTCTATTGAGCCTGATAAAATATGCTGAGGTGAAGTATTTATAGTGATATAAGCTTTTTCATCAAATTGATCTAAGTAACGTAATGTATTTTGTATAGCAAGTATTTCTAATGCTTCTCCTAAACCCAGTTTTTCAGCATCTTTAAACCAAATGTCAGGTGTTTTATAGGGTTCAATAAAAAAGCGTGACAGAGACTCATAACCCGAAAGTTGATTGGTTGATAAATTAAATATGGGCTGAAAATAAATCGTAATATCGTTTGTTTTTATAATATTTTCAATAAGCGACTTTGACTCATTATTTAAAATGTCAGATTGAACCTTTTTTCGATTAACTCAGTAGCTATTTCAGAAATCAGCCTAAGAAATGACAAATCTCTGTCGTTCAAGGTATTGTCTAATACGGTTTTATAACAGCAAAAAGTTCCATAAATTTTTCCGGTGGATAAAATAATGGGTACACCAATATAAGAGCCAATATTTAGCTTTTCTGTGACTGGCATGTTGCGGGTTATTGGATGCTCAAGAGTATTAGGGATTATTTGTTCTAGCTCGTTATCGGATATTTTTTTACAGTAAGTTTCGCAAATTGGATCTGAATTACCTTCTGATACGCAGGTATTTGTAGTTTGGTTATCTACCACTTTAAAAACGCGATCAGTATTGGTGAATTCTGAAATAAACGCGACTTCCATACTCAAATGTTTTCGTACAAGTGAAAGTAACTTTAATAACTTTGATTCAATAGAAGCATCGCTTTGTGGATCAAAAAGGTGCTTACTAAGTTTATCTCTCATGCAGTTACCTTGGTATGGCGTAAATTATATTATTGATAAGAGTATAATTTATGTATAAAAAAATGCCAATTTAGAGTGCCGTCGCTGGTTATCCAAATAACTTTCGTCTAACTACTTTTCTATAACCACTGGGTGTTTGGCTTAATACTTTTTTAAACACGCGTGTTAAATGCCCTTGGTCGTTATATCCCACTTCTAAAGCCACTTCTTGAATTGATAAATTTGATGATGCTAATAACTCCTTCGCACCTTCTACGCGTAATTGTTGCCAATACTCAATAGGGCTTTGATTAGTGGCGGCTCTAAAACGGCGGGTAAAAGTACGGTAGCTCAAGCTAAATTGGGCAGCGACTTCTTGCAAGTTTAGCTCGGTGGCTAAATTTGTTTTTAGCCAAAACTGAATTTGCGCAATTAGCTCGTCGGGGTGACGGTCAACTGCACCTTCTAAGTAGCGTTGATCTTCGTAGGGTTTACGTATTTCGTGCGAAAAGTTTCGCTCTACATGTTGAGCGGCGGCTTTTCCATAGTACTGACTAATAATATGTACGATCACATCTGCAAGGGCATTAAGGCTTGCTACGGTGTACATGCGTTCTGACTGGGTTATAAAAAAGTCGGGTTTTAAACGCACTAACGGGTAGTCGTGGCTAAATTGATTGGCGTAGTGCCAATGGGTTGTAGCAGGGTGCCCATCAAGTAAGCCAGCCTCAGCTACTAAGCAGTTGCCAGTGCCTACACCAATTATATGGCTGCCTGCGCTAAAGCTCTCGCTTAGCCAATCAACTACGCCTTGATTTGTACGTACCACAGGACGTGGGTTTCGCCAAATTCCGGGCACTATAATTAAATCGCTGTAGGGCGCATTAGTTGTTATGCAATCAGGAATTATCGCAAGGCCTGCGCGAGTAGCTATAGATTCTGCACTTTTAGCCACTAAATTTATAGCAAGCGGTCTAAAATTTTGCTTATCAAGATGGCCTTTAGCAAAGGCCTCGCCGGCTCTTAGCATTTCTATAGGCAGCGTTAAACTAGTCACTAATAAATGCGGATATACCGCTATAGCAATGTTTAGTGGTGGATTAGTGTGTTTATCAGTCATATAAATGCTCCGACCAGTACATTTTGGCCTTTTGTGCTGAATATTTGGCTATTAAAGCACAATGTACAGTGCATAATCCATTTAAACTGCCTCTTCTTCTAATAACACGCTTTTTAAAGGTAAATTATGACTGCATTACCCGTTATAGTAGGCATGGGTGGCATTAACGCCGCTGGCCGTACTTCTTTTCATCAAGGTTATCGCCGTATCGTGTTAGATAGTTTAAATGCTCAAGATCGCAGTGAAACATTTTTAGGCCTCGCCACACTGATGAATCTAGTAAGTGTTGTAAACGGCCAATTACAAGATACACAAGGTAATAATGTTGAGCAAAGCGACATAGAAGCACGCTTTGGTGAGCAAATTATTGCTGGTACTCTTATTCGTAAAATTGAAAAAGAACACTTTGATGCCGATGCCACACCGTGGCAGCAAAAAATGACGCTAAACGCATCAAGCGATAACGCAATTGTGTTTGAAACGCGCGCTCGCGACTTACCTACACCTGTTCCAGCTAGCTGGCAAGTTGAAGAACTTGAAGGCAAAAAAGTAAAAGTAACTATTGCAGCCGACTTAGATGTTAAGCATGACTCAACACGTGATAATCCAATTAAATCTGCAGGGCAATTCCCGACTGGGTTTGATCCGTCTGTTATGTATAACAGCCGCTATCAGCCTCGTGGTTTGCAAGCTACTATTTTTGCAGCTACCGATGCTATTAAATCAACAGGGCTTGATTGGCAGCATATTATGAATAGCGTAGAGCCAGATAAAATTGGTACCTATTCAGCATCGGTAATTGGCCAAATGGACGACAAAGGCCTAGGCGGTTTAGTAAAGGCGCGCCAACAAGGCGACCGTGTTAGTACTAAGCAGTTAGCACTGGGTTTAAATACAATGTCGACCGACTTTATTAACGCGTATGTTACGGGCAATGTAGGGACTACGTTTTCGACCTCGGGGGCCTGTGCTACGTTTTTATACAACTTACGTGCAGCGGTTAACGACATACAGGCAGGGCGTACACGCGTTGCGGTTGTCGCAAGTGTTGAGTGTGCTATTACACCAGAGGTGATTGAAGGCTTTGGTAACATGAGCGCACTTGCAAATGTTGAAGGTTTGCGCCGTTTAGATAACTTATCAAGTGATGAAGAACCAGATTATCGTAAAAGTAGCCGACCATTTGGCGATAACTGCGGCTTTACATTAGGTGAAGGCGCACAAGTTGCTATTTTAATGGATGATGCCTTAGCCCTTGAATTAGGTGCTGACATAATGGGCTGCGTACCGGATGTATTTGTAAATGCAGATGGCATAAAAAAATCAATTACGTCACCTGGCCCTGGTAACTATATTACCATGGCTAAATCGGCTGCTTTAGCAACGAGCCTTTTAGGCAAAGAAGCCTTGCAAGAACGTAGCTTTATTTTAGCGCATGGCTCAAGTACACCGTTAAACCGCGTAACAGAGTCGTTGATATATCACAAAGTGGCACAAACGTTCGCTATTGATAATTGGAAAGTGACAGCGCCAAAAGCCTATGTTGGTCATACTATAGCTCCTGCAAGTGGCGACCAATTAGCGATAGCTTTAGGTGTATTTAGCCATAATATTATGCCGGGTATTACCACAATTGATAAAGTGGCTGATGATGTTTACACCGATCATCTTGATATTCGTAATAGCCATTACGAATGCGCCGATATGGATATTGCTTTTATAAATTCAAAAGGCTTTGGCGGTAACAATGCAACAGCTACCGTACTTTCACCAAAAGTAACAATGCAAATGCTCGCTAAGCGCTATGGCGATGAAGTTATGAGTAGTTACGCGCAGAAAAACATGGCAATTAAAGCCGCGCAACAAACGTATCAAGCTCAAGCCGATTTAGGCCAGTACGAACTTATTTACCGCTTTGGCGACGGACTTATTGACGACAACGACATTGTAATAGACGAGCAAAGTATTCAGTTACCTGGCTTTGAAAAAGCAATTACGTTTAGCACAACAAATTCCTATCAAGATATGTTTTAAGCACACATACTTGTTAGCAAGGCGCTTTTTAAGCGCCTTTTTTAATGTCTCAAATATATTTACCTATTAAGTTTTTTCTAGGTAAAGCTCATTAAGTGTACTATTTTTTTGTATTTACACTTGCTTTTATCTTGATCGTTTGTTTCTATTATATAAACACTATCTAGGATGGATAAAATCGATGAAAAAACTCATATTAGCGCTTTCTTTAACTTGTACTTTTACTCAACTCTCTGTTTTTGCTGACGACTTTGTTCCTGCAGAAGTAATTAATAAAAACTACGATCAGCTCACTAATACTTCTTCGCGCGCTTCGAGGTTAGAGGGGATTAATTTGAGCAGTTACGTGGTTGATAAAAGCGGGCAGGTTAGTGATATAGAAATTGTAGCTACGGTTGGGCAAAAAAAGTACCAAAGAGAAGTAATGGATTACGTGTCTAAGCTCAACTACAAAAGTGCAAAATTAAATGGTGAGACTATACCTGTAGCAAAAACCATTACTGTGAGTTCGCAAAATTTGCATATTAATTTTTCAAACGATAAAGCGTCTCGCGGCTTTTTTAATGATTATGAGCAAGCTAGTAAATTACTCGATGAAAAGAAATACGATGAAGCTAAAAGCCGTATCGATGAATTAGAAAATGAACATACAAAAAATACGGTTGAGATTGTTTTGCTTGCATGGCTTAAAAGCCAGCACAGTTATTTTGTGCAAGATTGGAAGAGCTTTGATCAGCATATCTACGAAGCGTTTTTATTTAGAGATAATCTACCGGATCAAATTCAAAAACGTGTGATTAAAAACGCTTTACAGTGGTTTATATCAAAACAAGATTATGTACGTGCTTATGATGCAATAGATGCACTAGGCAATATTGAATCCATAACCTTTACAGAGCAAAACAAGGAACAGTTGTTAACTCAAGTGAACGATATTTATAAAAACTCGGGAGATATTAAACAACAATTTAGTTTAGCTTCAGAACAAGCTGTAATGCCTATGATGTCGAAGTCTGAAGTTAAATTAGAATCAGAATTACCACTGAGCAAAGTGCAACTTAGATGCGAAAACAAAGTCGTTGACTATGACACTAATACAATTGATAAAATTGTTATTTCGAAAAATGATTTGCGTTGTGGATTATTAATAAAAAGCGCTCAAGCACAAACAATTACACTTAAGCAAAGCGGTGAAAGCTTTTTATAAAAATTGTAACTCCCCACATATAAATTATGGGGAGTTATTGCATTAATAAGTCTTGGCTATTCAAACAATGCATTGGAATTTTGCTGCAATACTTATTAAAAAAACTGTTACTTAAACTTTTTTACATACCTAAGCGTTATAAAATTAATAATGGCAAGTAATATGGCTATTTCGTATCGGCTATAGGCTACAGCTATACCAATTAAGCCCATATTCCAAATACTGGCTGCGGTTGCTGTGCCGGAGGTTGATTTGTTATTTTTCAAAATTGCGCCACCGCCAATAAAACCAATACCAGTAATGATGCCTTGCAACATTTTTGATTGAGCTTCTGCGCCATCTAAAACCGACATAGCAATTAATGCATACCCACACGATGCAACAGCAACAAGAGGAAAGGTACGAAGGCCTGCGCCATCATTACTACGCTCTCTGTCGTATGCCATGGGTAGTGCAAGTAGGTATGCAATACCTAAGTGTATTAAGTTATCGATGATTTCATTCCACTGTAAATCAATTTCCATTATTAAGCCTGTGCTGGTTAACTTTGTTAATAATAAGCAAACAGCAAGCCATGGCATAAGTGACTATTAATCAATGAGTTATTGTTAATACCTGTATTTAACAAGAATTATTGAGGAAACTTTTACATGTTTTTATTACTATTTTACGCAATAGTTAATTTGATCTGAGTTTTAAAGCCCCGTATTCTTTTATCCAGACTAAAAGACACCTATGTGAATCTCTTGCCTTTAAATAAAACATTAAGCACACCCACTAAGCTTGAAAAAACAGCCTTACTATTTTGCGTTGGGTTATCTGTTATTGCTTTTTTATTTCCTGAATTACTCACAGAGCACTTACAACCCGCTATTAATAAAATTTTAGGTTATTTAGGGTCGCCATTTTTTATATTGGTAAACTTGTTACTTTTTTCCGTGATAGCTATCGCTATAAGCCCATTAGGGCAACGAAAAATAGGAGGAGCGCAAGCACTTGTTGAGTTTAGTACCTTTGGTTGGCTTTCTATGTTGTTTGCAGCAGGAATGGGCTCAGGACTTATATTTTGGGGAGTAGCAGAGCCTGCACTACACACGGTTAATTCGCCTTTAAAGCAAAGCTTGTATCCTAACAATCAAACAAGTGGTTTGGCACTTACACTAGTTAATTGGGGCGCGCATGCATGGGCACTCTATGCAGTATTTGGTTTGGTATTAGGTGGGCTTACTCGCAATAGTGGTAAAGCGGGCGATATTAGTGCTCCTGTGATCAGTGCAACCAAAGGCGTTATTAATCGGGCTTGGCAGTTACAGCTGAGCTTTAGCATTAAATTAATTGCCATACTTGCAATATTTTTTGGTGTCGTGGGCACAATTGCTAATTCAACTTTATTACTGCGTAAAGGGCTCGAGCTTGAGCTAGGGGTTGAATCGGCTTTATTTTCGGGGTTTATTATAATTTTTTTAATTGCGCTGCTTTATACC
Organism: Pseudoalteromonas sp. S8-8; assembly: GCF_000497875.1. NCBI lineage: Bacteria > Pseudomonadati > Pseudomonadota > Gammaproteobacteria > Alteromonadales > Pseudoalteromonadaceae > Pseudoalteromonas > Pseudoalteromonas sp. S8-8. The sequence continues at coordinate 66,511 of NZ_AUTR01000025.1, forward strand.
ATTTCTGCAAAGTTGGGGCTTAAAAAAGGAATTCAAACTCTTAGTAAGTTTAATGTGTTTTTAGCATTTGCACTTATAGCATGGCTATTAATTTTTGTGCCTATAAAGCCAATTATAGACATAGCTGTAGGAGGAACATGGGATTACATTCAGCTCATAACCACAGGTACATGGCAGTTTGAAAGCGTACTTAATGACCCCGCATGGGCAACAGGTTGGACATACAATTACTATTTTTGGTGGTTAGCTTGGGGCCCGTTTGTTGGTGTGTTTTTGGCAAAAATTAGCCAAGGACGGCCGGTTTGGCAATACATTTTAGGTGTCGTATTTGTACCAACCTTTGTGACTATTATATGGTTTAGTGTGTTTTCGGGCTCTGCAATTGCGTGGGATCAAACTCACAATGCAGGCATTTTAGAGGCTATTAAAGCCGATTATACGCAAGGGCTGTTTGTATTTTTCGAGCAATTAGGCTGGCAAGGCGGTCTATTAATTTGGTCAAGTTTATTGCTTCTACTCATTTTTGTAGCCACATCAGCAGACTCTGCTGTTTTGGTTATTCGCCAATTAAGTGGTGCAAGTGAAGCTCAAACATGGAGCTTGTATGCTTGGTCGTTTGCATTAGGTTTATGCGCTTTTGTTTTGCTAGTACAAAATAATGAACCGTTAAACAGAAGTGTTGCGATTATTGGAGCGCTTCCTTTTTTAATTATATTTATATTGCAATTAATTGGTTTTATTAAAGAGTTCATACGTGAATTTAAGCACTAAGGCTTACATTTTTTTACAATGCTATTTTTAAAATTGTATATAATTTAGGTAATTATATTGGTGGGGTTAATAATGCGTACTTTATTGATTATTCTATTTTCAAATGTATTAATTGGTTGCGCTGCTGCGGGTATAGTTTTAGATGGGGCAGCGCGCTCTCAACCTGGCCCAGTAAATGCGGGGCCTGTTGTAAAAGATAAAGAGGGCTTTAGCTTTACTAAACTCGGTGTTGAAGCCGATATGGCTATAGTTGAATTTATTAAAGGTAAGGGCAATAACAATACGGTACAAGTATGCAGGCAAGTGAGTAAAGTATTGAAAGAGTGTGTAGAGTTAGAAAAGCCATCCCTACACACTAATGAGCCTATGCAGTTAAAAACTGATGATGAAATAATAAGTGTTGGTCAATAAAGCTGCTTATAAAAAAGTAGCTATGATCGTAGCCCGCTTGCATTTCAAGTGTAAGCGGGTAGCCTTTTTTATCTGCAATAGCGACTAGGTTTTCAGGCTTAAGTTGCTCTTGTAAAAAACCATCGGCATCACCTTGACTCACTAACATAGGTAAGTAATGAGCTTGCTCTGCGTTTTTCATCAACTCGCAGCTATCATATTGTGCCCAAAGCGCCTTATCATTTCCTAAATAGCCAGAAAATGCTTTTACACCCCAAGGGCATTCAATCGGATTTACAATAGGGCTAAAAGCCGAGGCACTTACAAACGAAGTCGGGTTTTTAAGTGCAACCATTAATGCACCGTGCCCGCCCATAGAGTGACCACTAATTGCTTTTGTGCTTGTTATCGGAAAATGTTGTTCAATAAGTGCTGGTAACTCACTAACAACATAATCGTACATATTAAAATGAGTGTTGTAAGGAGCTTGCGTGGCATTTACGTAAAAGCCTGCGCCTTGTGCAAAGTCGTAGCTGTCTTCATTGGGGACGTTTTCGCCGCGCGGGCTAGTGTCAGGCGCTACAATAGCAATACCCAGCTCAGCTGCTTTTTTAAATGCGCCGGCTTTTTGCATAAAGTTTTCGTCGGTACAGGTTAAACCTGATAACCAATAAAGTACCGGTACTTTATTTGCTTCACTTGCGCCAGGTGGTAAAAATACGGCAAAGCGCATAGTGCAATGTGTACTTTGCGAGCTGTGAGTATATTGTTTATGCCAACCGCCAGACACTTTTACACTTGAGATATTTTCTAACATACTTAATCCTTAAAAGCCGTAAACTTAAAAGTATTACGGCTTATTAATAAGCTATTTTACGAATGCAGTTTATTAGTAATGAATGACTGTACGAATACTTTTGCCTTCGTGCATTAAATCAAACGCTTCATTAATATCTTCAAGGCCCATTGTATGAGTAATAAAGTCGCTAAGAGCAAATTCACCTGCCATGTAACGCTCAACAATTTCAGGAAGTTGTGAACGGCCTTTAACACCACCAAATGCGCTACCACGCCATACACGCCCTGTTACCAGTTGAAATGGACGGGTTGATATTTCTTGGCCTGCACCCGCCACACCAATAATTACCGACTCACCCCAACCTTTATGGCAACACTCAAGTGCTGAGCGCATAACGTCAACATTACCGATACATTCAAACGAGTAGTCAACGCCGCCGTCTGTCATTTCAACAATAACTTCTTGAATTGGCTTGTCGAAATCTTTTGGATTAATTAAATCAGTTGCACCTAGTTTTGTAGCTAAATCGAATTTAGTGGTGTTTATATCAACACCAATAATACGACCCGCACCAGCCATCTTTGCGCCAATAATCGCAGATAAACCAATACCGCCTAAGCCAAATATAGCAACAGTGTCGCCAGGCTTTACTTTAGCTGTGTTGGTAACTGCGCCCATGCCTGTTGTTACACCACAGCCTAGTAAGCAAATCTCCTCTAGTGATGCTTCTTTATTTACTTTAGCGAGTGAAATTTCTGGCAATACAGTGTACTCAGAGAACGTTGATGTACCCATGTAGTGATAAATTGGTTGGCCATCTTTAAAAAAGCGTGTAGTGCCGTCTGGCATTAGGCCTTTACCTTGTGTTTCGCGCACGGCTGAACACAGGTTAGTTTTACCTGAAGTACACATTTTACACACGCCACATTCTGCAGTATATAAAGGAATAACATGATCCCCAACTTCAACACTCGTTACGCCTTCGCCAACTGCATAAACAACACCAGCGCCTTCGTGACCTAAAATAGCAGGAAATATGCCTTCAGGATCTTGGCCTGATAATGTAAATGCATCGGTATGACACACACCTGTAGCGGTAATTTTTACCATTACTTCGCCTTTTTTAGGCATCATCACATCAACTTCTTCAACACTAAGTGGTTGATTAGGACCCCAAGCAATGGCAGCTTTTGATTTAATAAATTCAGACATGTGTTTTATTTCCTTTAACTGGCTATTAAAAAATAATTGTAGACCCAATTTGCTTGGGTGATGTGCTTATTGTATTTGTTTCTCAAATAATGATAATCTCAATTTTATTAAAACACTTTTACAGTATGGTAATAATGGCGCGTTGGGATGGAATAGATGAGTTTATAGCTGTAGGGGAGGAGGGCAGCTTTACTGCGGCTGCAAAAACGCTTGGGCTTTCGGTTGCGCATATTAGCCGCCATGTAACAGCGCTTGAGCAACGTTTAAATACCCAGCTTTTAACCCGTACTACTCGTAAAGTGGTTTTAACCAAAGAAGGCGAAGTGTATTTACATCAAATAAAACACTTACAACACGCTATGGACGAGGCAACTCAAGGTCTTGCCACGCACCAAACTACACCAAAGGGTAAAATAAAGCTCACAGCACCAGTTATGTATGGGGAAACGTTTATTATGCCCATAGTGCATAACTTTATGAAGGATCATTCTGAGGTCGAAGTTGTTGCCACATTAAGTAATGAGCAAGAAAACTTATTAGAGGGCGGATTTGATTTAGCAATAAGGCTTGGGCACTTAAAAGATTCGAGCTTAAAAGCGCGTAGATTAAGTGCGCGGCGTTTTATTATGTGCGCGGCGCCACAGTATTTAACGCGATTTGGTGAGCCGCATACTTTAGGCGAGCTAAACAGCCATGAATGTTTAATTGGTAATAGCAGCTACTGGCGCGTAAACGAAAATGGGCGCGATAAACACATTAAAATAGCGGGGCGATTACAGTGTAATAGTGGTTGGGCGCTGGTGGATGGCGCAAAAAAGGGGCTCGGTATTGTACAGCTCCCAGACTACTACATTGAAAACGAAATTAACTCAGGGCAATTGGTGCCTATTTTAACACCCTATCAACCACAGCAAGAAGGGGTATGGGGCGTATATCCACCAAGGCAGTTTGTGGCCACTAATGTACGGGTATTGCTCGATTATTTAGTCAGCGGGCTTAAAGCTTAACCGCGAATTAATGGTTAAATACATATTGCTGTAAATATAGCCAAGTATCAGATTTTTAAATTATTTCTTACATTTTACGCCATACCCAAAGGCACTTTTTTCGTGCTACTATTGCTCAATACTTTTACTATAAGTGTTAAAAATAATATGTTTCAACCGGTTAGCTTATTTATAGGGCTTAGGTATAGTCGCTCCTCTAAAGGAAATGCGTTTATATCGTTTATTTCGTTTTTTTCTATTGCCGGTATCGCTATTGGTTTAATGGCATTATTTACGGTAAGCAGTGTAATGAACGGGTTTGAAAATAGCCTAAAAACCAATATGCTTGGACTTATTCCGCATGTTGAAGTTAGCGCAGGTAAACACACTGCCACCCAAATGAACACCCTAAAAACCGACCTCGAACAATCTCCTTATGTTGATCATGTAAGCTTATATCGCCACGGTGAAGCTATTTTGCAAACTAATAAAGACTTGCACGGCGTTTTATTACAAGGCCTTTATAACGATAGTGGTTCTTTGTATAGAATTACCGATAAAATAGTGCAAGGCGATTGGAAAACTGTATTAAACAAAAATTACAACATTGCTATAAGCCGTTATTTGAGTCGTAAATTAGGCGTTAGCGTGGGTGATAAGCTTCGCGTTATTATGCCTAATGCTTCAACGTATACACCACTTGGGCGAGTACCCAGCCAGCGTTTATTTAAAGTTGCCGCAATATACGAAACCGGATCTGAGATAGATATGGCACTTGCGTTTACGAGTGGCGCTTCACTACAACGGGTGTTAAAGCTGGATAAAAACACTGCCCCAAATTTAAGTGTTTCATTGCACGAACCTTTCGAACTAGATGAGTTTATTGAAGCAAGCCAGCGTATTTTACAAGATCATAATTATAGTGATTGGCGCAGTACCCAAGGTACTCTATTTGCAGCCGTTGCTATGGAAAAGCGCATTATGTCTATGTTGCTTGCCCTCATTGTATTGGTGGCTGTATTTAATATTGTATCGGCATTAACCATGATGGTAAGCGAAAAACAAGGTGAAGTAGCCATACTACAAACGTTAGGTTTAACACCTTCGCAAGTGCAAAAAGTGTTTATGGTGCAAGGCCTATATAATGGCGTAATTGGTACCGCAATAGGCGCATTTTTAGGTGTAATATTTAGTTTATATATAAATGAGCTACTTGCATTAGTGGGCTTAAACTTACTGGCGGGTATAGAGCTTCCGGTAAAATTTGATATTTTGAGTTTAGTAATAATAGCGTTTGCCAGTATTGCTATGAGCTTTTTAGCTACCTTATATCCTGCGCGTAAAGCCGCAAAAGTAAAACCAGCAGAGGTATTACGTTATGAATGATTTAGTAATTAGTTGTGAAAATTTAAGTAAGGTTTATCAAGATGGCAGCAACCAAGTTGAAGTATTAAAAGGCGTTGATTTAGCGCTTCAGCAAGGTGAAATGCTGGCTATTGTGGGGAGTTCTGGCTCTGGTAAAAGTACGCTTTTACACATACTTGGCACATTAGATACCGCAAGCTCAGGTAGCGCTAAAATTAAAAACCAAGAAGTTGCAAAACTTTCGCGAACAGAGCAAGCCGCATTTAGAAACCAAAATTTGGGCTTCATCTATCAATTTCATCACTTATTAATGGAGTTTAGCGCAGTTGAAAACGTGGCTATGCCATTATTAATTAAAGGCTTGAGTGCAAAAGAAGCCAAAGCTCAAGCGCTCGATATGCTCGAAAAAGTAGGCCTTGCACATCGCAGCTCGCATAAACCGTCTGCGCTTTCTGGTGGAGAGCGCCAACGCGTGGCTATTGCCCGCGCGCTGGTTACTAAACCTGCGCTTGTGCTTGCTGATGAACCAACCGGTAATTTAGATAAACAAAATGCGATTAAAATTTACGATTTAATAAATGAGCTTAACCAAAGCTTAAACACCAGTTTTGTGGTAGTTACACACGATTTAGAACTTGCCGATAAGCTAGGCAAAATAGCTTATTTAGACGATGGAAAACTAGCTATTAAAGAGTCGCAGCATGTTGCTTAGTGCATTTTTAAGTAAACGTTTTAGAGCCTATTCAGGCCACAAAGATGAAAAAAACGGCTTTGTTAGTTTTATCGCTAAAGCGTCGACTATTGGTATTTTATTAGGTGTCGCGGTTTTAATTGTGGCGCTGTCGGTAATTAATGGTTTTGAGCAACAACTAGTACATAGATTACTAAGCGTTGTGCCGCAGGTGGAATATGTAGCACCAAGTAGACCCATCGCGAATTGGTCGCAAAAAGTTGAGGATTTACAAACACAACCGCATGTAACAGGGGCTGCGCCATTTATTGCAGTGAATGGGATGGCGCAATATAAAAGCCAGCTAAAAGCGATAGAAATTCGAGGTGTTGAGCCATCGCTAGAGAGTAATGTATCGGCGGTAAACCAGTTTACCAGTGGTAAATTGGTCAGCCAGTTAGGCCTTGACGATGTAATTTTAGGTAAGCAAATAGTAAAACAGTTAGATGCAAAAGTAGGCGACAACATTACGTTACTTATTCCGCAAATAGGCCAAAAAGGTCAGTCATTATTAGCGCCTAAACGCGTAACACTTAACCTTGCAGGTGTTATAGAAATGGGAGGCCCCATTGATAGTACAGCTGCGTTTATACATCTTAATAAAGCGCAGCAAACATTGGGTTACGATGAAACTCAAGTAACAGGGCTGCGGTTAAGTGTTGATGATGTGTTTTCGGCGCACCAAATAGCGCTAAAAGTGGGCCAAACTATTGACGACTACGTGTATGTTTCCAGTTGGTTCAGAACCCAAGGCAGCCTTTATCAAGATATTCAAATGGTACGTACCATTGTTTATATTGTGGTGTTTTTAATTATAGCGGTAGCCAGTTTTAATATTGTGTCCTCCTTGGTGATGGAAGTACGCGAAAAACAAGGCAATATCGCAATTTTAAAAACCATGGGCGCGAAAGACAGTACTATTTTAGCCACCTTTGTGATGCAGGGCTTAATGCAAGCATTTGTAGGCGTGGCACTAGGAACACTAATTGGCGTGGTATTAGCGCTTAATATAAGTGAGCTTTTTACGTGGATAAGCCAATCATTTGGAGCCAATCCACTTGAGGGCGTTTATTTTATAGAGTTTTTACCAAGTAAATTAGTACTTGAAGACATTGGTATTACAGTGATTGTTACGTTTGTGCTTGCGATACTTGCCACTATTTATCCTGCATGGCAAGCAACGCGCGTAGATCCTGCCAAGGTGCTTGGTAACTAGGTATAAGAAGCTCAGATAAAAATTAATAGGGTGGTATTAGTAAACCTGTTAAACTAGGTGCTTATTTAAAATTAAGCAATAACTGCTTGGTTGCTATACCTCACTTTGGGATTTACTTTGACTAATAACGATATTTTACGCCGCATTCGCTACACTTTTAACTTAACTGATACTGCTATGGTCAATGTTTTTGCATCAGCAGAGCATACGGTCACCAAAGAGCAAGTAATTGCATGGTTAACTAAAGAAGGTGAAGAGGCTTTTACCCCAATAAGTGATACTGAGTTTGCTAGCTTTTTAAATGGGTTTATTAATACCCAACGTGGCAAACGCGAAGGTGAGCAACCAGAGCCTGAGAAAAAGCTGAACAACAATATTATTTTTATGAAGCTACGTATTGCTTTAAATATGAAAGCAGAAGATGTTATAGCAACACTTGCACTTGTTGATTTTGATTTAAGTAAACATGAGTTAAGCGCATTTTCTCGAAAAGTAGATAACAAACATTACCGTGTTTGTAACGATCAAATATTACGTTTGTTTTTAACTGGCGTACAAAAGCAGCACCGTCCAGAAGAGTCTGCTGAGTAACTGATTTTAGCTAATTAGTTTTTAGTTAGTGGGTTTTTTGCGAGCGCAATGCAGTATAAAACCCATTAATTGTTATATTTTTAAACAAACCCACACCTAACCTAATACTTCTAAAATTCCCTTTTGAAAATATAAAAACTCACTTGGCACTGTTCTAATTTTAAATCTGTGAATTTAAATTCATCTTTAATAAATAAAAATCAAACTTCCAATCAAAAATAATTCACGTAGCTCGCGTTAAATATCTCAATTTTCATGCTAAGGTAATAGTTAATTATATTAAATTAAGACCTTAAAGCATGAATCATAAACTTGATCACGTTTACTTTAACATCTGATAAATACTTTTATTATTAACACGGAAGAATAATTATGAATTATATCCATAGCACAATCGCACAATTAAAAAATAGTAGTCCTGCACAATGCGAGTTTTATCAAGCTGTTGAAGAAGTACTTGAATCACTCGAACCTATCTTAGAAAACTCAGAAAAATACAAAAAAAATGCCATTATACAACGCTTAGTTGAGCCCGAACGCCAAATTATGTTTAGAGTTCCCTGGGTTGATGACGAAGGCAATATTCAGGTAAATAAAGGCTACAGAATTGAGTTTAACTCTGCACTTGGCCCCTATAAAGGTGGCTTACGTTTTCACCCAAGTGTGAATGCCAGCATAATTAAATTTTTAGGGTTTGAGCAAATATTTAAAAATGCTTTAACAGGTTTACCGATCGGTGGTGGTAAAGGCGGGGCAAACTTTGATCCCAAAGGGCGCTCAGATGCTGAAATAATGCGTTTTTGCCAATCATTTATGAGCGAGCTCTATCGCCATATTGGCCCTACAACCGACGTACCCGCTGGAGACATTGGAGTAGGGGCAAGAGAAATAGGTTACTTGTTTGGTCAATATAAGCGTTTGACTGGGCGCTATGAAGGTGTTTTAACAGGTAAAAGCTTATTGTGGGGTGGATCGCTTGTACGAAAAGAAGCCACTGGATACGGCGCTGTTTATTTTGCTGACTACATGCTGCAAGCGCGCGGCGATAGCCTACAAGGTAAGCGCTGCTTGGTCTCGGGCGCAGGTAATGTTGCTATTTATGCTATGGAAAAGCTTTATCAAATGGGGGCAACACCAGTAAGTTGCAGCGACTCTCGTGGCACTGTGTATCATGAATCGGGTATAGATCTAAATCTTATTAAATGTTTGAAAGAGCAATCGCGTGATTGCTTGAGCGTATATAAACAAACTCACCCCGATGCTATTTATATTCCTGTAAATGACTACCCTAAAGATGGGCACGCTGTTTGGCGCTTTAATGCTGCCGCTGCTTTTCCGTGCGCCACACAAAATGAATTAACACAGGCAGACGCTAAGGCATTATTATCCGGCGGTTGTTTATTAGTAAGTGAAGGCGCAAACATGCCTTCAACAAAAGAGGCTATTGATTGCTTTATTGCTGCAAAAATTGCGTATGGACCAGGTAAAGCGGCCAATGCCGGCGGCGTTGCGACAAGCCAATTAGAAATGGCACAAAATGCGAGTATGCAAAGTTGGACCTTTGAAGAGGTGGATGAAAAGCTAAAACAAATTATGAAAAATATATTTGTTATCGCTAACGACACCGCTACAGAATTTGGTGAGCCTGGAAACCTTTTATTAGGCGCTAACATTGCAGGCTTTAGGCGCGTTGCAGATGCAATGATTGAACAGGGCGTCGTTTAATATTAAAGCTGAACAATAAGGCTTTAATATAATGTGATTTTAAAACTAGCCATAAAATTGAGTATATTATGGTTAGTTTTAAATATTAACGCCATTAGTGAACTATAACCCTATAAAGCTGGGCTATAACAGCGTAGGATCAAGTTACTTTCGAATGAAAATTAGGTTTGCACTTTAGGTGCATTAAGACAAAAAATTATGCAACTAACTGCAAAACCATCACTTCCTAATGCGTTACTTATTTCTATTAGTACACCACAATTTAAAGGTGACGAAGCAACAGAGTCGCTTGCAGAGCTTGCTCGTTTGGTGACCACGTTAGGATTTAAAGTAGTAGGTACGCAATCGCAAAAGCAAAGCTCAACTCAAAAAGTTAATGTACTGGGCTCAGGTAAATTAGCTGAAATAGCTCATCTTACCGGCAATAAAGGGATGGTTGAAGACGAGCAAGAAGATGATTTACTTGATGAAGACCCTTTAACCGAAATATCGTCAGAAATTCCATCAGGCGAACTTGATTTTGCATGTGCCGATGTAGTGGTATTTAACTGTGATTTAACGCCTTCTCAACTACGTAATGTTGAGAACCAGCTGGGTGTGGAAGTATTTGATCGCACCGGTATTATCATTGAAATATTTAGCCGTCATGCGCGTACTAAAACAGCAAAATTACAAGTTGAAATTGCTCGCCTTAATTATGTAGCGCCACGGCTTCGTGAAACATCAACAGGTGATAAAGAACGCCAAATGGGTAAAGGTGCGGGTGAAACCACACTTGAGCTAAATCGCCGTAAGGTGCGCGATCAGTTAGCAGAATTAAAGCGTGAGCTTGTTAGTGTTCAAGATGTAATGATGGACAGACGTACGCAGCGCTCTGAGCTATTCTCAGTGGCTTTAATTGGTTATACCAATGCGGGCAAGTCATCAATGATGCGCGCAATTACAGGTAGTGATGTAGAAGGCGAAAACAAACTCTTTGCAACGCTAGATACCACTGTTCGCGCGCTGTATCCGATTACGCAGCCACGTATATTGGTTTCAGATACGGTTGGTTTTATTAAAAAATTACCTCATGATTTGGTTGCTTCATTTCATTCAACGCTCGCTGAGGCACATGATGCATCGTTATTGTTGTATGTTGTAGATGCTTCAGATCCTTCTTTTCGCTCACAACTTGAAGTAGTACATAAAGTACTGGCAGAAGTTGGGGTGGAAGGCAGCAAAAAATTATTAGTACTGAATAAGTCAGACCAATTAAGTACTGAGCAGCAGCAGTCGCTAATGGATGAATTTCCTGATGCGATGATGACCTCTACGCATAATCCAGATGATATTAGTAAATTGCACAAATACATTATTGGCATTGCTCAAGAGGACATGATTGAAGAAGAGATTGTTATACCGTACACAGCCAAAGGTATCGTGGGCGAAATCCGATCGAGTATGAGTGTTGTTAAAGAAGAATATGAATACAGCCATATTAAATTAACAGTGCGCTCGAGTGCGATTGATTTAGAACGTTTAAAAAAGAGAATGCTGAATTTATAATAAATTCAGTACAATTCAGTACATAAAAAGCACAGCCAATTGGCTGTGCTTTTTAGTATTAGTCCTAATATACGTAAATTTAACGCTGCTAGCTCTGAACATAGCTCTGAGATAAATTCCCTATCCAGAGCCTCAGTTACTTAGAGACGAAACTAGGAAAAAGCGTTGTCGCTTAGCTCTTCTTGCATTTGCTCTCGCATTTTAAATTTTTGCAGTTTACCTGTTACCGTCATTGGGTAGTTTTCTACAAAACGGATATGTCGTGGCATTTTAAAGTAGGCTAGTTTGTCTTTTAAAAACTCACGAATTGCTTGCTCATCAAGCACAGCGTCTTCTTTTGGTTGGATCCAAGCGCATACTTCCTCGCCATACCTTTCATCTGTTATACCAAATATGGCAGCATCTTGAATGCCCGGGTAGGTGTAAAGTACTTCTTCTATTTCTCGAGGGTAAATGTTTTCGCCGCCGCGAATAATCATATCTTTAATGCGGCCAACAATAGTGACAAACCCTTCTGTATCCATGACACCTAAATCGCCAGAGTGTAGCCAACCACTTTCATCTATTGTGGCTTTTGTTTTAACATCGTCATTCCAATAGCAGCGCATTATGCCTGCACCTTTACTACACACTTCGCCAGGTTGACCAATTTTTTGAATGTTACCCAGCTCGTCAATTATTTTAACCTCGGTATGGGCAAGTGCGCGGCCAACCGTTGTTACTTGCCGCTCTATTGAAGAGTCTGTTTCGGTAATGTTGTTTATGGGGCTGCACTCCGTTTGCCCGTAAGCAATCAGTACTTGATGCATGTTCATTTGTGTTTGTACTTTGCGCATTACTTGCTCTGGGCATGTAGAGCCTGCCATTACACCCGTGCGTAAAGTACTTAAGTCATAATCGTTAAAATTACTTAGCTCAAGCTCACTAATAAACATAGTAGGTACACCGTGCAGCGCTGTACATCCTTCTTGTTGAACTACATCTAGTGTGGTTTTTGCGTCGAACGAATCACCTGGGTAAATGGCTGCTGCACCTTTACTAACACACAATAAGCTACCCAATACCATTGCAAAGCAATGATATAACGGGATAGGGATACATAACTTGTCATCGCTCGTAAAGTGCATAGATTCGGCGACGAATAGCGCATTATTTAAAATGTTTTTATGAGTGAGCGTTGCGCCTTTTGGGTTGCCTGTTGTGCCTGATGTAAATTGTATATTGATGTCTTGCTCAGCATTTAAGTTTGCACCTATTGCTTTTAATTCAAGCTCATGTGCTGATGTTGGCAAGTTAATAACATCATTAAAAGAGTACATACCAGGAGATGCTTCATCGCCAATGCGGATTATATTTTTAAGAGTGGGCAGTGCTTTTAAATTAAGTGTGTCTTTATCGCAAGTTGCAAGTTCTGGAGCCAAACCATTGAGCATTTCTAAATAATCACTGCCTTTAAAGTTTGATGCTGTGATTAGAGTAGAGCATTCAACACTATTTAAGGCATATTGTAATTCGTTAGGGCGATACGCAGGGTTGATACAAACCATTATTGCACCAATTTTTGCCGTTGCAAATTGGGTTAAGCACCACTCAATATTATTAGGAGACCAAATACCAACACGCTCGCCTGGTTTCACGCCAAGTGCCAGCAACCCCATAGCAAGTTGATTAACTTCTTTTTGAAATTCTTTATACGTTAAGCGAATACCTTGGTGATGAACTACAACAGCTAACGCCTCTGGATTTTTGTCGACAATAAAGTCAAAGTACTCCCCGATAGTCGAATTTGTTAAAGGTGTGCTTTGTATACCTTTAAAATAGCTTTGCGATAACGGTAAGTGATTTATTTGTTCTACTTCTTTTACCGCAATAGTGTGTGTGTGCATTGCTCTCTCCATGAAAATGTGTGTGAGTTATGTAAACTACAAAGTTAAAATAAACACATATTGTCGACAAAGAGAAGTGCAGTTAGACTAATGTATTATACCAACCTGCATAAATCTTTGAGCAATTTAACGAATTAAATTGCACTATAACGTCGTTAAAAATTTTTATTTAGAACAACTAGATACAAAAATTTTTGCCTAGTTCTAGCGTAATTTTCTTAACGTTAAATATACCCCGTATATAAGCAGATTGGTATTAGTGGTTTTATAAAATCTAATCATGTTTTTTAGATACAAAAAAACGCGTCTTACACTGTAAGTACGCGTTTTTAAACGAGCAATAAATTTACATTTCGTCGCTGCGGTATGTTTTTTTCATTATGTAAACGTAAGCGTTTACAAATGCATTTTCTTGGTACTTTTTAAGACCTGTTTCTTCAAAATCAATAGGAATAGGATTACGCTTTACCTGTTCTTTAATTTCAGTTGTGGTAAATAAACGTACGTCTAAATTGTCGATTAATTGAATCGCAGTTTCCATTTTGAATCCTTTTGCGCTGCCAGCAAATTTACCTTTAGGCTGACGCTCACGGATTGCAACAGAATCAATTTGGTAATCTTGCATTAGTTTTGCAAAATCGAATTGAAATTTACGCATTACTTCAGTGTCGTTACCGTTACCTAAGGTAAAGCGTGTTTGGCGCACATCGCGAATATCAAATACGTCATTATCTTTACTTAAAATACAAAGTAGTACATCACTACCGGTAATTTCTACACCACATGTTCTCATGTCTATTCTCTAAAATAACTTAATTACGCAGTATTATACGCAACACACATTAAAATGCGAGTGTAGGTATAGTTGTAGGGGCGTAATTAGTGCGTTGATGCTTTTATATTTTAATGAAATGATTTTTTTTGCTATAAAAGTCACATTTTGTGCTCAAAACGGGTGGATTTCACCCCTTAAAACTTGTAATTAAATGCGCAGCACGCGACAATATATCTTTGTAGTTGAATAGACTCTGCATCTACATTTATTAGTCAATGCTTATTCGTAAAAGCGTTGTCGAGTCATTCTCATTTAATTTATTAAAAATACACGTGATACATTGTAGGTGTCACCACTGTAGCAAGGATTTATAATGCCAGTTATTACTCTTCCAGACGGAAGTCAACGTAGTTTTGAAAACCCTGTAAGCACGCTTGATGTTGCAAACGATATTGGCCCTGGTTTAGCTAAAGCGACCATTGCGGGTCGTGTTAATGGCGACCGTGTTGATGCATGTGATTTAATTAGTGAAGACTCTCGCCTTGAGATCATTACCGCTAAAGACGATGACGGCCTTGAAATCATTCGTCACTCTTGTGCTCACTTAATTGGTCATGCAGTTAAGCAACTTTTCCCAGACGCAAAAATGGCAATTGGTCCTACCATTGATAACGGTTTTTACTACGATATCGATATGGAACATTCATTATCACAAGATGATCTTGAAGCAATTGAAAAGCGTATGTTGCAACTTGCAAAAACCAACTACGACGTAGTGAAAAAAACAGTAAGCTGGCAAGAAGCACGCGATACATTTGAAGCGCGTGGCGAAACATACAAAATAGAAATTCTGGACGAAAACATCGCTAAAGATGACCGCCCAGGGTTATATCATCACGAAGAATATGTAGACATGTGTCGTGGACCTCACGTTCCCAACATGAAATTTTGCCAAAACTTCAAAATAATGAAAGTTGCGGGTGCATATTGGCGTGGTGATTCAGAAAACAAAATGCTACAACGCATTTACGGCACAGCGTGGGGCGATAAAAAGCAACTTAAAGCGTATTTAAAACGCCTTGAAGAAGCTGAAAAACGCGATCACCGCCGTATTGGTAAAGCGCTTGATTTATGGCATTGGCAAGAAGAAGCGCCAGGCATGGTATTTTGGCACAACGATGGTTGGAGCATTTACCGCGAGCTTGAAGAATTTGTACGTGAAAAGTTACGCGAATATGAGTACGAAGAAGTAAAAGGTCCAATGATGATGGACCGTTCACTTTGGGAAAAATCAGGTCACTGGGAAAAATATTCAGAAGCAATGTTTACCACTGAGTCTGAAAAGCGTGAATACGCGATTAAACCAATGAACTGCCCAGGACACGTGCAGATCTTTAACCAGGGTTTAAAATCGTACCGTGATTTACCACTTCGTATGGCTGAATTTGGTTGTTGTCATCGTAATGAACCATCAGGTGCACTACACGGTTTAATGCGTGTACGTGGCTTTACACAAGATGATGCTCACATTTTCTGTACCGAAGAGCAGATAATGGACGAAGTTTCAGCGTGTATTAAGATGGTTTATGATACATATGAAACATTCGGATTTGAGAAGATTGTAGTTAAGCTATCTACTCGCCCAGAACAACGCATTGGTGAAGACCATATGTGGGATAAAGCAGAGCTTGCTTTAGCCGAAGCACTTAAGCTAAACGATATTGAATTTGATTATCTTCCGGGTGAAGGCGCGTTTTATGGTCCGAAGATTGAATTTACTTTATACGATTGTTTAGACAGAGCGTGGCAGTGTGGTACAGTGCAATTAGACTTTGCATTACCGGGTCGTTTAGGCGCTACTTATGTAGCAGAAAATAACGAACGCCGTACACCTGTAATGATACATCGTGCTATTTTAGGTTCTATTGAACGCTTTATTGGCATTTTAACTGAAGAGTACGCTGGTTTATTCCCGACGTGGCTTGCGCCAAAGCAAGTGGTAATTATGAATATTACCGATAAACAGGCTCCTTATGTTAAAGAAGTTGTACAAAAATTAAATAAACTTGGAATTAGAGCCGCTGCTGACTTGAGAAATGAGAAGATTGGCTTTAAAATCCGTGAGCATACACTGAAGCGTATTCCATACTTGCTTGTTGTTGGCGATAAAGAAGTTGAACAACAAGAAGTAGCAGTGCGTACTCGCACAGGTGAAGACCTAGGCAAATTTAATGTCGATGATTTTGTAGCTAAAATTAGCGAAGAAATTAAAAATCGACAGTAAAAATCGAGCGTGTAAGGCATTAACAAACAGCCAATTACACGCTTATATTATTGATATTCTTGGAGGAACGTACTATTAGAGGCGGCAAGAAAGGGCAACAAACAGCTCAAAAAAATCGTATTAACGAAGAAATTACAGCGCAAGAAGTTCGTTTAATTGACATTGAAGGCGAACAAGCTGGAATTCAGTCATTACAAGACGCGCAAACTATGGCCGATGCAGCGGGTGTTGATCTTGTTGAGATCAGTCCAAACGCTGAGCCGCCTGTTTGTAGAATCATGGATTACGGTAAGTTCATCTTTGAAAAAAGCAAAGAACTAAAAGAGCAGAAGAAGAAGCAAAAGCAAATCCAGATAAAAGAAATCAAATTCCGTCCTGGTACGGATGAAGGTGATTATCAGGTTAAGCTTCGCAACTTACGTAAGTTCTTAGAAGCTGGCGATAAAGCTAAGATTACTATCCGCTTCCGTGGTCGTGAAATGGCTCACCAAGAAATTGGTATAGAATTATTAAACCGTATCAAAGCCGATTTAGAAGAACTTGCAGTAGTTGAGTCTTTCCCAAATCGTGTTGAAGGTCGCCAAATGGTTATGATGATGGCGCCTGTTGCTAAAAAATAATTTTTAAGCGATAATACGCACCGAAATTAGCTCAGGTCTGCAAGTAATATGCGAATATTCACCTGAGTTAACCGGTATTAAAGTAAGATTGCGGCATTTATGCTGGGTCTTCACCGGAACATGGCAGTAAGTTAGGCCTAAAAGTGGAGCTATAGAAATATATCTCACGCCTGCTTACTAATTTAAAAGCAATACAATTTGGAGTTATTGCAATGGCTTATAAGCTAAAAAGTCACAGTGGCGCTGCTAAGCGTTTCAAAAAGACTGCTTCTGGCGGTTTCAAGCGTAAACAAGCGCATCTTCGTCATATTCTGACTAAGAAAACTTCTAAGCGTAAGTTACACCTACGTCCTAAGATGATGGTTCATAAAAATGACCATGGTCTAGTTTCACGTATGTTACCGTTCGCTTAATAGGGGTTTTTAGAAATGGCAAGAGTTAAACGCGGCGTTGTCGCACGTGCACGTCACAAAAAAGTTTTAAAACAAGCAAAAGGTTACTACGGAGCACGTTCACGTGTTTACCGCGTAGCTTTCCAGGCTGTTACTAAAGCGGGTCAATACGCTTACCGTGACCGTCGTGCGAAGAAACGTACTTTCCGTCAATTATGGATTGCACGTATCAATGCTGCTTCACGTCAAAATGGTCTGTCTTACAGCCGTTTTATCAATGGTCTTAAAAAGACATCTGTAGAAATCGATCGTAAGATCCTTGCAGATATCGCTGTTTATGACCAAGTTGCATTCGCAGCGCTTGTAGAAAAAGCAAAAGAAGGCCTAGCCGCTTAAGCTTTTTCATATAAGTATTAAAAAGGAGCCTATGGCTCCTTTTTTTGTGCCTGTAATTTAATAACTTACACTTTTTTATAGCTGAGCTAAATCGGCTTTTTCAAATTAATACCCATCTGCTTATATTAGCTCTATTTATCGATAAAAAGATACGTTAGAGCAGGGCGAAATTCACTATTTAGTTGTTCTTGGCAATTGCTCCATCATTACTCACTCTCCTGGATCCATGCAGACGTATATCAGACATTTTTGGCGCTGTTAGCGTCAGATGTAATCCTTTAAATTGATTAAGTATTTTTACGAGTTGGTATAAATAGTAATGTAATGAATTACTGTACATTAATAACGTTATATAGCCTTAAAAGACAGGTGTGAATGAGTGACATGTAATTGGCTGCATTTTTTTGTTGAATCACCGCAGTTTCCTCATTATAAAAAATTTAGTTGATATAATTTATATAATTAAGGCGTTTGTTAGAGAATTTTATGTTTGTAAGTTTACTAGTTTTATCTGCAAGTGTGGCGTATGACGCACACTTACCTCCATTAATTGAGTGGCAGGGGGAAAGCGTAGAGCTTTTACAAAAACAAGGGCCGTTAACTACTGATTTTGAGTTGTCAGAAGGTGAAGCGTCGCCCGATTATGCAAATACAATGGCATTTGTAGATAGATTAGTTGCTGCAAACCCTACTCAGTTTCAATCTCAAACCATTGGCTATAGTAATAGCAAGCGTGCAATAAAAATGTTGATTGCCAGTGAACAAGGTTTTTTTGAAGCAAGGCAAATGGCTAATAGCACTAAGCCAACTATTTTTATCCAGGCAGGAATACATTCTGGTGAAATAGACGGTAAAGATGCCATGTTTATGTTGCTTAGAGATATAGCGACGGGTAAGCGCCGTGACATTTTAAAAAAGGTAAATATATTATTTATTCCTATTTTAAATGTAGATGGACACGAACGTAGTAGTGCATTCAATCGCATCAATCAACGGGGCCCTACAAAAATGGGCTTTAGAACAAATGCTAATAACCTTAATTTAAATCGTGATTTTACTAAATTAGATACCCCAGAAGTTAGAAGTGTTTTAAAGGTTATTAACGACTACAACCCAAATTTATACATTGATGTACACGTAACCGATGGCGCAGATTACCAATACGATGTGACTTATGGCTACAATCCGGTATTTTCAAGCGAGTCGCCTGCGGTATCTGATGCACTAAACCAGTTTTTTAAGCCTCTGATTGACGATACGCTAGCTAAGCAAGGACACATGCCAGGGCCACTTGTTTTTGTTATGGACAAGCGCGACTTTAAAAAAGGATTAGCGGGGTGGGTTGCTACGCCGCGCTTTTCAAATGGTTGGGGTGATTTAAAGTCATTACCGGCTATTTTAGTTGAAAATCATTCATTGAAGCCTTACAAGCAACGTGTATTAGGAACTTACGTATTTTTAGATGGTGCTATTACTGCGCTATCAAAGCACAGTCATGAATTAGCTAATGCAGTAAAAAAAGAACAGGAATTTGTTCCTAAACAGTTAATAGTAAAGCGTGGCTATTCCAAGCAAGCTGATACGATTGCGCAGTTTAAAGGTATTGAGTATTCATCAAGCATGAATGCGCTCTCAGGCCAAAATGAAGTGAAGTATTTGGGTAAAGCACATACATATACCGACTTACCTATTTATTGGCAAAAAGATGTACAACATACAGTTGAAGTACCTAAAGCTTTTTTTATTCCGCCTGTATATCGCAATATTATTAAGAAACTAAAGTTACATGGTGTCTCTATTAATAAACTTGAAGGGGCAAACACACAGCCTTTAAAAGTAGCAAAGGTGGCAGACTACACGTTTGATAAAGCGCCATTTGAAGGCCGTTTTAGAGTGTCAGCAAGTTTTGATTATGTCCCTGCTATAAATGTAGATTTAGATGGTTGGTATCAAGTCAATACTCAACAAAAAGCAGGTGAGCTTGCTGTGCATTTATTGCACCCTGAAGCACCAGATTCGTTTTTTGCATGGGGGGAATTTAATACTATTTTTCAGCGTACTGAGTACATGGAAAACTATGCACTAATTCCGTTTGCACGCCAAATGCTAAAGGACAATCCAAAGCTAGCGCTTAAGTTTGATGAAAAGCTTAAAGATAAATCGTTCGCAAGCGACGCTGATGCGAGATTAAACTGGTTATATGAGCAAAGTTCATTTTATGATCAAGCGTACTTAAAGTACCCAATATTGATGTCATTTGAAGAAGAAGTTGTTATCCCGGATCAAAAAAGTAAAGAAATCTAATATGCAAATTATAACCATACCCGTCACTGCATTTGCACAAAATAGTCGTATTATTTGGTGTAGTGAAACTAAATAAGCCGTAGTCATAGACCCAGGTGGCGACCCTGATAAAATAGTAGCAGCCCTTAATGAGCATAAACTAGAATTAAGTGCTATTTGGTTAACGCACGGGCATTTAGATCATGTGGGTGGGGCTGATATTTTACGTAATCAATTTAACGTACAAATTATTGGCCCACAAAAAGATGAGTACTTCTGGTTTGAAAACTTACCTATGCAAGCACAAATGTTCGGGTTTAAACCCATTGAGCCTTTTTATCCGGATATTTGGCTAAACCATAACGACACCGTGAGCGTAGGTAAACTTAGCTTTTTAGTGAAGCATTGCCCAGGGCATACACCTGGTCATATTGTGTTTTATCAACAAGACTATGAATGCGTTATTGTAGGTGATGTTATTTTTAAAGGCTCAGTAGGGCGAACTGATTTCCCTAAGGGGAACAGCGAACAACTTATAGAGTCGATTAAGACGCATATTCTAACCTTACCTGATAATACTAAAATATTGGCAGGGCATGGGAGCGACACTACGGTTGGATTTGAAAAACAAACAAATCCTTTTGTGAGTGGTAAGTTTGGTTAAGTTACTTATTTGAAGTTTGGCAAACTGCATAAAAATTAAAAATAAGCAGACTGAGTTTTAAAATGGTTGTATAATTTAACCAGTTTATTTGATAAATAAGAAATAAAATGTCTCTAAATCACGTAGATCGCCAAATATTGGCACTTTTACAACAAGATGCTAGTTTATCAACCGCAGAAATTGCTGATAAAGTAGGCTTGTCTCAATCTCCATGCTGGCGTCGAATTGCCAAGCTAGAGCAAGATGGTTATATAAAAAGCAAAGTCGCTCTTTTAGATGAGAAAAAACTTGGCTTTGATATGCTTGTATATGCACATGTGCGTTTATCAAATCACGGTAAAAAGAACCTTGCTGAATTTGAAAAACTTATAATGAGTTACGATCAAGTAACAGAGTGTTACACCATGGCTGGAACAATGGACTTTATGCTACGCATAATTTCACAAGGCATAGAAGGTTATGAGCACTTTGTACGCGATAATTTACTAAGCTTAGAATACGTACAAGAAGTACATTCTAATGTAACAATGACATGTGTAAAACGTAGTACTTCCCTCCCTTTATAAAAGCACTTCTTTTAAAAGCTAAACCTCTTTTAGTTTAGCTTAACCATATAATGACAATTGTTAACTGAGCGCTAATTTGGTAGAATTTAGCGCTTTTTTGATACCCATTACACCATTTGAGGAACTCAATGTTTAACTTACTCAGTAGGGCGCCTAGCTCTGCTAAAAACGATATTCTATCTGGATTAACTGTGGCGCTAGCCTTAGTTCCAGAAGCTGTTGCGTTTGCCTTTGTTGCAAATGTAGAACCTTTAGTTGGTCTATATGCCGCGTTTATCGTTGGTTTAATCACGGCTATATTTGGTGGCCGCCCTGGTATGATTTCAGGTGCAACCGGTGCATTAGCTGTTGTTATGGTAAGTTTAGTGCTTGATCATGGTGTTGAGTATTTATTTGCGACCGTATTGCTCATGGGCATACTGCAGATACTCGCGGGTGTATTTAAACTCGGTAAGTTTATCCGCATGGTTCCTCATCCGGTAATGCTTGGTTTTGTAAACGGCTTAGCTATTGTTATTTTTCTTGCTCAGTTAGGACAATTTAAAGTGCCTGATGGTATGGGCGGACAAGAATGGATGACGGGTAACCCGTTATATATTATGCTTGGTTTAGTGGCTTTAACCATGGCTATTATTCAGTTTTTACCTAAACTAACAACGGCTGTACCCTCTACATTAGTCGCTATTATTACAGTGACCGCTTTAGTCATTGGTTTGGACTTAGAAGCGCATACTGTAGTTGATTTCTTAAAAGGAATGACAGGCGACGAAGCTGCAACAATTGCAGGCGGTTTACCTCAGTTTCATATTCCTATGGTGCCGTTTACTTTCGAAACGCTACAAATTATTTTTCCTTATGCACTTATTTTAGCGGCTATTGGTTTAATTGAATCATTATTAACGCTTAGCTTAATTGACGAGATTACAGAAACTCGCGGTCATAGTAATAAAGAGTGTATAGGCCAAGGCGCTGCAAATATTACTTGTGGTATGTTTGGTGCTATGGGTGGTTGTGCAATGATTGGTCAATCAATGATCAACATTAACTCAGGTGGTCGTTCTCGCTTATCGGGTATAAGTGCTGCATTGATGTTGCTTGCGTTCATCATATTCGCTTCAAGCTTAATTGAGATGATCCCACTAGCTGCACTTGTTGGTGTTATGTTTATGGTTGTATTAGGTACGTTTGAATGGGCCAGCTTTAAAATGATGAAGCGGGTGCCTCTATCAGACGCGTTCGTAATAGTACTTGTATCGGGTGTGACGGTTATTACCGATTTAGCGATTGCAGTATGTGTAGGTGTTATTGTATCTGCATTAGTATTTGCTTGGCAGCATGCTAAGCACATATACACAACTAACTATATTGATGAAGAAGGCGCTAAAGTATATGAGTTACATGGCCCGCTTTTCTTTGGTTCAGTTAAAAACTTTGCAGAGTTATTTGATGTTAAAAATGACCCTAAAAATGTAATTGTTGAATTTAAGCATAGCCGCGTATCTGATCACAGTGCAATAGAAGCAATTGACACACTTGCTGATAAGTACACAAAAGCAGGTAAACAACTTCATTTACGTCACTTAAGTAAAGACTGTACGCAGTTGTTGCATAAAGCACGCGATTTGGTTGAAGTGAATGTGATTGAAGATCCAACATACAAAGTAGCATCAGACGAACTAGCTTAATTTACACAAAGCTATTTATATTTAAAAAGCGAAAGGTGAATAACCTTTCGCTTTTTTAGTGTATCTACTATTTGTTTGCGGTAAGACTATTAAAAAGCAAGGTAGGCTGTAGTGCTATGCAAACTCATAAATCTATATAATAAGACAATCTAATTTTATTAAAATTAGCTACATAGGTAAAAATAATAAAGAATAACAAGCGCCTATTTTATGGAATTAGTCTTTAACTATACGGAGTAAACATCTATTTTGAACTGGCAATCTTTAGTCGATAACAGACAACGCTTTTTTTGGCTTTTGCAAATTGCAGGCTGGATTGGTTATGCGTTAGTAAATTATATTGGCTCTAAAGTATTTGAAATGCGTGATATATACGTATTTGTTATTTTATTAAATGCTTACGCTGGTTGCTTAATGACAGTACCGCTTAGGTATATTTACCGTAAAATTTGGAATGCCTCGCCTTGGGTATTAATGATTGTGGTATTTGGTGCCTCTTATGTAACAGGTACTTTATGGGCTGTCGTTCAAAAATTTAATTTGTGGGAAATATACCGCCATGGTTATAGACCAGAGGAGTGGTTTTATTACCTGCAGCAAGGCTTAGATTCTGTATATATTATTTTATGTTGGAGTGGTTTGTACTTTGGCGTTAAATATTATCAGTTATTACAAAGTGAGCGACAAAAAGCACTAAAAGCCACAACTATGGCACACGAAGCGCAATTAAAAATGCTTAGGTATCAGCTTAACCCCCATTTTTTATTCAATACACTTAACGCTATTTCTACTTTAATTTTGGTTAAAGAAAACAAAGATGCTAACTTAATGGTAGCAAGGTTAAGTGACTTTCTACGTTATACATTAAATACCGATCCAATAAAAAAAGTACCGTTAGAGCAAGAGTTACATGCACTCATGCTTTACTTAGAAATAGAACGTGTACGTTTTGATGAGCGATTAAAGGTAAATGTAGATATAAGCGAGCAGGCTAAAGAGGCTTTAGTACCGAGCTTAATTTTGCAACCTATTATAGAAAACGCGATTAAATATGCTATTGCCCACCTAACAGAAGGTGGAGTAATTGATATAAAAGCACAGGTATTTGCGAATGAGTTATTACTAGAAGTGGGCGACAACGGCCCAGGTACTGACATACTCGATGGTCAATTAGTTAACGCTCAAGGCGTAGGTGTCGCTAATACCAAAGATAGATTAAAAACGTTGTATGAAAATAATTATTCGTTTGTATTATCACATAATACGCCAAGTGGATTAAAAGTTAATCTGCGAGTACCTTTTGAGAAGGCTGTGAAAAATGACTAAAATAAAAACACTCATTGTTGATGACGAACCGTTAGCACGAAAAGGTTTAGCGGTAAGGCTCGAAGAATACTCTGATATTGAAGTAATTAAATTGTGTAGTTCAGGCGCTGATGCAATTGAAATGTGTCAAAGCGAGAAAATTGATTTGGTTTTTTTAGATATTCAAATGCCAGGTATGAATGGCTTTGAAGTAGCAAGAGCCCTTAGCGAAAGCTCAAAAGCATTACCAGCGATTGTATTTGTAACGGCCTTTGACCAGTTTGCTGTAAAAGCGTTTGAAATTCATGCTCTCGATTACATTTTAAAACCCGTTGATGATAACAGACTAAAACAGGCGGTAGAAAAAGTGCATACCTACTTAAAAACGCAGCAAGACAACGCCCATAAGAAAAAACTAGCGAGTTTTGTAGCCGGTATTACTGGTAACAATTGCGAAGAAATACTTAAAAAATTAGCCACTGGCGATATGCTAACAGACAGACGTTACCCAGAATCGCTTGCTGTAAAAGAGCAGGGTGAAATTATTCGTGTACCAGTAGCGACTATCCAATGGGTTGATGCAGCAGGTGACTATATGTGTTTGCACTGTGAAGACGGACAAACGCATATTCTACGTAAAACAATGAAAGAGCTTGAGCAAGAGCTCGACCCTCAGTTATTTGTGCGTGTACATCGCAGCGCAATAGTAAATACAAAACAAATTAGTAAATTGGTTACACAAGTAAGTGGTGAGTATTTATTAGTACTTGAAAATGGCCAAGAATTAAAAGTGAGCCGTAGCTACCGAGATAAGGTTAAAGCGGCATTAGCAAGTTAAAGCCAACGCTTTTATTACAGACACAAAAAATGCGAGCTAAGCTCGCATTTTTTATATTCGGCGTTTAATTATGCAACAGTTACAATTTTCATTGTGTTAGTTGCGCCCACAGTTTCCATTGAGTCACCGTGAGTAATAATTACTGTATCGCCAGACTGTAAAGACCCTTGAGAAACTAAAGTATCAAGCGCGGCTTTTACCATACCGTCTTTTTCAGTTTTTGTAGAATCAAAAAATACTGGGTAAACACCACGATAAAGTGCTGTTTGACCTAATGTACTCGCATGACGTGAAAGCGAGTAGATTGGTAAGCCTGAGCTGATACGCGACATTAATTTAGCCGTACTACCAGATTCAGTAAGTGTGATAATTGCTTTAACAGAATCTAAGTGATTAGCTGCATACATAGCAGAAAGCGCAATTGATTCAGCATTGTTAGAAAAGCGACTATCTAAACGGTGTTTAGAAACGTGCGTTTCTTTTTGCGATTCAGCACCTAAACAAACGCGTGCCATAGTCGCAACTGTTTCTTCAGGATAATCACCTGCAGCTGTTTCAGCTGAAAGCATTACAGCATCTGTTCCATCAAGAACAGCATTTGCAACATCCATAACTTCTGCACGTGTAGGCATAGGGTTATCAATCATCGATTCCATCATTTGCGTTGCTGTTACTACAGTACGGTTTAATGAACGAGCACGACGAATAATTAGTTTTTGCTTGCCCATAAGAGCAGCATCACCAATTTCAACACCTAAATCACCACGAGCAACCATTACAGCGTCAGACGCCAAAATGATGTCATCAACAGCTTCTTGGGTTTCAACGGCTTCAGCACGTTCAATTTTAGCAAGTAACTGTGCTTTTGAACCAGCAGCTTCAGCAAGTGAGCGTACGTAGCGCATATCGTCGCCACTACGTGGGAATGATACGGCAATGTAATCTACGTCAATTTCAGCGGCAGTTATTAAATCTTCTTTGTCTTTTTCAGTAAATGCTGGAGCAGTTAAGCCACCACCTAAACGGTTAATACCTTTATTGTTAGATAAAACACCGCCAACAGTAACTGTACAATGCACTAAATGCCCAGCTACTTCATCAACACTTAATTGAATAAGGCCGTCATTTAGAAGTAGTAAATCGTTAGGGCTTACATCGTTAGGTAATTCTTTATAATCAATACCTACGGAGTTTATGTCGCCTTCGCCTTTTTCCATTTTTGCATCAAGGGTAAATTTTGCACCCACAGCAAGCGTTACTTTACCTTCTTTAAAAGTAGAAACGCGGATTTTAGGGCCTTGAAGGTCAGCAAGGATAGCAATATGCTTGCCTAATCTTTTTGCAATATCGCGTACAGCTTGTGCACGGTCTTTATGATCTTGGGCAACACCATGTGAGAAGTTTAAACGTACTACATTAGCCCCAGCGATAATAATTTTTTCTAAGTTGTTATCTCTATCGGTAGCAGGTCCAAGGGTAGCGACTATTTTCGTGCGTCTTAGCATCAATTTCTCCTGTTTGCTTGGTGAAAGCATGTTGACGTTATTTTGTTGACTTAAAATATCTATATTAGAATAAAATATTTTAGTTATGTGCAAACTTCAAAGGTTTGCCACTATTTTATACAAAACTATTGTGTCATCATTATGACACCGGTGTCAGAATGCGTCAATGATCTTAATTTCAATTAGCTTTGCTTTTAGTCACCCCGAGACCATTGATGTTTGATATAATTACGTAGCTTATTTATCTGTAATAAAAAAGCATGTTGTATTGACTCATAATTAGTATTTTATGACTGTATGAGTATAATGCACGCGGTATTATTTAATTTATACACTGAATTTTCTAACCAAATAGTTGTTACCGAGGAGGACACTAGATGCAAGTTGCATTAGTAGGGTTAGGCGTTATGGGAAAAAATCTTGCCCTAAACTTGATTGAAAAAGGGATAACGCTAGTCGCTTATGACAAAAACCCACATGCGGGTGAAGAGTTACTAAGTTGTGCTAAATCTCAAGGCATGGCTGATAGGCTTCACATTGTCTCTGATTTAAGAGACATGGTAAGGCGTTTAGAGGCACCTCGTTCTATTTTATTACTTGTTCCTGCTGGTGAGTTAGTTGATACAGTTTGTAATGAACTTGTAGAGGCCGGCGTTAACTGTGACGATATGATTGTCGATTGCGGTAATAGTAATTATAAAGACGGTATAACGCGTAAACTTAAATACCAAAATAAATTTGAATTTGCCACTATGGGAATTTCTGGCGGTGCAGAAGGCGCTCGCCATGGTCCTGCAATGATGGCAAGTGGTTCTGAGGGTGGTTGGGAACGTATTGAGCCATGGTTTGAAAAAGTAGCTGCTAGCTATAATGGCGACTCGTGTTTTGCACGTGTTGGTCAATCAGCAAGTGGTCATTTTGTAAAAATGGTTCACAACGGTATTGAATACGCACTTATGCAACTTATTGCAGAAGTGTACCAATTACTTCGTTTAGGCACTAATCGTTCTCCAAAAGAAGTGGCTGAGATATTTAATGACTGGTCAGAAGGTCAATTAAATAGCTACTTACTGTCTATTTCTAGCCACATATTGTCACTTGAAAATCATAATAATGTACCGCTTGCGGACTTAATTGATAATAAAGTTGGCGCTAAAGGTACTGGTCTTTGGACTGCGCAAAATGCACTAGAACTTGGTATTGCAGTTCCTTCACTTGTTGCTGCTGTACAAGCTCGTCATTTAACTAATGCATGTAATACAACGGCTGCACAAGAGATGACGTATGCATCTAAACCAACTAACAATGTTGAAATTGATTTAGAAGAGCTAAAAGAAGCGTTCTTACTTGCAAGCTTACTAGCGTATCGCCAAGGTTTAGCGTTAATTAAAGGTGCATCACGTACTCATCAGTGGAAAGTTGATTTATCTAAAACGCTTCAAACGTGGCGTGCTGGTTGTATTATTCGTGCTGACTACCTTGATAGCGTTGCACAAGGTGTTGAATTTATTGATACCCTTGAGAAAGAGTCTAACTCTTTGCGCAAAATTACCGGCCAAGCAATAATGACTGGTTTAGCATTCCCTGTATTGGGTGCTACACAAACGTATTTAGCAACATTAACCACACCGAGTAATGGGCATTTAGTTCAAGCCCAGCGTGATTACTTTGGTGAGCACGGCGTTAAAACCCATAGCGGTGAAACATGCCATTTAACTGACTTAGTAGATATCGACGCTAAAGTTAGGTAATAAACAGTTGTTTAAAACGATAAAGGCACGCTATTTAGCGTGCCTTTTGTATTTTAGGCGCTGTGAGATTTAACGGCTTAATTCACCACGTAAATTGTCTTGCATTAAATGACGAATCGTCTCTACTTCTAGCTTTTGGCTAAATAAATAATGTAATTTAGTTAAACACGCTTCAAGGGTCATATCGTATCCACTAATAACACCAATATTTAACAGTGCATTACCCGTTGCATAGCCGCCCATATTTACATGGCCTTTTAAGCACTGGGTTAAATTAACAATAACGACGCCACGTTTACTTGCTTCTTCAAGTATTGATAAAAAGTTAGGATCTTGCGGTGCATTACCTACACCAAAACTAAGCAACACCAAGGCTTTAATATTGCCATTAACTAAGCTTTTAACCACTTCTTGACTAATACCAGGGTATAAATAAAGCACACCAATGGGTTGAGGTGTAATAGGGGTAACTTGCAGCTCATTTTCAACATAAGGACTAAGTTGGCCTTTAATAAGTTGAATACTAATACCCGATAACGCGAGAGGATCAAGATTAGGCGACGCAAATGCATTAAATCCATCGGCGTGGGCTTTAGTTGCTCTGTTACCTCTAAACAGTTGGTTATTAAAAAATAGACTTACTTCTGCAATTGGATAATTTGCCGCTAAATACATTGCATTCAGAAGGTTTACTTGACCATCTGAGCGTAATTGAGAAAGCGGAATTTGTGAGCCAGTTACAATCACAGGTTTAGTTAGGTTTTCGAACATAAACGATAGTGCTGAGGCTGTATACGCCATTGTATCGGTGCCATGAAGCACAACAAAACCATCATAATCTTGGTATTTATCTTTAATGTCATCAGCAATAAGTTGCCAATGCTCAGGAGACATATCTGAAGAATCTATAAGAGGGCAGTATTCGTGAATATCAAACAAAGGCATTTCATCACGGTTAAACTCTGCGTTGTTCACTACGGTTTCTGTTAAAAAACCTTCAGCAGGAATATAACCTCGACTCGATTTTTTCATACCTATAGTACCGCCAGTATAAGCGATATAAATGCGTTTACGTTTCATAAAAAAAGCCCAGTAAAAAAACTGGGCTTAGTATAACGTTAAGTAACTTTAAATACAGCTGATTAGGTAAAGCTATGCACTTTTATTGTGCAACGTTACACACTAAACAGCGTGCATATACACCTTGTGGATCGTTGTAATCTTTAAGGTTTTCAACTTCAGTACTTAATTGGTTAATAACGCTTTGCAAGTTAGCTTGCGTTGCTAACACAGATGTTTTTTGTGTTTGTAAACCAAGCATCGATTTAATAGACGCGTTACCAAAAATGTTTTGAATCATTTTTTCTTGCGAGCTTAAATCTTGTTTAATGGTTTTAACTTCATAATGATTAAGTTTTGCAAGTGCTGCTGCTGCTTTTATAGCATCTTGTTTATCACCAAGTTTGTCTACTAAACCTAGTTCAAGTGCTTGAGATGCAATCCATACGCGGCCTTGGGCAATTTTATCAACTTGCTCAGGCGTCATATTACGGGCATCAGCGACAACATTCAAAAAGCGACCGTATGCTTCTTCAACGCTCATCTGAATTACTTGACCCATTTTTTCGTTTAGGGGACGAGTGATAGAAAAACCAGCCATTTCGGTTGTTGCAACGCCATCTGAATAAACACCAATTTTAGATAAGGTTTTTTCAAATGTCATAAACGTACCAAACACCCCAATCGAGCCTGTAATAGTACTTGGTGCTGCCCAAATTTCGTTTGCAGCAGAAGCAATCCAATAACCACCCGATGCAGCCACAGAGCTCATAGAGGCAATAACAGGCTTTCCAGCAGCTTTAAGCGCTAATACTTCTGCACGAATAACTTCAGAGGCAAACATACTACCGCCACCTGAATCAATGCGCAGTACAACCGCTTTAACTTTGTCATCAAGGCGTGCTTTACGAAGTAGGGCTGCTGTAGAGTCGCCACCAATTTCGCCAGCTTTACGCTCACCATCAACAATTGTACCTTTAGCAACTACAACGGCGACTTTTTCGGTAATAGGGTTATCAAATTCAATCGGTGGTTTAACCAAGCTTAAGTATTCACGAAATGAAACTTGCTTAAATGTTTTGCCATCTTCTTGTGCGCCAACTAAATCAATTAATTGTTTGCGAACTTGTTGATTTGTTTTTAAAGAATCAACCCACTGGTGGTCAAGTGCATATTTACCTGCATCGCCATCTGCAGCTTTCATTTTTTCAAGGTATACGTCCATTGTCTCGTCGAAATTTGACTCATCAAATGGGCGAACCGCAGCAACATCTTGTTTGTATTCGCTCCAAAGAGCGCCTAACCAAACACGGTTAGCTTCTTTGGCTGCTTCAGACATGTCGTTACGAATGAAAGGTTCTACTGCTGACTTAAATGTACCAACACGGAAAATATGCTGCGTTACTTCAAGCTTTTCAAGTGCATCTTTAAAGTAAAGCGGATACATGCCGTAACCTTCAATACCTACGCTACCGTATGGGTGCATAGCTATTTCATCAGCATGTGATGCAATATAGTATTGTGCTTGGGTATAGTAATAACCCGATGCAATCACTTTTTTGCCAGCTTGTTTAAATGCATCAATAGCATTGGTAATTTGCTTAAGTTTGTTTAAATGCGCTTTAGGCATTTCTTGTAAATCAAGCAGCATCACCGTAATGCGATCGTCTTTAGTCGCTTCGTTTATTACTTCAACAATATCGTCGAGTAATATTTCGCTTGGCGCTTCAGAACCAGAAGTAGCATCACTAATTGCAGCTTCGACCGGATCTATGTATGTTTTTTCTTCAACAATAGGGCCATTTAGGTTAAGCCTAAGCACAGAGCCATTTTCAACTATTATTTTATCGTCGTCACTTGAGAGTGACACTAAGAAAACAATTACCAGTAATAAAAACAGAATGTTGAGTATTAAACGACGAGAAAAGTTAATTCCAGCCCAAATACCTTTAAATACCTTTGCTATCAAAATAGCTCCTTAATTTGGTACAGTTAATACATTAGTTCCATCTTAGCCTAGAATAAAAATAAATTTAACTGCTAAATCGTAACGAAGTGTTTATGAGGTGCTATTAATACATGTTTTTATGGCTTTTTTTAATTAAATGAAGGCACATATTGCTTATTACTTGCCATTAAAGCAGAATTAGCTAATGTATACAGGTTAGACCAGTTAACGGGGCACAAGATGTTAGAACAACAATTACAATTAAAACACACACAATTACGTAACCGCTTAGTGATGGGCTCAATGCATACAGGCCTTGAAGAGGGATGGCATAACCGCAAACGCTTACGTGCATTTTACGAAGCACGTGCAAAAGGCGGCACTGCAATGTTAATTACGGGCGGATACAGCCCTAATTTACGTGGCAAATTAACACCTATTTCATCTTCATTTAATAGTTATTACGATGTATTTAAGCACCGCGCTTACACAGATGCTGTGCATAAACACGGCGGAAAAATTTGTTTGCAATTATTACACGCTGGACGTTATGCGTACCATCCATTCAATCAAGCACCAAGTGCAATAAAAGCACCTATTAATCCTTATAAACCTAAAGCGATGTCGCTTGGCTCGATTAAAAAAACAATTAAAGACTTTGCGCACTCTGCCTATATGGCTGAAAAAGCCGGCTACGATGGCGTTGAAGTTATGGGTTCTGAAGGGTATTTGATTAATGAGTTTATGGCGCCGCACACCAATAAACGTGAAGATGAATTTGGTGGCAGCCTAGAAAATAGAATGCGACTTGCGCTTGAAATAGTTAAAGCTGTAAGAGCAAAAGTATCTGAGCAATTCTTAATCATTTTTAGATTGTCGGTCATTGATTTAATCCCAAACGGTTCAACACCAGAGGAAGTTGTCATACAAGCTACCGAGCTTGAAAAAGCGGGCGTTGATATTTTTAACACAGGTATTGGTTGGCACGAAGCGCGTGTACCGACTATTGCGAGTATGGTGCCGCCAGGTGCATTTAAAGAAGCATCAAAACGTTTAAAAGACGTGGTGAGCGTGCCAGTTATTGCTGTTAACCGAATTAATACTCCAGAAATTGCTAACGATATTTTAAATGCAGGCGAGGCTGATTTAATTTCGATGGCAAGGCCGCTACTTGCCGATCCAGAGTTTTTTAATAAATACGCAAAGAATCAATCTAAGCAAATTAATATTTGTATAGGGTGTAACCAAGGTTGTCTAGATCACGTATTTAAAAATAAACGTGCTACGTGTTTAGTTAATCCACAAGCTGCATTTGAGCTAGATTATCCGTTAGAACAAGCAACCAAAGCTAAAAATGTATTAGTAGTCGGCGCAGGCCCTGCTGGTTTATCGGCAAGTTGTTACTTGGCTCAAAAAGGGCATAACGTCACGTTAATTGATCAAAAATCGCAAATGGGTGGCCAATTTAATTTAGCCATGCAAATACCAGGTAAAGAAGACTTTAACCATACTCTTACTTACTTCACTAATGAACTAGAGCGATTAAAAGTAACTGTAGAGCTTGGTAAAGCTTATGACGATTCAATGCTTAAAAGCTATGATGACATCGTATTCGCAACTGGCGTTAGGCCGCGTGAAGCCTCTATTAAGTGTAGCGATGATAAGCGTGTATTTGCTTATGACGAAGTTATACGCGGCGAAGTAGAGCTGGGTAAATCAATTGCTATTTTAGGTGCCGGTGGTATAGGTTTTGATATGGTTGCGTTTTTAAGCGAACATAAATCGCAAACTATTAGCGAGTTTAAAACGCAATGGGGGATTGAGTGTGAAGCCCAACCTCATAAAGACGAACGTCAATTGTATATGTTAAAACGCAGTGCGGGTCGTTTTGGTAGCGAGCTTGGTAAAACAACGGGTTGGATACATCGCCAAGTTGCTAAGCAGCATGGCGTTAAGCAAATTGCTGATTGCCAATACCAAAGCTTTGATAAAAGCGGACTAACTATTAATGTTGCTGGTGAAACTCAAGTACTGCCAGTAGACACTGTTATTGCCTGTATTGGCCAGGTTTCTAACAACGAAGTGCTAGAAAATTACACAGATAACGCAAAGGTACATGTTATAGGCGGAGCTAAACTAGCTGCAGCTATTGATGCTAAACGCGCTATTTTTGAAGCACTTCAGGTCGCTAGAAGTATTTAACCTTTGTAAATAAATTGAAATAGTTTATCAATTCATGCGGTCTTTGCTGTTTATAGTCTATAACTTAATAAACAGTGAACACACAGGATACGCATGAATAAACTAACCAATCTTTATGATGCAATATTGGGTAAACTATCATTTTTAGATGGTTTACCTGCATTGCTATTTCGCTTGATTTTAGCCCCTGTTATGATCATTGCAGGTTATAACAAACTTGCTATAAGCGGTGAGACAGAAGGTTTCTTTGATAATTTTTTAGCATCTCCAGATGTAGTTCAATGGTTTGGTAATAATGAATGGGGTTTAGGATTACCGTTTCCTGACTTACTAGCCTTTTTAGCTGGTTGGAGTGAATTTTTAGGAGGTTGGTTTTTATTACTTGGCCTTTTAACTCGCTTGGTCAGTATCCCACTTATGTTCACAATGGTTGTCGCTGCAACCTCAGTGCATTGGCATAATGGTTGGTTTGCAATAGCACCAACTAACCCAGAAACAAGTGCTGCGCAAGTGCTCGATTGGTTATCAATTCCGGGCGCTAAAGAAAGCCTTGAAAACTCACTAGAAGTACAAGACCGAATAGGTAAAATTCGTGGCTTAGTTGAAGAACACGGGTTTCCTGATTATCTATACGAAAAGGGCAAGCCGTCTATTTTAAATAACGGTATAGAATTTTCGGCAATTTATTTTGCTATGCTTCTTAGTTTGTTTTTTATGGGCGGTGGGCGTTTTGTTAGTATAGATTACTGGTTAAGGCGAAATATTGTAAAAGAATAACGTATTTAATCTGCTTTACTAACGGCCGCATAGTTGACCCTTTGCGGCCGTTTTGCATTTTAATTTCTCGGTATTTATTTTTTAAGGGTTTAAATGTTACTCTAGCGTTTTGAATTTTGAGGAATCGTTATGAACGCTATCGAGCTTTTACTTACCCGCCAATCAGACTCTAAACTAACAGAGCCGGGCCCTACGCCTGAGCAGCTCGACATAATTAAGCAAGCAGCATTACGTGTTCCTGATCATGGCTGTATAGCACCGTGGCAGTTCATTGTTGCTCAAGGTGATGCACGCAATAAACTGGGTGAAATTTACCATCAAAGTGCAGTGGCAGAGCAACAAGAAGAAAAAGTAATTAACCGTGCTAAAGAGCTTCCCCTTCGTGCGCCTATGATTGTAATAGCAATTGCTAAATATCAAGAACACCCAAAAGTTCCTAGAATAGAACAAGTACAAAGCGC
The DNA here is from genome assembly GCF_000497875.1 of Pseudoalteromonas sp. S8-8. Classification (NCBI taxonomy): domain Bacteria; kingdom Pseudomonadati; phylum Pseudomonadota; class Gammaproteobacteria; order Alteromonadales; family Pseudoalteromonadaceae; genus Pseudoalteromonas; species Pseudoalteromonas sp. S8-8. Next base: position 101,241 of record NZ_AUTR01000025.1, read on the forward strand.
AGGCTGTAGTGTATTAGCGATGCAACAAGCTGCATTTGCCCAAGGGTTAGGCGGTGTTTGGCGCACAGGCTACTTTGCTCAAAGTAGCGCGGTTAAAAAAGCGCTTAACTTACATGAGCAAGATGAAATAGTAGGGTATTTATATATAGGTACACCCGAAGTCGATTGTAAAAAGTCGCCTCGCCATAAGCCGGAACACTATTTTAGTAATTTGTGAAATAGTATGAACTTTGCGCAACTTACGTAGTCATAATTCATTAAGGTTACAAAGAGTATTATTTAAAAGTTAATGACTTGGCTGTAAGAAGCGCTTGGAAGCACTAAATTTACTAAATCTTCTTCAGTTTGTTTTTTAATCGGTTGTTTTTTGATACATTATGGAAAGTCTTAATAAAAATAACGATAAAGAAGACGAAAACTATGGGAAATTTATTTTTACGTGAAAAAGAGAATTGGCTAGCATGGTCAATTTGGGGAATCATTGGTGCTTTTGTAACACTGTATGTTGCAATGAGCACAAATGCATCACACTTTATAGCCGGTTCAGCGATGGGTATGCTTGTGTTGTTAACATGGTGGATGCACCAGTCCAAACGTTTCGACTTTGGGCGTGCATTTAAAGTATGTTGCTACGTTTTATCGCTTAGTGTGCTACCAGCTTTTATGTTTGTTGTAGTACCAAGTGATGATTTAAATCGATTCGATTTAATTTTTCAAGGCGTTACCTTTACTGCACTGAGTATATTGGCTTGTTTAATCTGCTCTTGGATTGCACGTAGACCTAAACAATATTATTAATGTGTTTAACTTTAGTCCATTAACTACACTTTTATTAAAGTGAAGAGCTTAACAAAAGAACAAAGTGGGTCTATTTTATCCAATATGTTAATATTTTATATTAATTTCTATTTAGCTCTTTACAAGTTATGTATTTAGCCATATTATTCGCGCCGTGCGGAGAGATGGCAGAGTGGTCGAATGCACCGGTCTTGAAAACCGGCATGGGTTTATAGCCCATCTAGGGTTCAAATCCCTATCTCTCCACCATTATTTAAAAAAACCGCCTTATGGGCGGTTTTTTGCTTTGTGGAGTTTCTAAATGACTAAAGCAACAAACCTACCAACCTCGCAGAAATTAATAAAACATCTTTTATTATGGACGGTATTTGGTTACTGCTATCAAAGTGCTATTAGCTTATTAGTAAAAATGGCTATAGACGCTCAACCAGAGTATCCATTAATTACCGGTTTAATTTATGGTGTTGGTTTTAATGTTTTAGCTGCCCATCTTATTACCAAATACGATAAGCATTGGCCAGTTATTGGCTCTGTTTTTATTGGTTGTATAGGGCTGCTTGTAGTGCCATTTTTACTGTTTGGCGAATCAGGATTACTAACAATGCCTCTACTTGTTGGAATTTTATTCAGTTTGCCGCTTTGTAGTTATATTGTTGGCCTAATTAAGCTAAAACTCAGCAAAAACTAGCCCCAAACGCGGTTTATTTTGTGATAGCATAGTCGCGTCTTTTAACTAACAAAACGTGAAAAACACATTATGTCAGATAATTTTACTACAGATGCTGAAAAAGCAAGTTACGGTATTGGCTTACAAATGGGTGAGCAACTTAAGTCTAATCCTTTTGAAGGCTTAAACCTAAATTCAGTATTTGAAGGCATGAAAGATGCGTACGCTGGTAGCGCATTTCAAGTTGAGATCCCTGAGATCCAAGCTGCATTTGAAAAAATCAACGAAGAGATTCAAGCTCGTCGTGAAGAAGAGTCTAAAGTACTTTCTGCAGAAGGTATTTCATTCTTAGAAGAAAACGCAAAACGTCCTGAAATCACAGTAACTGAGTCTGGTCTTCAATACGAAGTACTAGCAACTGGCGAAGGCGAAAAGCCAACAGCTGAGTCTACAGTACGTGTTGATTACCACGGTACACTTATTAACGGTACTGTGTTTGATAGCTCATACGAGCGCGGTCAACCAGCTGAATTTCCAGTTGGTGGCGTGATCAAAGGCTGGACTGAAGCATTACAAATGATGCCTGTAGGTACTAAATGGCGTATCTACGTTCCTCATGAGCTTGCTTATGGTGAACGTGGCGCAGGTGCTGCAATCGCACCTTTCTCAACGCTTGTATTTGACGTTGAGCTACACGAAATCATTTCTTAAATTAAATTAAATAAATTTTAATTTAAAAGTGTAAAAAGCCGTATTCAATTTGAATACGGCTTTTTTGTGTTTGTAATTTAAGAGTTTTATACCAATTCTCTTAATTAAGTTATCTGTTTTTCGCTAAGAAAATTGTGTCGATAACAAGGTGAAAATTTCGTTGTTTAGTTGTTATCACTAATTGCTCTTGCATTGCTCTACCTCCTGCATCCATGCAGTCGTATATCAGAAATTCTTAACGCAGTTAGCGTCAGGTTTGATCCTTCAAATCGATTAAGTATTATTGCGTATTGATATTATATATTTTAAAAATAAAAAAACCGCATTAATAAAATGCGGTTTGTAAATATATAAACTAAAAACTATCTTTAATTATTAAAAATAACCACGAACACCAAAGCGGAAGTTTCTGCCTGGTAGTGGGGCTTTATCTTTAATAAATGAGCTATGCACAAAGCCTAACTCATCAGTAATGTTATCCACGTTTATATACAGCTGTGCATCTACACCGCCTAAACCTAATTGGTAATTAGCTTGTGCATCAAATAACGTATAGCCGTCCGTTTTTGTTTCAAATGCAGTTACATCGTTTTGATCAAAGTAATGAGTACCCGTCAGTGTTAATTGTAAGTCACCTAAATCGTACTGTAACTCAGAGCCTAATTTATTGGCAGGAATACGCGGTAAGTTGCCTTCGTCGTCTTTTAGTTTTGCACGAGTTGAGTCACCAAATACTTTAACCATAGCGCTTGGGGCTACTTGGTAATGTGCGTCAAATTCAATTCCATAAAGCTCTGCGTCTTTACTTGTAAACTGATAAACCGCAACAGCATCGTCATGTGCACCAATAGCTGATTCTAAACCATCTTCTTCATCGTAAACTAAACCCGTATTTTCTTGGAAATAAAAGTTTTTAATATCGTTATAGAAAAAGTTAACGGTGTAACCAAAGTCTCCGCTAAAACGTCTAAAGCTCAAATCTAGGTTTGTTGAGGTTTCTTGCTTAATATTTTCAGGCTCAAAATGCGCTTCATTATCTTCAATGCTGTAACCAAGACCTAGCTCATAAGTGCCAGTTGCAATGTGTAAACCGTTTGATAAAAGCTCTGCCGAAAGTGGTGCTCGTTCTGAATGAGAAATACTTGTTGCAATACTATGACCCGGCCTGTATTGCCAAATGGCACCGGCAGAGGCGCTTAAATTGGTAAAGCTTTCATTATACCCAATGGTCTCTTCGTCGCTATGATCTATTTCTACTTCATCGTGGCTATGTTCGTGTGCCGTGATTTGGCTTTCAATTTTGTAATCTTCTACACGTGCACCAAGCTCTATTGTCACGTCGCCAAATTCACGCTCTTCTAGTAAATATAATGCGTTAGTTGTAGTTACACTCGCGGGTGTAAATGCTTCTTCACCAATTGCATCGTAGTCAGAATCGCTGTAGTGATAGCCCATCATTCCGTGCCAATCAGCAAACTTATGCTCTACATTTAAACGTGCTTCAGTCGTTTTATTTTTAAAAGTAGTACCAATTTCGCCATCTTCAATTTCGCTGTGCAAGTAATCAGTATAGCCAACACGTAGATTGATGGTTTCAATCCAGTTATTATGCAGTGCGTAACTTACAAGCCCTTGCCAGCGATCTTGCTCTAAATGTGCATAAACTGGTTCTTCAGCAGCTTCATCTTCATGTTCTGCATGCTCTTCTTCAGTTTCACCTTCGTGATCGTGATGATGCTCATGCCCAGGAATACCGTAATCAGTATCAATGCTACCGTAAGAAAAACCAATCGTTAAGTGATCGCCAACATAGCTGGTACCAAAGTTAAGTGTTTCGCTATCAATAAAAGTATTTTCTACCGATCTTTCAGTTTCAACATCGCCATCATCGTCGGCAATAGTAAAGGTAGGTGTTTGGTAATCATCGCCGCTGCGCTTAGTACCATCAAAATGAAAGTTAAAGCCTTCATTACCTGTTTCAAGTTTTGCAGCTACGGTGTTTGAATTTGACACCGTATCGTTGCTGTATTCAGCAGCGCCTGTAAGCTCGTCGATGTTGCTAGTAGGAATACGGTTATCAACCACGTTTACAACGCCACCAATTGCACCAGAGCCATAAAGTAGGGTACTTGGACCGCGCAACACTTCAATTTGTTCTGCCGCTAGGCTGTCGCTTGATGTCGCGTGGTCTGGGCCAATACGCGACGCATCGCTGGCATCTAATCCATTTTGTGTGATTTTAACGCGAGGGCCATCTAAACCACGAATAATTGGGCTTGATGATACAGGGCCAAAGTAACTTGCATTTACGCCTGGTAAACCTTTAAGAGTTTCTCCAAGTGTTGGTTTAGATTTATTTCTTAATTCATCACCTGAGAGCACGCTTACTGGCGATATCATTTCTAGGCTGTTCTTATGAAGTGCAGAGGCATAAACAACCACTGTTTCAACCGATGTTGGTTTAAGTGACACAGACAGATTATTTGAAGATTCGGTAACAGTAATACGAGAGTCTATGTAGTTGTCTTTACTAATATGTAATTGGCTGTTTGCATCTATATCGATAGCAAACTCGCCTAAATCATTACTTTTAACGCTTTGGTTTTTGCCATGGACATGGATAGAGGCATTTTTAATTGGTTGATTTTTATCATCCATTACTTTACCAGTAACGGTTGCAGCCAAAGCTGATTGAGAACATAAAACAGAAAAAATAGCAGAGGAGATTAATGTTAACTTTGTCATGGATATATTGGTTCGTGGTTATTATGTTGTGATATAATATAACACCACAAAATTAACGAATCAACAATGTTATAGTATAACTTTGTATTTTGCGATGAATAATCTAAAAATGACGATTAAGCCAATATTATAAAAATTCAAATAATAGGTTTGTGAATAGAAAACTTATCTATTTGACCGAAGAACTCATAGCGCTAGCCGGTAAATCTATGTATTTAATAGCGGCTATCTATCATTATCGCATCTAGTTTATGCTGCGCTCTTGTCTGATTTGTTATATCTACAGATTCAATCATTTCGCATTCGTCGCGGATCATCTCTGAAATAAGGCTAGGGTAGTGGCGGCAGTCTTCTGGGCGGTCGAGGTAAATACTGCAGGTATACATATTTTTAGCGAGAGGATCTTTTTTAGGCGCAATTTCTAAAAATGGGCACACTTGAAGTCTTAAGCCTGTTTTTGGGTCAAACCAAATTTCGTTGTTTTTAACATATTCATAAATTTCGGGGTTAAAGAGCTCCCATAAATCTATTTCCTCTTTCGTTGCGCTTAAATCGCCGCCGCCATATTTAATACAGCATTTACCACACTGGTTGCATTCTTTCATAATTGGCTAATTTAGTTGACTGTTAACGAATTTAAGTTAGTTATTAGTGTAGCACCAAATTTATTATTAACGCTCTACTGAATTTACCTATCCTTTAATTTTTGGGTGTGTAAACAATAGTTAGATACAATAACTTAAGTTAAAACCCTTTGTTACATTTTATATAGTACAGGCTTTATTTAATGGTTTACTCTAAAGGTAGCGAAAAATGTTACAAACCCCGCTTGAGCAACTGTGTGATTGTTAAATGTTGCTGAGCGCGGATACCTAAGTAGGGCGTTATTATGAAAGAGGCTGTCACTAAGTTAAAAACAGAATTTAATGCAAAGTTATTGTATTGGAACAATCTTAAAAGTAGCAAAGCTAAAGCGGCAATCATCCTATTATTTTCAGTTGTCATTGCACTTAAAGTGTTTACGACCATCTTTACGTTGGATTGGGTTGCAAGTTTATTCAGCGTGTAAGTTTACCAAGAGTAATTTCGATAAAGTTTAATCACAGAGTGTTTAACGCCTACGCGATGTTCATTATTAATGTATTATTACGCTATACACCAAATTAAATAAATCAGTTGTTTAAATACGTTTTATAATGACTGTAATGATATATTTTAGCTAAATTGAGTGAGTAAATGAGTTTAGCTGCATTAAAGGATAACCAGTGATGATGAATACAAAAATATACAAAGCGGTACATGATCTAGCAGAAGATTTAATGGCGGCGGCTAACAAAAATAACCGTGAAAAGTTTGAGTCGTTATTTGCTCAATTAAAAGCTATTTGTATTGAAAACGAAAACACCTCAAAAGATCACCCTGTACAATGGGAAACCTTAGCTGATTTTACCGAAGAGTTAGAAGAGGCAATTACTACTTACGAAAAAGCATTAGAAAAGTCGATTGCGATTAATAACAAAGATCATATGTCGTCGGTTTCTTTTTCAATGGCTACATTACAGCTTGAGCTTGGCCAAAAAGATGAAGCTATTAAAAACCTTCAAAATGCTAAAGTCAGCGCCAATAAAATTGAAGACAAAGAGCTTAAAGCTGAAATACACGACCTACTAGAGTCGCTTATTGAAGAAGAAGGTTAAATACATAAAAGCATAACTTATCCATATTAAATGTGATTTTTGTGGATTTAGCTTGAGCTTAATAAAGCGCTGATGGTTTATACCCTCAGCGCTTTTTTATGTTCGCTATAAATACTAAACCAAAAGAAAAGGCTTACTATTGAGCTAGCTTATTCATAAAATCGATAATGTACTTTGCAATTTCTACTGGTTTTTCTTCAACACTAAAGTGCCCTGAATCGAGTAAGTGCAGTTCAGCGTTCGGTATATCTTTTAAGTATGCTTTAGCGCCTGCGGCTATAAACGCAGGATCGTTTTTACCCCATACAATTAACGTTGGTGGTTGGTACTTGCGTAAATAAGCTTGCCACTTTGGATAGTCGAGAAGGTTGTTGTAGTAATCTCGTAGCAATTGAACTTGAATTACTCTATCGGATTTGGTTTGTAAAAAGTGAAGATCGTGCGTCCAGCTATCTGGGCTCATCACTTCTGGGTTACTTTGTACGTCTCGTAAATACTGCTTGCCTCGGTAGGGTTAGCCCCTCTAAATACGCATTACCATTTTGTACAATAAGTGCATCAAGTTTATTAGGATTATTTAACAACATTCTAAAGCCTACAGGTGCTCCAAAGTCTTGTATATATAGGCTGTAGCGCTTTACTTTAAGCGTTGTTAGTAACCCTTCAACGTATTGAGCTAGTAATTCAAAAGTATATTTTTGAGTTTCTGGGTTTGGGCGTTCGCTGTATCCTGAGCCTAAATAATCGGGTGCAATTACATGATAACGACCTGATAAAAGCGGGATCAATTCTCGGTAGCTGTGTGAAGACGACGGATAGCCATGTAAAAGCACAATGGTTTGCTTATGCTGGATGCCAGCTTCTCGGTAAAATACCTTTTTACCGTTTACATTTGCATATTTGTAAGTGGTTTTTGAAGGCCATACAGCATCAGCGGCATATACTTGAACGGTAAACGTAGATATTGAAACTAATAAAAACACAATAAATGAGACGATGTGAGCAGGTTTTACTTTAAGATTTTTTTGTATATCTGGGTGCATAAGTAAACTCGTTATTTTTGGTAATGACGCTTTATTAATTTACCAGACCCGTTATTTACACAATTGTATTCAGATAATAACGTTGTAGTTTCACAGCAAAGAAGTGTACAGCAGGAGTAAGTGCAGCTTTGGACCTTACAAGATACTTATGAGCCAACAGTGGGCTAGGGCGTTAGCTCTTTATTGGCCGCTTTTTTGTATTTGAAATAGCTTATTAAATAAACGGCTATTGGAATCGTTGGGCTTAAAAATATGTGAGGATGAAAATAGATACCACGTTCGTCATATAGAAACACATATAACACGACCGCAAACGTTGAAGGTAAGGGGAAGATGATTGCGCCGTGCCCAACAGCAGCAAATAGTGTCCACGAGAAAACACTAGGCCAAAGCACTGCTCTGATGTAAGCACCTTTATTAGTCGCTTTAGCCTTTTTAGCGTAATTACGTGAAACAAAATAAGATATTACCGTTGGAAACAAAGTTAAAATGATACTTAGCAGTATAAGCATAGTGATTCAATTCCTTTTGATATTATTTGCATAACACAGTTTTTCACAATGTGTTAATTGGTTTGAGTTAATACCGTTTTTAAAGCAGCAATTTGCTTAATTTCATCAGCTGTTAATGCTTGATATAACCTAGGATAGGGCCAACCATAGTCCCATCTGAAAGTCGATGGTATATAAGGGCTGCCACCAAATCGAACTCCAGCAAGCATAAGGTTCGCTATACTCGTTTCGCCGGCTTCAATAACACATTGTTGCAAGGCTTTATCTGCTTCTAAACGTTGCCAATAAGTGCCACCTTGCCAGTAGGCGTAGTCGTGCGCTTTACAACATGCAAGCCACAACTTTTTATCTTTTGTCGTGCCGTCCGGAAAAGCACTACAGCCATCTGATGTGAACGGTTTTATATTTTCAGCATTTGCTGTATTACTTAATATGACCAGTAAGACAATGGGACTGAAACGCATTATTTTCATGCGAAAGAGTGTATTAGTAAAATTATACATGATTTTAAGTGTTACTGTTTTAGTTACAAATAATAACACTTTAAAAAGTATAAAAAAGGTTTTTACTGTTTATAGACTGGTTATGTTTATATGATAATTTTGATTTAGAGCTTTTTGTTTAGATACTCTATGCGTTCTATTTTCTTCGCTAGTTGCGAGGTGTTAATACTAAAAGTGCTGGTTAAAAAACTTACTACAATATTAGATTAAGGTTTACACATGGTGTGTTGCATTTGTACTTTAGGAGAGGAGCTGTGCTAGAACAAATAGAAAATTGGATTGACGCTACAAATTTAAAATACAGTAGTCAAAAAGTGAGTTGTGATAAATTCAGTAATGAATTTTATGGGTTTTATCCTACCGAGTTTTTAAAAAACGCGTATTACGTTGTTGTAGACCAAATACCAAAGCCAGACTTTGCGGGTCTGCGAGAAATGGGCCTAGGTGATTTTGTCGATATGGACGCGGCGGGTATAACGTATAAAAATACTTATTATATACTTCCCCACGTCGCTACTAATTTAAGGGTCCATTTTCATGAACTTGTTCATGTTGCGCAGTGGCTTGAGCTTGGCGCTAACGCATTTATGCTTCGTTACATTAGTGAAATTCAACGAGAGGGATATCACCATGCTCCGCTCGAAAAGATGGCATACGCGCTTGATGATCAATTTGCTAGTCGTGGTAAAAAAATAGATGTGCCAAAATATGTAACTCATACTCTGTAATTAGCGCAGAATTTTAAAGGAATTTATATGAACAAAACGTTAGGATGCTTTTTTACTTTAATGTGTATTGATGCACAAGCTGTAACGTTTGAAGAAGGTATAGTATCAGCCTTACTCGAGCGAACAAAACACAATATTACCTACGATGGGGCTTATCACTCAATTGCTTACCCAGGTGGTGATGTGCCTAAAAATATTGGGGTATGTACCGACGTTATAATCAGAAGTTACAGAAAGTTAGGTATCGACTTACAGAAACTCGTGCATGAAGACATGCAAAAAAACTTTGTACTGTATCCATCTAAACGTATTTGGGGTTTAGCTAAGCCTGATAGAAATATAGACCACCGACGTGTACCAAATTTACAAGCTTACTTTGAGCGCCATGCAAACGTATTAAGTAAATCCAGTAAGGTGAGTGATTATAAAACCGGCGATATAGTAACGTGGATGTTATCAGGTAATTTACCTCATATAGGTATGGTGATTAATGAGTTATCTCAAGATACGGGTAACCCACTTATTGTGCATAATATAGGGCGTGGTCCGCAAAAAAGCGATATGCTTTTTGATTACAAAATTACCGGGCATTACCGGTTTGTTCCACACTATTGATAAGTTTAATAAACGATAGATGTAAGTATTAATTTTATTTCAGATCAATACTTACATTGCCATTAGGCTTGCAGCAGCACAGGAGTATTTCGCCTTCGCGCACAAACGCAAGTGGCTCTTCGTTATATTCAACACTACCTGACACTAACGTTGCCCTACAAGCGCCGCAGTAACCTTCACGGCATTGGAATGCGACGTCTATTTTCATGGATTCTAAGCACTGTAAAAGAGAAGGGCAGCCAGCGGTAAATTCTATACACTGGCTGTTTTCTGCAAGCGTTATGCTTGCAGTAGACTTGTCACTCATTATAAATCAAAATCACCAAATTCTGATGCATCAACTTGAGAGTCTATTTGACCAACAAGGTATGAGCTAATTTCTGCTTCTTGCGGTGCTACTTGCACGTTATCAGACACTAACCACGAGTTTATCCATGGGATAGGGTTACTGTTATTTTCAAACTGTGCTGGCAAGCCAATGGCAGTCATACGTGCATTAGTAATGTATTCAACGTACTGACATAAAATATGCTTATTTAAGCCAATCATTGAACCATCTTTAAATAAATACTCAGCCCACTCTTTTTCTTGCTCTGCAGCATCAACAAACATTTTAATCGCTTCGTCGCGGCACTGAGCTGCAACAATCGCCATTTCAGGGTCGTCTTTACCGTCTTGCATAATGTTTAAAATATGCTGAGTACCCGAAAGGTGAAGTGCTTCATCGCGCGCAATAAGCTTGATGATTTTAGCGTTACCTTCCATTAGTTCACGCTCAGCAAACGCAAACGAACATGCAAAGCTTACGTAAAAGCGAATCGCTTCAAGAATATTTACCGACATCATAGCCAGGTAAAGTTTCTTTTTAAGCTCAAACAAATTCACGATAACAGTTTTACCGTTAATCTCGTGTTTGCCTTCACCGTATAAGTTGTAAAGCGATACAGAGTTAATTAAGTCATCGTAGTATTTAGTTACGGCATCAGCACGTTCGCTAATTTTATCGTTGCTAACAATGTCATCAAAAATAAGTTCAGGTGCTTGTGTTACGTTACGGATAATATGCGTGTATGAGCGGCTGTGAATTGTTTCACTGAACGCCCACGTTTCTATCCATGTTTCAAGCTCTGGTAGCGATACAATAGGGAGTAGGGCAACGTTTGGCGAACGGCCTTGTACGCTATCAAGCAAAGTTTGGTATTTTAAGTTACTTAAAAATATATGCTTTTCGTGATCGGGTAACGCTTGAAAGTCTAAACGGTCTTTACTTACATCTACTTCCTCAGGACGCCAAAAGAAAGACAGTTGCTTCTCGATTAATTTTTCAAAAATTGGGTATTTTTGTTGGTCGTAACGAGATACGTTTACAGTTTGGCCAAAAAACATTGGCTCTTGCATTTGGTTATTATGGTTTCGGCTAAAAGTAGTATAAGACATGTTTATCACTCAAAAAACTATCAGAAAAAGCGGGCTAAATGCCCGCTTAAAATAAAAATCAGCAGTTATATTTTACACGCGCCGCCTTCACAATCATCATCTTCCACTTCTGGAGTATCTTCTTGCATATCTGAGGCACCATCACGAGTATTGTGGTAGTACAAGGTTTTAACACCTAGTTTGTACGCGCTTAGTAAGTCTTTTAATAAGACTTGCATAGGTACTTTACCGCCTTCGAACTTGTTTGGATCATAATTTGTATTTGCAGAAATTGTTTGGTCTACAAATTTTTGCATTATACCAACAAGCTGCAAGTAACCATCGTTTGATGGAATGTCCCACAGTAGCTCGTATTGATCTTTTAAACGCTCATACTCAGGAACAACTTGCTTTAAAATACCGTCTTTACTTGCTTTAACGCTAATATGTCCACGTGGTGGTTCAATACCATTTGTTGCATTAGAGATTTGCGACGATGTTTCTGATGGCATTAACGCACTTAGTGTTGAGTTACGCATACCGTGCTCTTTAATATTTGCACGTAGTGTATCCCAATCAAGATGAAGTGGCTCATCACAAATTTTATCTAAATCACGTTTGTACGTATCTGTTGGCATAATGCCTTGTGAATACGTTGTTTCGTTAAACTTAGGACAGGCGCCACGCTCTTTAGCAAGCTCGTTTGATGCTTTCATCAAGTAGTATTGAATCGCTTCAAAGGTTTTATGTGTTAATGCATTTGCGCTGCCATCTGAATAACGTTTACCGTTTTTAGCTAGGTAGTATGCGTAGTTAATCACGCCTATACCTAACGTTCGACGACCCATAGTTGCATTTTTAGCAGCCGGTACTGGGTAGTCTTGGAAATCAAGTAAGTTATCAAGTGCGCGTACTGCAAGTTCAGCTAGCTCTTCGAGCTCATCAAGTGATTCTATTGCACCTAAGTTAAACGCAGACAGTGTACAAAGGGCAATTTCGCCTTCTTCGTCATTTACGTTATTAAGTGGCTTAGTTGGCAATGCAATTTCTAAACATAAGTTAGATTGGCGAATAGGCGCAACTTTAGCAATGAACGGGCTGTGTGTATTACAGTGATCCACATTTTGTAAATAAATACGACCTGTACTTGCACGCTCTTGCGCAAACATAGAGAAAAGCTCAATCGCTTTAATGCGTTTTTTACGAATCGATTCGTCTTGTTCGTATTTTACGTAAAGCGCGTCAAACTCAGCTTGATCTTCAAAAAATGCATCGTAAAGGCCTGGCACATCTGATGGGCTAAATAACGTAATGTAGTCGTCTTTAATTAAACGAGAGTACATTAGTTTATTAAACTGTACGCCGTAATCTAGGTGACGAACACGGTTGTCGTCTACACCACGGTTATTTTTAAGTACAAGTAGGTTTTCTACTTCTAAATGCCAAAGCGGGTAGAATAATGTTGCAGCGCCGCCACGTACACCACCTTGCGAACAACTTTTAACAGCTGTTTGAAAGTGCTTATAAAAAGGAATACAACCTGTGTGGTACGCTTCGCCGTTACGAATATGGCTACCTAGCGCACGAATACGACCAGCGTTAATACCAATACCTGCACGCTGTGAAACATATTTAACAATAGCTGACGACGTTGCATTGATTGAATCAAGGCTGTCGCCACATTCAATTAATACACACGAGCTAAACTGGCGAGTAGGTGTACGTACACCCGACATAATTGGCGTTGGTAGAGATATTTTAAATAACGATACTGCGTCGTAAAAGCGCTTAATGTAAGAAACGCGTGTTTCACGTGGGTAGTCAGAGAATAAGCTCGCTGCTACTAAAATATATAAAAACTGTGCACTTTCGTAGATTTCACCCGATACACGGTTTTGAACGAGATACTTACCTTCAAGCTGTTTTACAGCCGCGTAGCTAAAGTTAAGATCGCGAGAATGATCAAGATATGCATCAAGCTCGTCTAATTCTTGTTCTGTGTAATCTACTAATAAGTGAGCATCGTAGCGTTTATCGCCAACCATTTTTGTTACGTGGTCAAATAAACGTGGTGGCTCAAATTGACCGTACGCTTTTTTACGTAAATGGAATACAGCTAAACGTGCAGCTAAGTATTGATAATCAGGCGATTCTTTTGAAATCTGATCCGCTGCTGCTTTAATGATGGTTTCGTGAATGTCTTTAGTACGAATACCGTCGTAAAACTGAATGTGCGATTTTAATTCAACTTGCGAAACCGAAACGTTGCTTAAACCTTCGGCGGCCCATTCAATAACGCGATGGATCTTATCCAGATCAAGAGGCTCTTTGCGCCCATCACGTTTGCTTACAGATAACTGTTGGTTCATAGATTTGCCTGTATTCCTTGGGAATTATGTATTTTGACCAATGTTTATGCCTCGCCGAAGCAAGGTAGATACTCGTTTTGTATAAATTTAATTAAATTGGAGAATTTAATTGAATAACATTTGGCCACAATATCTGGTGCTGTTCAATTTAATGATCACAAGATAGTGTGGTCTGAGTTGTTTTGCAAGAGGTAGAATTGTGTCTATTATCTGATAATGAGGAGATATAGCCTTTGTGTTAGTAGACACTCACCTTCGAACAATCATTTAAGATGAAATATGCAAAAATCAACTAATGATCTACTAAATTTGCGTATTTTAAAAATAAATTTTGACTGCTTTTTTTATCATCAGGCTTTGCGTGAAAATTGACTCAATCACAATATATAGTGTTTATTAATTAACATAGCACTATATATGGTTGAATCGAATTTTTGTACAGGGTATATGGTTGTAATATATAAGATTGAGGCAAGGTAAGTTTTTCAGATATAGTTATACTGGAATGTAAGATATAAAAATGGGCTAAAAATTAGCCCATTTAAATTTATACTACGAGCAAACTACCCAGTGTAATAATTTTAAAAACAATCATTATTACACTCTCTGAAATTTCTATAGAAATATTGAGTTTCAACTTTAGTTATCCTAAATCTGAGTTAGTCACTTGCCGACAATATAAGAATCAGTTACGCTCAAACTTCCACACTTGGGCGCTTTCCTAAAATTTTAGCAAGTGTCTTTGCTAACATCATATTCAAACCTTGGGTATGATGTTAGCCCCTCCACCTAGTTGAAATATCAATTCCATCAAAGTGTTAATAAAACTTTAATGTGGTCTGAGTTGTTTTGCAAGGGACATAATTGCCCCTGTTTGTGGATAACTTTAGGATAACGCATTTGTGTTAGTAGAGACTCACCTTCGAACAATCAATTAAGTTGAAATATGCAAAAATCAATTAGTGATCTGCTAAATTTACGCATTTTAAAAATAAATTCTGACTGCTTTTTTTATCAGCAAGCTTTGTGTGAAAGCTAACAAAACCACAGCATATAGTGTTTGATAATTAAAATAGCACTATATATGGTTAAAACCATCAATTGGGCTTTGCCAGTTAAAATCAGCATTCCAGCTGTTGGCTTCATCAATACTTGGGATGTAACCCCAAAGTGCCGTTGCGGTATGCATACCTGCCGCTTTGCCTGCTTGTATGTCACGCTGTGCATCACCAATGTATAAACAACGGCTTGGTTCTACCTGCATAAGCTTTGCACAATGTAGCAGTGGTAAAGGTGATGGCTTAGCTTCAGCTAATGTGTCGCCACTTATTACTACACTGACATTTTTTAATGCGGGAATAGCTGCCACTAAAGGATCGGTTAAAAACCCTGGTTTATTAGTCATGATCCCCCATTTGATCTTTTTCTGATCAAGGGCGATAAGTAACGATTCAACTCCGCTGAAGCAACGTGTGTGATTTGCTATGTTTGTGGCGTACTCGTCAACTAATTGCTTTATAAGCTCGCTTTGGGGTTGTTTAGCCCATAATTCTTTAAAACCAGCCTCTAATAATGCGCCTGCGCCGTTAGATGCCGCAGGACGGTATATATCACTACTAACAGGTTCTATTTTATTGCTAATAAGAACTGCGTTTAAAGCGGCACCTAAATCATCAGCGGTGTCGAGTAGGGTGCCGTCTAAATCAAATAAAAATGCATCGTACTCAATAAGGGGTAGGGGGGCTTGAGAGTTAGCCATTAAGCTAACTTCTCAAAATAAAGTATGTAATTTACGCTAACGTCACTATTGAGCGTATATTGCTTTGATAGTGGGTTATAAGAAAGCCCTGTGCTTGCACGAACTTTTAAACCGGCTTGCTCTGCCCATGCAATAAGTTGTGCAGGCTTTATAAACTTTTTATGGTCGTGTGTACCTTCAGGCACCATTTTTAAGAGTTTTTCAGCGCCAACAATCGCGTATAAATATGCTTTAGGTGTTTTGTTCAGGGTTGAAAAAAACACGTCCGCGCCTGGTTTGGCAAGTGCAGCTACAGCATGAATGATAGATGCTGGGTCGGGAACGTGCTCAAGCATTTCCATACACGTTATTACATCAAAGCGCTCAGGGTACTGTGTTGCAAACTCTTCTGCAGGCACTTTTATATAATCTACATTTACGCCAGTTTCTAAACTGTGCAACTTAGCAACAGTTAAAGGTTCTTGGCCCATATCGATGCCAGTTACTTTTGCACCCATACGCGCCATGCTTTGGCTTAAAATACCGCCGCCACAGCCAACGTCGAGTGTTTCTTTATCGAATAAGCCTTGCGTTTTGTTTGCTATAAAGTCTAAACGTAACGGGTTAATTTCGTGAAGAGGTTTGAATTCTCCGTCTAGGTCCCACCAACGCTCAGCGATGGCTTCAAATTTTGCTATTTCTGCGTGATCTACATTTTGATGTTCGGTCATAAAATACTTCCTCGTCAATCTGAGGCCATTATATAGGGCTAAATTGATAAATCGCAAAGTTTTGCGCCTGTAAATTAAAATTAATTGTGATAGCATGGCTGTTAGAAATAATAACAATACTCTTAATACCCAATACCGGGTTGTTGAGAGCTGATACTGAAGGAATGTGATATCAAATGACTGATCTCGCCAATGAAATTCTGCCAGTCAATATTGAAGACGAGTTAAAAAACTCCTACTTAGATTACGCAATGAGCGTAATAGTAGGACGTGCATTACCAGACGTACGTGACGGCTTAAAACCTGTTCATCGCCGCGTTTTGTTTGCAATGAACGAGCTTAGTAATGACTGGAACAAGCCTTACAAAAAATCGGCCCGTGTGGTCGGTGACGTAATCGGTAAATACCATCCACACGGCGACAGTGCAGTTTATGACACGATAGTTCGTATGGCTCAGCCATTCTCACTACGTTATATGCTTGTAGATGGCCAAGGTAACTTCGGTTCGGTTGATGGTGATTCAGCAGCGGCAATGCGTTATACAGAAGTACGTATGGCAAAAATGTCGCATGAGTTATTAGCCGATCTTGAAAAAGAAACGGTTGATTTCGTTCCTAACTACGATGGCACTGAGTTCATCCCTGACGTGTTACCTACGAAAGTCCCTAATTTATTAGTGAATGGTTCGTCGGGTATTGCAGTAGGTATGGCTACAAATATACCACCACATAACTTAACTGAAGTTGTGAACGGTTGTTTGGCACTTATTCAAAATCCTGATTTAACTATTTTAGAGTTAATGGATTATATCCCTGGTCCTGATTTCCCTACGGCTGCAATTATCAACGGTAAAAAAGGCATTGAACAAGCCTATTTAACTGGCCGTGGTAAAGTGTACATGCGTGCACGCGCCGACGTCGAAACCGATGAAAAAACAGGCCGTGAAACAATCATCGTTCACGAAATTCCTTATCAAGTTAATAAAGCCCGTTTAATTGAAAAAATTGCTGAGCTTGTTAAAGATAAGAAAATTGAAGGTATTAGTGCACTACGTGATGAATCAGATAAAGACGGTATGCGTATCGTTATTGAAATTAAACGTGGTGATGTAGGCGAAGTTATTTTAAATAACTTGTATTCACAAACTCAGTTACAAACTGTGTTTGGTATGAATATGGTTGCATTAATTAACAACCAACCTAAGTGTTTTAATCTAAAAGAAATGCTTGAAGAGTTTATTATTCACCGCCGTGAAGTAGTAACTCGCCGTACCGTGTTTGATTTACGCAAAGCGCGTGACCGTGCTCATACGCTTGAAGGTTTAGCAATTGCGCTTGCAAACATTGACCCAATTATCGAGCTTATTCGTAAATCACCTACACCTGCTGAAGCTAAAATTGCTTTAACTGCACGTCCGTGGGAATTAGGTCATGTACAAGGTATGCTTGAAAAAGCAGGCGAAGATAATGTAGCCCGTCCAGATTGGCTTGCTGATGATTTAGGTATTCGCGACGGTCAATACTATATTTCTGAGCAACAAGCTCAAGCAATTCTAGATTTGCGTTTACACAAGCTTACTGGTCTTGAACACGAAAAAATCTTAACTGAATATCAAGCGTTATTAGAGTTAATTGCTGAGCTACTTTATATTTTGGCAACACCTGAGCGTTTAATGGAAGTTATTCGTGACGAACTAGTTGAAATTAAAGCGCAGTATGGCGACGAACGTCGTACTGAGATCAATGCAGCGGCTCACGATATCAGCCTTGAAGACTTAATTACCGAAGAAAACGTTGTTGTAACGCTTTCTCACGAAGGGTATGTGAAGTATCAGGCATTGTCTGATTACGAAGCACAGCGTCGTGGTGGTAAAGGTAAGTCAGCAACGAAGATGAAAGATGAAGATTTCATTGAACGTCTGTTAGTTGCAAATACACACGATACTATTTTATGTTTCTCTACGGCCGGTCGTTTATATTGGCTTAAAGTGTATCAGTTACCACTAGCAAGTCGTGCAGCGCGCGGTAAGCCAATTGTTAACTTGTTACCACTTGAAGCTGATGAACGTATTACTGCTATATTGCCAGTACGCGAGTACGCAGAAGATAAATATATCTTTATGGCAACTGCATTCGGTACAGTTAAGAAAACACCATTAACGGCTTACAGTCGTCAACGTGCAAGCGGTATTATTGCTGTTAACTTAAATGATGGCGATAGCTTGATTGGTGTTGATATTACCGATGGTAGCAACGAAATTATGTTGTTCACTGATGCAGGTAAAGTTGTACGGTTCAAAGAAGCTGAAGAAACAACAGTTGTTGATGAAAACGGTAACCCAGTATTAGACGAAGAAGGTAACCCTGAGATTCGCTTCAAAGGTGTTCGCCCAATGGGTCGTACTGCTACAGGTGTTCGTGGTATTAAAATGCCAGACGAGCAACGCGTAGTATCGTTAATTGTACCAAAAACTGACGGTGCTATTCTAACGGTAACTGAAAATGGTTACGGTAAGCGTACACAACTTGAAGATTACCCATCTAAGAGTCGTGCAACACAAGGTGTTGTATCAATTAAGGTGAGTGAACGTAACGGCGCTGTTGTTGGTGCTGTGCAAGTTGATGACAACGATGAAATAATGATTATTTCGAATCGTGGTACCTTAGTACGAACTCGCGTTAATGAAGTTTCAACGGTTGGACGTAACACACAAGGTGTTATTTTGATCAGAACTATTGACGGAGAGCAAGTAGTTGGTTTACAACGTATAGAAGAGATTGAAGTTACAGAAAGTGACTTAATTGATATTGAAGACGTTGAAACAGTAGATACGGTTATTGATGAAGTAGCGGATGATAATCCTCCTTCAGAATAATTGATATTGAAAAAGCGGCCTTGGCCGCTTTTTTTAATGTTGTTGAAAAAAATTAATAGGGTGTGAAATTATACTCATACCAATTCGCTTAATTAAGAGATCTATTTTGAGGGTGGAAAAACGTGTTGATAGCTAGGCAAAAAATTCGCTATTTAGTTGTTCTAAATGAGAATTTTTTAACGCAAGTAGCGACACGTTTAGCCCCGCAAAATGATTAAGTATTATTGCGGATTGGTATTATTCATTAAATTTTAAAGGTTTAGCGGATTGGTATTAAATGTTCATGCTTAGTAGTTAAATTACTGGAATGAGGCAAAGGTAATGAGTAAATATAATTTTTGTGCGGGGCCAGCTATGCTTCCGCAAGCGGTTATGAAAAAAGCGCAAAAAGAGTTTCTAGATTGGCAAGACCTAGGTGTGTCTGTGATGGAGATTAGCCATCGTAGTAAAGAGTTTTTAGCGCTTACAGCTAAATGTGAAGCTAGCCTTCGTCGCCTAATGAATATTAGTGATGAATTTGAAGTGCTGTTTATGCATGGTGGTGGTCGTGGCCAGTTTAGTGCTGTGCCATTAAACTTACACCAAGAAGGCAAAACAGCGTTTTATTGCGAGAATGGCGTATGGTCGAAAAGCGCCAGAGATGAAGCGAATAAGTTTACTCAAACGTCTTTTACGGATGTCCGTAATGATGCTGATGGTGAGTTTTCAATTAAAGACGTTGCTGACTGGGAATTACCAGAAGACGCTGCGTACATCCACTATTGCCCTAATGAAACTGTCGATGGCTTAGAGATTTTTGATGTACCAAGCCACCCAACAGCTCCGATTATTGCTGATATGTCTTCAACTATTTTATCGCGTGAGATAGACGTTAATAAATTTGATTTGATTTACGCTGGTGCGCAAAAAAATATCGGTCCATCGGGCATATCAATTGTTATTGTTCGTAAAACATTACTTGAGCGCGAAGGTTTGCCAAAGCCCGGTATTTTAGATTACGCACTTGAAGCAAAGCAGGGCAGTATGTTTAATACCCCACCTACCTTTGCTTGGTATTTAGCGGCTGAAGTATTTGAATGGCTTGAAAGCAATGGTGGGGTAAAAGCCATGGAAGCACAAAATATTGCTAAAGCAAATTTACTGTATGATTTTATCGATAACTCAGATTTTTATTCAAATATAGTCGCTAAACATTGCCGCTCACGCATGAATGTTCCATTTTGGTTAAACGATGAAAGCTTAAATAGCAAATTTGTTGCTCAATCAAACGAGGCCGGTTTACTTGCACTTGAAGGTCACAGAATTGTGGGCGGTATGCGCGCAAGTATTTATAACGCTATGCCTCTTGAAGGTGTTCAAGCACTTGTAGATTTTATGGCTGCATTTGCAAAGGAGCACAGCTAATGGAGCAGCTCCGTTTAGAACCTATTTCTAAAGTAAATGGCACGGTAACCCTACCAGGTTCAAAGAGTCTATCGAACAGAATTTTATTATTAGCAGCACTGGCAAACGGTACCACCGTTGTAGAAAACTTACTTGATAGTGACGATATACGCCATATGCTGGGTGCTTTAAAGTTATTAGGTGTAAATGTAACTTTAAATGATGAACACACTGTAGCGACCGTAGAGGGAGTTGGTGGTGTGTTTAATACACCTACTGAGCCCTTGTTTTTAGGTAATGCAGGTACTGCTTACAGACCTTTAACGGCTGTACTTGCTGCCGTTGCTGGTGAGTATGAGCTAATTGGCGAGCCACGTATGGAAGAGCGTCCGATAGGTCACTTGGTTGATGCTCTACAAGCGCTTGGTGGTGATGTTACCTATACAAAACACAAAGACTATCCACCACTTAAAATTGTAGGTGGTCAAATAAAAGGTGGTGAGGTTGAAATTGACGGTAGTATTTCAAGTCAATTTTTAACGGCTCTATTAATGGCAGCGCCATTATTTAGCGGTGATACAACGATAACTATTAAAGGTACTTTAGTATCTAAACCTTATATTGATATTACGCTTGATGTAATGGCACGTTTTGGTGTTAATGTTGAACACAGTGATTATGCAACTTTTAAAGTTAAAGGTGGTCAACAGTATCAATCACTCGAACGAATTATGGTTGAAGGCGATGCATCTTCTGCTTCTTACTTTGTTGCTGCGGCTGCAATTGCTGGCGGCGAGATTGAAATTAAAGGCGTGGGTGCTAAATCAGTTCAAGGTGATATAGGCTTTGCTAAAGTAATGGAGCAAGTAGGCGCGAAAATCGATTGGTATGATGAGCGTTTAGTTGTTCGCAAAGGCGAATTAAAAGGCGTAGATATTGACGCTAATGCAATTCCTGATGCTGCTATGACCCTTGCAACTGTTGCTCTTTTCGCTAAAGGCCCAACTGCCATTCGTAACATTTATAACTGGCGAGTAAAAGAAACAGACCGTTTATATGCGATGGCAACTGAGCTTAGAAAAGTAGGTGCAGAAGTGGTAGAAGGGCATGACTTTATAGAAATTACACCGCCTAAACACTTCAACGATGTAGCAATAGACACTTACGACGATCACCGTATAGCCATGTGTTTTGCAATGGTTGCCGTTGGTGGAAAGCCAATAACGATTAATGATCCAAAGTGTACCTATAAAACATTTCCTACATTTTTCAATGTTTTAGCGTCAGTCAGTGAATAAGCTAATTAGAAGTAATTACAAAAGTTACACACTAATAGCAGATATATTTTAATAACTGACGTATAATGTCGCGGTTTATTTAGGTGTGCATTGCAGGAGGTTTTAAATGCAGGCGTTATTAATGCCCGTGATCACCGTTGATGGCCCAAGTGGTTCAGGTAAAGGAACTGTTTGTCGCTTGTTAGCCGACAAGTTAGGGTGGGATGTATTAGATAGCGGTGCGATTTATCGCGTTTTATCTTTAGCTGCACTTCATCACCAAATTGCATTAGACAATGAAGAAGGGCTTGTCCCTCTTGCTGCAAATTTAGATGTGCAGTTTTTGGTAGATAGCCAAACTAATGCAGGAAAAGTTATTTTAGAAGGCGAAGATGTAACTACTACTATTCGTAATGAAGAAGTAGGCGCTGCAGCATCAAAAGTTGCAGCATTACCTCGCGTTCGTGAAGCGTTATTACGTCGCCAGCGTGCATTTCGCACTGAAAACGGCTTAATTGCCGATGGCCGTGATATGGGCACTGTGGTTTTTCAAGATGCGCCGTTAAAAATATATTTAACAGCAAGTGCAGAAGAGCGTGCTCGTAGACGCTTTGTTGAGTTGAATACGCGCGGTCTTGATGTTACACTAAGTGGTCTATTACAGGACATTCAAGCTCGTGACGAGCGCGATATGAATCGTGCCGTTGCTCCGCTTGTACCTGCAGAAGATGCTATTGAGCTTGATACTAGCGAACTCAATGCACAGCAAGTGTTTGATAAAGTAATAACTTTATTAGATATTGCAATCTCTGAAGGTAAGCTTCCTAAACGAAGCTAAAACACATTTTATGCGCCAGCAGGATGCCAGTGCTATTTTAACAACCCCATGCAGCATGGTTGCTTATTGGTATAATATATAGAGACGTATATTCGTATGTCAGAAAATTTTGCGCAGTTATTTGAAGAAAGCTTAAAGGGTTTTGAAGCAGAGCAAGGCTCTATCGTTAAAGGTACAGTAATCTCAATCGAGAACAACATTGTACTTGTAGATGCTGGTCTTAAATCAGAAAGTGCTATCCCTGCTGAGCAGTTCAAAAATGCTGCTGGTGAACTTGAAGTTGCTGTTGGCGACGAAGTAGATGTTGCACTAGATGCAATTGAAGACGGTTTCGGTGAAACTATACTTTCTCGTGAGAAAGCTAAGCGTCACGAAGCATGGATCCGTCTTGAGAAAGCATGTGAAGAGCAAGAGACTGTTACTGGTGTTATCAACGGTAAAGTTAAAGGCGGTTTCACAGTTGAAGTTGATTCAATCCGTGCTTTCCTACCTGGTTCACTTGTTGATGTTCGTCCAGTACGTGACACAACTCACCTTGAAGGCAAAGAGCTTGAATTTAAAGTAATCAAGCTTGACCAAAAACGTAACAACGTTGTTGTTTCACGTCGTGCAGTTATCGAATCTGAAAACTCACAAGAACGTGAAGAGCTTCTTGCTAACCTTGTTGAAGGCCAAGAAGTTAAAGGTATCGTTAAGAACCTTACTGACTACGGTGCATTCGTTGACCTTGGTGGTGTTGATGGTCTACTACACATTACTGATATGGCTTGGAAGCGTGTTAAGCACCCTTCAGAAATCGTTAATGTTGGCGACGAAATCGCAGTTAAAGTTCTAAAATTCGACAAAGATAAAACTCGTGTATCTCTAGGCCTTAAACAGCTTGGTGAAGATCCATGGGCAGCTATCGCTGGTCGTTACCCAGAAGGTTCTAAACTTTCTGGTCGTGTTACTAACCTTACAGATTACGGCTGTTTCGTGGAAATCGAAGAAGGCGTTGAAGGTTTAGTACACGTTTCTGAAATGGATTGGACTAACAAAAACATCCATCCTTCAAAAGTTGTTAGCTTAGGCGACACTGTTGAAGTTATGGTTTTAGAAATTGACGAAGAACGTCGTCGTATTTCTCTTGGTCTTAAGCAATGTATTGCTAATCCTTGGCAGGAATTTGCTCGTCTACAAAACAAAGGCGATCAAGTTACTGGTAAGATCAAATCAATCACTGACTTCGGTATCTTTATCGGTCTTGACGGTGGTATTGACGGTCTTGTACACCTTTCAGACATTTCTTGGAATACACCTGGCGAAGAAGCTGTACGTGAATTCAAGAAAGGCGACGAAATCACTGCTATCGTATTGCAAGTTGACCCAGAGCGTGAACGTATCTCTCTAGGTGTTAAGCAAATCGAAGCTGACCCATTCAATAACTACCTTGATGCAAACAAAAAAGGTGCTATTGTTAAAGGTAAAGTGACTGAAGTTGATGCGAAAGGCGCAACTGTTGAACTTATCGAAGGCGTTGAAGGTTACATCCGTGTAGCTGATATCGCTCAAGAACGCGTTGAAGATGCAACTACTGTTGTTTCTGTAGGCGACGAGATTGAAGTTAAATACGTTGGTGTTGATCGTAAGAACCGCACTTTAAGCTTATCTGTAAAAGCTCTTTTCGAAGCAGAAGAGAAAGAAGTACTAGAGAAGCTTAAGAAAGAAGAGCCAGTGTTTGAAAACGCAATGGCAGCTGCTTTCGCAAATGCACAAAAAGACTAATATATAATTAGTTTTTAGTTGGAAGGGCATTTTTTGCCCTTCCTATATCTCTTTTTAAGGAAACGCTATGACTAAGTCAGAACTGATAGAAACACTTGCGGAACAACACGCACACGTTCCAGTGAAAGATGTTGAGAATGCTGTAAAAGAAATTCTTGAACAAATGGCCGGCTCATTATCTACTTCAGATCGTATTGAGATCAGAGGTTTTGGTAGTTTCTCTTTGCATTTCCGCGCTCCTCGCACAGGTCGTAATCCTAAGACTGGCGATACAGTTGAGCTTGAAGGAAAGCATGTACCTCATTTTAAACCAGGCAAAGAATTACGCGACCGCGTAAATGAAAGCATTGCCTAGTTAACTTAGTGGAGTAGTTACTTGTTCAAGGTATTAAAAATTATTCTGGTTGCGCTATGCCTTATCAGTGCATTTGTATTAGGGTCACAAAACCCACAGTTAGTACAAATAAATTATATTATAGCCAGTAATACACTACCTTTAGCTGTAATAATAAGTATCTGCTTTTTATTAGGTGTTTTAGTGGGTTGTTTTATTAGCTTTAAATTGTTTTCACAATTAAAGTGGCAAAACTACCGCTTAAAAAAGCAATTAGCGCCTGAAAAAGATAAAAAAAAGCTTGCCGCGAATAAAGACACCTAACTATGATTGAGCTTTTGTTTTTACTATTACCTGTTGCCGCCGGTTACGGCTGGATTATGGGTAAAAACAGTGCTAAAAACCAAGCTCATCAACTAAATCGTCAGATCACTTCTGAATACAGCAAAGGCTTAAAGTTTCTACTCGACAGAGAAGAAGACCAAGGCTTAGAGCACTTGATTAATTTGCTTGAAGTTTCAGCTGACTCTGTTGAACACTATTCTACACTTGCCACCATGTTTCGCCGTAGAGGTGAATTGGACCGCGCAATTAAAATTCATGAACTTCTATTAAAACACCCAGGCTTAAATGAACAACAAGCTGCAACTAGCCGTTTAGAACTTGCCGAAGATTATATAATGGCTGGTCTACTAGATAGTGCAGAAGAGCACTTAGTTTGGTTAGTTAAGGCTGGCCATGTAGAAGCGCTAGACCCTATTATTACTTTATATTCGCAAACCCGTGAATGGGAAAAAGGCATCAACATGTTTGAAGCCCACAGCGAACTATTTTCAAAAGAACAGCAATTTAAAGCGATTGCTAATTTTTATTGTGAGTCAGCTTTAAGTGACAACACGCCCCAACTAATGAGAAAAGCGATTAGCTTAAATTATAAAGCCGTACGTCCGCTTTACGAGTTAGGATTAGTTGCTTACGCGAAAGAAGATTACGTTAAAGCTATTTATTACTGGCGTGAGCTTGTATCACAATTCACTTTGTTTGCGCCGTTGTTTATTGATGAGCTGGCTCACAGCTATAAACAATTAAATTTAACGCATCAATTTCATGAATTAGTCAGTGACTTGTTAGAAAAGGGCGGTGTATTAATTAAAATAAAACATTGCCAGGCATTGCTTGAGCAAGGACACACTAAACAAGCCTTTGAATTTCTAACTGATAGCTTAAAACGTCAACCGACTATTCGTGGTTTCAGTTTTTTACTGCAATTAATGGGTGACCAAAATAAAAATACTAAAGAAGTACTTAATGAAATTGATAAGCTTGTAACCTCTTATATTGCTACAAAACCTGATTTCCAATGTCAGCATTGCGGTTTTACAAGCTACACAATATATTGGAATTGCCCTTCTTGTAAGCATTGGGAAACCATTGTTCCAAGTCGAGGCTTAGACGGATTTTAATAACCCCTTAAATAATATCGGATTTAACTATGATAATTTTAGCAAATTAAACTGAGAGTTTACTGGGTTGGAATTTTTTGATGTTGTGTCTAGATAAATTTCTCTACACCTTCTCTCAAATTACCAGCTAGCACTATTGCATTAAATCTACTTATACAATTACTTTATATCAATTCGCTTAATTAAGTGGTCTGTTTTGAGGTAAGAAAATCGTGTCGATAACAAGGCAAAAAATTTCGTAATATTATTGTTCTATATAAGAAATTTTTAACGCAGTTAGCGTCAGATTTGGTCCTCAAATTGATTAAGTATTATTGCGGATTGGTATTATAGCCATACATTAGGATAGTCATGTCTTTCGAACACTCAAAAAAAATTCTTATAGCATTAGATTACGATGATCAAGAGGTTGCTTTAAACTTTGTTAAACAACTTTCTCCTGATACATGTCGCCTTAAAGTAGGCAAAGAGATGTTTACTTATTTTGGACCTGCATTTGTTAAAGAGTTAATTGATTTAGGTTTTGATGTTTTTCTAGATTTAAAATTTCATGACATCCCTAATACAGTAGCTAAAGCTGTTACTGCAGCTGCGAAAATGGGTGTGTGGATGGTAAACGTTCATGCTTCTGGTGGTTTTGAAATGATGAGCAAAGCTAAATCGGCTCTAGAACAATTTGGCGATAAAGCGCCATTACTTATCGCGGTTACTGTATTAACAAGCATGGATGAAACAGAACTAAAGCGTTTAGGCGTTGATAAATCTGCTCAAGAGCAAGTTATATATTTAGCTAAGCTTGCAAAGGAAGCAGGGCTTGATGGCGTTGTGTGTTCTGCACAAGAAGCAAAAGCTTTAAAAGCAGAGTTAGGTGAGAACTTTAAACTTGTAACACCAGGTATACGTCCTGAAGGCAGTGATGCTGGCGATCAAAAGCGTATTATGACTCCTAAGCAAGCAATAGATGCAGGAAGTGATTATTTAGTTATAGGCCGACCTATTACTCAGGCGGATGATCCCGTAAAAGTGCTTAGTGATGTTAATAGATCTATAGCATAATTTAACAAAAAGCAGCAATATAGTGCTAAAAGCCCTTACCTCATGTGTATTTTATGTTACATTATTAGGATTGAAATGTAGTAGGGGTTTGTTTTGAAGTTATTATTAGGTTTTATAATTATTATTGTTGCGGGTTTTTCAGTAAATAAAAATCTTTTTTCTAATAAAGCATATGATGATGTTACATCAGTAACAGATATAATCACGAATTACCCTGTCAATATGTTCGATTTTAAACAAACAATGCAAGATTATGCACACCACCTATGTTACAAAAATGAGGATACACTTACATCTCAGCATATAACAGTAACTGATTGCATATCTAAGCTTGATGATAAAAAAATAGAATGCGAAAAGAAGGTTTTTCGTTTGGCACCGCTTAACCTAGAGTCAAAAGGTGAAGTGCTTGATTATTCAAGGCAATATACGCAATGTACATTGCCTTATAAGTATATTTTAGGTTAATTACAAACAGATAATATTAGTAATTACAGCCTATTATTTATAATTAAGATCTTAAGCGAATGGATTTCGCTTCAATATCTATCAACTCTTGTTTGAATAATCCACCAATTGCTTTTTTATAGTTAGCTTTACTAGTAGAAAACATCTTTTTTATAGCTTCAGGTTCAGATTTATCACCTAATGGGATAACACCACCTTCATTTTTTAGTTTTTGCATAATAGTTTCACCAAGGTCACTTACTTTTCCCATACCTGGCTTTTCTAATACAACATCAATTTTTCCGTCTTCACGTACTTTCTGAATGAAGCCTTTAAGCTTTTGACCCACAAATAAGCTTTTAAATACCATATTGTAAAAAACAACACCGAAATGCGATTCTTCAATTAATACCTTGTAGCCAATATCTGTTTTGCCAGCAACAATTAAATCCACTTCTTGTAAGTGAGTATATTGTGGCTCATCTTTAGATAGGAAGCGATTAAAGTTATTTGATGCACAAATACGTTGGCTTGCATTATCAAGGTACAAACGAACTAAATATGAGTGACCTTCTTGCATGCGTGGTTTTTGTTCGTTAAACGGGGTTAGTACATCTTTTTCAAGACCCCAATCTAAAAATGCACCAATACTATTAATTTCTTTAACGCGAAGCAGGGCATATTCACCTACTTGTGCGTGTGGCTTTTTAGTTGTGGCAGTTGCTAAGTTAGCGTTGTCTAAAAAGATAAATACACTAATGCTATCGCCCGCTTCAAGCTCATGTTTAATTTCTTGTTTTGGTAAAAACACTTCACCTAAATCATGACCGTCTAAGTAAGCACCTTCGTTACTCACTTCTTTTACAAATAATGTTTGTGTGGTTCCTAGGTAACTCATAATTATTCCTGCTCAGTCTTTTTTTTACGGCGCATTGGTGTATCGCCATCAATGTTCATTGGTGCTTTAATTGGTGCTGTTGGCTTTTTAGGTTTGGCTTTGCGTTTAAATACAGGCTTTTTAACAGCGGCGGATTTTTCTTTAGATTTATCCCACGTTGCCTCAGGCTTTTTCTCTTTTAAACCTTTAAACTTAGCTTTTAAGCCCTCTACGCTCGCAAATTTTAACTCATCATTTAAAAATGCTTTAATAGCTAAATAACTTGCCCAATCTTTTGGGCCAACTAATGAAATTGCGTTACCTTTAAAGCCTGCTCGTCCTGTACGACCTATGCGGTGTACATATTCTTCAGCGTGTTTTGGCAAATCAAAGTTAATAACATGCGTTACACTTAGTAAATCTAAACCACGAGATGCAACATCGGTTGTGATTAATATTTTAAAGTTTTCGCGACTAAACGAATCCATTATATCTAAACGTTTATTTTGTGTTAAATCACCAGCAAGCGCTACAGACTTGAAGCCTTTAGCATTAAGCGCTTCACTCAAGCGACTCGTGTCAGAACGTGTTGCTGTGAAGATAATGCATTGACCAACATCATCTTGATTCAAAAAGTGCTCTAATAGCGCTTCTTTATGGTCAAGGTGATCGGCTAGATATAAAGTTTGTTTAATATCGCTATGTTGCTCGTTCGCTGCACTTAGCGTAATTTGCTTTGGTTTTTTTAATAGGTTACGTGATAGAGCATCTACTTGTGCATGGTCAAGTGTTGCAGAAAACAATAACGTTTGACGTAAGCGGTGATTAGCTTGCTCGTTAATCATTTTTAACTGCTCGGTAAAGCCTAAATCTAAAATACGATCGGCTTCATCAAAAATAAGCAGTTCTAGTCCACTCAATTGTAATGAGCGTTTTGTAATGTGATCAGCTAAACGCCCAGGTGTAGCAACTACGAATTGTGGGTCGTTTCTAAGTGCTTTTATTTGGTCATTAAAGTTTTCGCCACCAAGTATTTTTACGGCCTTAATGGCTGTGCCTGCAATTAATAAACGCAGCTGGGTAAATACTTGCGTAGCAAGCTCACGAGTAGGAGCAACAATAAGTACACGAGGATCGCGTTTACTGAGTGCTTTTTGTTTCATAACCCTTTGTACAGCAGGTAATAAAAACGCCAAGGTTTTGCCCGACCCAGTTTTAGACTGAGCGAAAATGTCATGCCCTGCAAGTGCGGTAGGCACTGCATGCGCTTGAATATCGGTGGGCTGGGTGATCCCTTGATGTGCTAGTTGTGTTTCAAGGCGTGTATCAATCCCAAGATCAGTAAACTGCAATGTGTGTTTCTCCAAAATGAGCAAATTAAGTCTATAAATTTATCAGCGCATTATAGCTTACACAGATAGGTCGCTAACAGTAAAAACCAATCTATAGCGCTATTTTTTGCAATTAAACTAAAAAAGCGTAAAATACGCGCCCCATATGCGCCGGATTTACGATTCGGTAAACGCCAATACTGGCTAACAAGGCAAAATAGGAAATATAATGACTGTTGTTCATAAAGATAATGTAACGGGCGATCACTTTGTAGTATGTGCGCTGTATAAATTTGTTGGTTTACCTGGATTTGAAGCTATCCGTAAGCCTTTGCTTGAAGTGATGGAAGCAAATGAAGTACGCGGTACTTTACTACTCGCTGCCGAAGGTATAAACGGCACTGTTTCTGCAAAACGTGAAGGGATAGACAACTTATTAGCCTGGCTTGATGAGCAACCAAATTTAAAAAACATCGTAACAAAAGAATCTTACGATGATGAATGCCCGTTTTACCGCACTAAAGTAAAACTAAAAAAAGAAATTGTAACGATGGGCGTTGAAGGCGTAGATCCGCTTAAAGTTGTGGGTAGCTATGTAAAGCCAAATGAGTGGAACGCACTTATATCTGATCCAGAAGTAATTTTAATTGATACACGTAATGATTACGAAATTGAAATTGGTACATTTCAAAATGCAGTCGATCCAAATACTAAAACCTTTCGCGAATTTCCACAGTGGGCTAAAGAAAACTTAGACCCTGAAAAACATAAAAAAGTAGCGATGTTTTGTACAGGTGGTATCCGCTGCGAAAAATCGACGGCCTACATGAAAGAGCAAGGTTTTGACGAAGTTTATCATCTTGAAGGCGGCATTTTAAAATATCTAGAAGAAGTGCCAAAAGAAGAAACCATGTGGGAAGGCGAATGTTTTGTATTTGATAATCGCGTTGCGGTTGATCACGACTTACAAAAAGGCTCTTATGATCAATGCCACGCGTGCCGTATGCCAATTACAGAAGACGAAAAGTTAAAGCCTGAATACATGGAAGGTGTATCTTGTCATCATTGTATTGAAGAAGTGACAGACGAGCAACGGACACGTTTTGCGGAGCGCCAAAAGCAAATAGAATTAGCGCAAGCCCGTGGTGAAGGCCATATTGGTAATGAGGCACAGGCTGTTTTACAGCAACGTAAAGAAGCCAAAAAAGCCCAAAAAGACGCTCAGCGCGGTAAATAAATTTTTACAATAAGTATTACATTTAAAGGGTCTATTTAGACTCTTTTTTTGTGCCCAAAATTGTGCAGTAATTGTTTTCACACTCCGATGATAGTGTTAATCTGCAAAACAGATTTAGTCATTTTAATGCGCATACAGGAAGGGATTTATGCAAGCCGAACAAGTTGAAATCGCACAATTTTTAGCACAACATCCTCCTTTTGATGACTTACCTCAAAAAGCGCTTAATGAGCTAGCTCAACAAGTAGAAGTTGCTTATTTTAGAGCAAAAACAGATATTTTGAGTTTTGGACAAGACATATCTGATTTGTATGTGATTAGAAGTGGTTCTGTAGAAATGTATCGCCGAAATGGTGAGCTATACAATCGTTTGGCCATCGCAGGGATATTTGGTCAAATGGGTTTATTGATGAACCGTAAGGTGCGTTTTCCTGCAACTGCTCTTGAAGATACGTTAGTTTATTGTATAAATGTTGAGCTATTCAATCGTTACTGTGATGAGTTTGATGCGTTTGCTGATTACTTTGAAACAGACGGTAACGTACGTTTGCATCAAGCTATTGTTGAACAAGCCGATGGCAATGACCTTACAACAGCTAAAGTAAAATCATTAATTCACAGAGATGTAGTCACCGTAGATGCAACCTCTACAATACAAGATATCGCTAAATTAATGACCGAAGAGGCGGTATCGTCAGTTTTGGTAACCGATGTAAATAAACCAATAAACGACGATCCTGAGGAAGATGATGGACAAGTCGTTGGCATTATAACCGATAGGGATTTACGATCAAAAGTAGTGGCTAAAGGGCTTAGCTTTAATACACAAGCAAAAGATATTATGTCTACTAACTTAGTGCTTTTAGACGCTAATGACTATATTTTTGAAGCAGTACTTGCCATGCTCAGAGATAATCTCCATCATTTGCCCGTAGTACAAAAAAGACGTCCTATAGGAGTTATCTCCCTCTCTGATATTTTACGTTACGAATCGCAAAGCAGCTTATTACTTGTACGCGGCATACTTGCTCAACAAACAATTGAGGATTTAGCCCATTATGCACGCCAATTGCCCAATGTATTTGTCCGTATGGTTAATGAAGATGCAAATTCACACATGATTGGTACTGCCATGGCCGTTATAGGACGTACATTTAAACAAAGATTACTTGTATTAGCTGAAGAAAATTTTGGTCCACCTCCCGTTCCTTATTGTTTTATTGCACTGGGCTCAATGGCTCGCGACGAGCAACTTATTGTAACTGATCAAGATAACGCACTAATTTTAGATGACAGTTACGATGACGAAAAACATAACGCGTATTTTCAAAGTATTGCCGATTTTGTGTGTGATGGCTTAGCGCAGTGTGGTTACACCTACTGTGATGGAGAAATAATGGCGTCGTTTAAAAAATGGCGTAAAACTCGCTCAGAGTGGTTTGATCAATTTGCTGATTGGATAGCCCAGCCAAAACCACAAGCACTGCTTAATAGCTCTATATTTTTTGATTTAGACGGTGTATGGGGCAAAACCAAGTGGGCCGACGAGCTTAAAATATTTATAGCGAAACAAAGTAAAGTGAATCGTATATTTCTAGCAAATATGGCGGCAAATGCTCGAAATAGGACACCACCTCTTGGCTTTTTTAAAGGCTTTGTTATGGAGCATAACGGCCAACATAAGCGTTCAATGAACTTAAAACGAAGAGGTACTGCACCACTTTCTGATGTTATACGTGTACACGCATTAGCTATTGGTTCGCGTAAACAAAACTCGTTTGAGCGATTAGAAGACATTATTGAAGCTAAGCTATTACCGCAGGGTAAAGCGCAAGATTTACGTGATTCACTTGAGTATATTGCCATGATGCGAATTCGCCATCAAGCGTGGCAAATAGAGAAGGGCGAAGAGCCTGATAACGACTTAGACCCACATTTACTGTCTCCTTTTGAACAGCGAAACTTGAAAGAGGCATTCGCTATTTTAGAAAAAGCACAAAGCTATTTGAAATTTAGCTACACAGCAAACTCAGGTGTGAAGTAGCCTATGAACCCGCGTAATTACAAAGCAGTTGATTGGCAAGCTAGATATAACGAGCTTGCCAACAGCACCGAAAATAAACTTCTAAAACACTTTTATGCAGGTGCTTATAATCAAGATAAAGCCGCTGTAGAAGATGTGCCTTTCGTAGCAATGGACTTTGAAACAACAGGTTTAAATAGCCAAAACGACGATATTGTGAGTGTTGGCTTAGTGCCGTTTAATTTAAAGCGTATTTATTGCAAACACAGCCGGCATTGGGTTGTTCAACCAAGACGTAACCTGCATGAAGAGTCTATTTTAATCCATAGAATAACGCACTCTGAGGTCGATGACGCCCCAGACTTTAATCGAATTATTGAGCCTTTACTTGAAGCGCTAAGTGGTAAAGTTGTCGTGGTACATTACGCCGCAATAGAACGCCATTTTTTAAATAATGCGTTATTACTAAGGCTTAAAGAAGGTATTGAGTTTGCTCTTGTTGACACAATGGAGCTAGAAAAAAGAGCACTAAAAGAGAGGCAAGGTTTATTAGGCCGATTATTTAATACAAAACTAGGCTCGCTCAGATTAACAGATTGCCGTGCGCGTTATTCCCTACCTGCGTACCAAAATCATAATGCGTTAACGGATGCACTTGCCACAGCTGAGCTTTTACAAGCGCAACTGAGTCATCATTACCGTGTAGATACTCCAATCTCAGAGTTGTGGGTATAATACTAATACGCAATAATACTTTAATCATATTGAGGGTTAAACCTGACGCTAGCTGCGTTAAAAATTTCTCATTTAGAGCAACTAAATAAAGAAATTTTGCCTTACTATCGAGAAGTTTTTCCTGCCACAAAATAGATCACTTTATTAAGCGAATGGGTATAACCTTAAATAGTTAAATAAAAATGCGCCGCAAAAATTGCGGCGCTTTCGTTACTAATTAAAAGTATTGCTTACTAAAAGTATTATTTAACTGGGCGAGGCTCAGTTCGTAAACCTAAAACTAAGCTTAAACACATAAACAACAATACAATAGTAAATGGCAAGCCTGTAGAAACAGCACCTGCTTGTAGTGCTTCGATTGCTTGTGTACCACCAATCCAAAGTAAGGCCGCTGCAATTGCGCCCTCTACCGTTGCCCAAAATATACGTTGTGGCACCGGTGCGTCAATTTTACCGCCAGCTGTAATTGAATCAATGACTAATGAGCCTGAGTCAGATGACGTAATAAAAAATACTAACACTAATATAATCGCAATAAATGATAAGATATTAGATAGAGGTAATGCATCAAACATCTGGAACATAGCTAAAGGGACATCAGTTAAACCATTAGTGCCTAGTGCACCAACACCATTAACTACTTGATCAATAGCAATACCGCCGTATATAGACATCCATAAAATGGTAACAGCAGTAGGGACGAGTAATACCGCAATTAAGAACTCACGAATTGTACGACCACGTGATACACGCGCGATAAACATACCTACGAACGGTGACCAAGAAATCCACCAAGCCCAGTAAAATACAGTCCAGCCATGCATCCATGTTTCGTCTTCACGGCCGTGAGGATTACTCAATGGAATAATGTTTTCTACATAGCCCATCACGGTAGTCGGTACATTACCCATTGCTACAGCAAAGCCCACTAAACAAACAAACAATAATAATGAGAAAGCAATTAACATGTTTACATTACTTAGCAGTTTCACACCACCGTCAATACCGCGAACCACAGAAACAATGGCTAAAAGTGTTACACCCGCAATAACTAGAATTTGAGAGCCAATGCCACCTTCTGTACCAAATACATGGTTAATACCTGCAGAGGCTTGTTGAGCACCTAAACCTAAAGATGTTGCAAGGCCAAATAACGTAGCAAGTACAGCTAAGATATCAATGATATGACCAGGCCAACCCCATGCTCTATCACCTAATATAGGATAAAAAATAGAACGAATAGAAAGCGGTAAACCTTTGTTATACGTAAAAAATGCAAGAGATAAACCAACAACAGCGTAAATAGCCCAAGGATGAAGACCCCAATGGAACATAGTTGCGCCCATTGCTAATTTTGCAGCTTCTGGTGTATTAGCGGCTACATTAAGTGGTGTTTCGTACCAACCAGTAAAGTAAGCAACCGGTTCAGCAACGCCCCAAAACATAAGGCCGATACCCATACCTGCAGCAAATAACATAGCAAGCCATGAAACTCGAGAGTGAGAAGGTTTAGCATCATCACCACCAAGGCGAATATTCCCGTAAGGAGAAACAATAAGTGCTAAACAAAAGAGTACAAAGAAGTTAGCAGCCCACATAAATAGGGCATCAAAATTATTAATAATATCGGTCTTGATACTATCAAGCGCTGTTTTTGCAGTTTGTGGGTCGGTAACAAGTATGGCGATTAAAAAGATGACAATCAGGCCCGCACTAGTTCCAAAAACAGGGTTGTGTATATCAAAACCCCACTTTTGTACGTTGTCCTGACCTACGGTGTAGTCCGTATTGTCAATACTATATTTGTCATGATTTTCCTTCATGCAATACCTCTTTAGTTGTCCTAACAAGCCAAAATAAATTCGGCGTCATATCGAATTACATTAGCCTTTAAATATTAAGTAAAAAGTAATACCGTAATTATTTGAAGACTAACTAATTTGAAGAGTGATCATACAGCTAGTAGTGTATGAGTTAAATATTAAATGTAAATGAATTTGTATTTAAAACGCTGTTTATATAGCCAAATTAATGATTCTTTTATTTAAAAAGCCCTAAAATTATAAATTCAGTGAACGTTAAAATTTAGTTTGCTATTAAAAGTATTAATTTACTTAGTTAAGTAAAAAAAGATCACTTTTAAGCAACTTAATTAATGCTTAAATACTAGGGCTTGTTGATCTTTTAGGATTAAAATTTGTTCAATTTAGGAGCTGTTTAATCGATCCTAGGTTTGTAACCTAACGGTTCGATAACTGCTCCTGCGTTATTCTGCATGCTTACATGCACGTAAGAATAATTAAAAAACGAGCTGCAAAGAGCAAATTTCCCTTTAGGGCTAGTATAAATTTATAAGCTGATAAGCATCTTTAATCAAGTTGTAATATGAATATGATTTAACACAACACTAAGCTATATTTTATAAATAGATAGGCAAAGGATTAATACTATTATGCGTGAATGCGCTTTAAACAATACCAATCAAAACGAACTTGTTAAACGCTTTTGCAGCGTTAGGGGCGAAAGCCTGGCTATTATTGAACCACTCACTGTAGAAGATTGCCAATTACAAGCTATGGCAGATGCCAGCCCAGGCAAATGGCATTTAGCGCACACCACGTGGTTTTTTGAAACGTTTTTACTTAGTGTTTACTGTAAACAGTACACTGTGTTTAACTCTCACTACCGAATGCTTTTTAATTCTTACTACAATGGGATTGGAGAGCAATTTAAACGGGCAAACCGAGGTAGTTTATCTAGACCTAGTTTAGATGAAGTTTTAGCTTATAGAGAGCATGTAGATAGCTGTGTGGTTGAATTACTTAAAACTGAAGTTAGTCCACAAATTAAAGATATTATTGAACTTGGGTTACACCACGAGCAACAGCATCAAGAACTAATGCTTATGGACATCAAATATAACTTTTCAGTAAATCCATTATTTCCGCAATATAAAACATCGCCTTTAAACAGCCAAAACAAATCAGCAGATATTAAGCCTCTCAATTTTATAAATTTTGAGCAAGGCATTATTAATATAGGTACAAATGCCGACGATGAATTTGCATATGATAACGAGCGCCCCAAACACCAAGTATTAATTCATTCATTTAACTTTGCTAATAGGTTGGTCACCAATGGTGAATATTTAGACTTTATAAATGCAGGTGGATACAGCAATCCACAGTATTGGTTAAGTGACGGTTGGGCAAATATACAAAGCAACAGTCTAACGCAACCATTATATTGGCATTGTATAGATAACGAGTGGTTTGAGTTTACACACTATGGATTAGAGCTTCTCAATTTAAATGCCCCGATCTGTCATGTTAGTTATTTTGAGGCCAGCGCCTATGCTAATTTTGTAAAGGCTCGCTTGCCTACAGAGTTCGAATGGGAATATGCAGCTAAAAATACACCTTCAACAGAGATTAATAATCACTACCTAACACCTCAGCAAGCAAAGAGTGATACTGAAATAAATCAGTTAACTGATTCGTGTTGGCAATGGACGAACAGTGCATATTTACCATACCCCGGTTTTAAGCCTATTGAAGGAGTAGCAGGGGAATACAATGGTAAGTTTATGAATAACCAAATGGTGTTACGTGGTGGGTGTGTGTTTACCCCTCAAAACCATTTACGACAAACATACCGAAATTTTTATTACCCGCATCAAGCGTGGATGTGCAGCGGGATAAGACTAGCTAAGGATATAGTATGAGCCAAGTAACAGCGATTAAGCAAAGCAACATAACCGACACTGAATTTCTAAACGACGTGATAAGCGGATTAACTCAACAACAAAAAACGCTTCCGTGTAAATATTTTTATGATGATAAAGGTGCTGCATTATTTGAGCAAATAACAACCTTACAAGAGTATTATGTTACACGTACTGAGCTTTCTATATTAGAGCAACACTCAAAGTCGATTGCTCAAATGCTACCTGAAAACCTCTCTATTATAGAGCCCGGCTGTGGCTCGGGTAAAAAGGTAGCCTATTTATTAGCGCATATGGCAAACGTTAAAACCTTTGTACCGTTTGAAATATCTGAGGAGATGCTCAGTTATTCACTTGCACATTTGTCACCATTATTTCCAGATTTGGCAATTTCTCCATTATTAGGAGACTTTACACATAGCCAAATGGTCAAACAGCTAACCAAAGACACCGCTTTAGACAGTCAAACTAATTTGGTGTACTT
Source organism: Pseudoalteromonas sp. S8-8 (assembly GCF_000497875.1). Taxonomy (NCBI): domain Bacteria; kingdom Pseudomonadati; phylum Pseudomonadota; class Gammaproteobacteria; order Alteromonadales; family Pseudoalteromonadaceae; genus Pseudoalteromonas; species Pseudoalteromonas sp. S8-8. The sequence continues at coordinate 139,363 of NZ_AUTR01000025.1, forward strand.
TCCGGGGTCTACTCTTGGTAATTTTGCACCTGTAAAAGCAATTGAAATTATGAATAATTTCCATCGCTTATGTGGTTTAAATGGCTATGTGCTAATTGGCATTGATTTAGTAAAAGAGCGCCAAGTGTTACTTGATGCATATAACGATAAGTTAGGTATAACCGCCGCGTTTAATAAAAACTTACTACAACGTATTAATAACGAGTTAAATGGCACATTTAACTTAGACAATTTCAGCCACGAGTCACGCTTTAACGAGCAACATAGCCGTATCGAAATGCATTTAGTAAGTAATTGTACTCAAAGCGTGATTATAAATGATCAGCAAATAGACTTTATAGAAGGTGAAAGCATTCATACGGAAAACTCTCACAAGTACACGCTTGAGTCGTTTAAGCAGCTTGCAGCGCAAGCTAATTTAAAGTTAGAGCAAACATGGCAAGACGATAGTAACTATTTTGCCCTGTGCTTATTAAGACCGCTTTAAACGTTACTTAAGTCATGTTTAGTAAATGACAACTTTAGCATTGTTAAACTCATAGTTTAGCAATGCACCATTATTTGATTGTTGTATAAGCTTGGCTTTATTTAAACTGTACAGTCTAAATAGAAGGGGGGCAATAACAGATATCGCAGAGCCTGTAGCACTGTCTTCATTAACACCAAACTGGGGTGCAAAGTATCTAAAATGCGCTATGGCATTTTTCTTGTCTTTATTTTTTATACTAAGGGCAATTACTGCATTTTTGTGGAGTGCACACAAAGCTTTAAAATCAACGTGTACGCTTTTTAAATCGTCTTTTTCAACTGCTTTATCGAATTCTTTACTAAATTCCTTATTAAATTCTTTATTAAATTCTTTATTAAATAACACAACCGTATAACCGTTTTTATCAGCGGTAGTGTAGGCTGCTTTTATTGCTACTGAAAACACACTTTGTAACTCACCTTCAGCTAACTCGCTTTTTTTAGGCTCTATGCTTTTTAGTAACAGCTGAGCGCGTTGTTTTTTTACTCTTATAGTAAAGCGCTCATTACTCATTGAAGTAAATACTTCAGGGCAATAACCCAAATAACCTATTAAAAAATTAGCGGCCGCTAAAGTGCCATGTCCGCAGCGTTTAATTTCACTTGTTTGGTTAAACCAGCGAATATTGCAATGGCGTTTAGTTATCTCATTTTGATTTAAAAATACGGTAGCTGGGTGAATTGATTGTGATGCAATATATTGCATTGTTTTTGATGTTAACCCATTTTTATAAATAACAATTAAAGCGCTTGAGCCTTTTAAGTTATTTGCAGAGCTATAAAAAACAGATTCGGTGGAAGTGAACTCTATAAAGCAAAGCGTAAGCCATTTAGGCTTACGCTTTGCTAAACAAAGAGTATTAACCTTTGCTTGCATATGCGTCGTTATGAACGCCCGCAGCACGACCTGATGGATCAGCATTGTTTTGGAACGATGCGTCCCATGCAAGTGCTTCAGGAGTCGAACACGCTACCGATTTACCATGCGGTACACATTTAGCTGATGCATCACCAGGGAAATGCGATTCAAAAATAGTACGGTAGTAGTAAGCTTCTTTTGAATCTGGTGTATTAATAGGGTATTTAAATTTTGCATTTGCAAGCTCTTGATCGCTTACTTGCTCGTTTACAAACTCTTTTAACGTATCAATCCAGCTGTAACCAACACCATCTGAAAATTGCTCTTTTTGACGCCATAGCACTTCATCAGGTAAGTAACCTTCAAAGCCTTCACGTAAAATGTGTTTTTCAATTTTTCCATCTTTACACATTTTAGCTTCAGGGTTGATACGCATAGCAACATCAACAAATTCTTTATCAAGAAACGGTACACGTGCTTCTACGCCCCATGCCGCCATTGATTTATTAGCACGTAAACAGTCAAACATATGCAGTTTTGATACTTTACGGTTTAGCTCTTCATGAAACTCTTGTGCGTTAGGGGCTTTATGGAAGTATAAATAACCACCAAATAGCTCATCAGCACCTTCGCCAGATAACACCATTTTAATGCCCATAGCTTTAATTTGGCGAGCCATTAAGTACATAGGTGTAGAGGCACGAATTGTTGTTACGTCGTAGGTTTCTATGTGGTAAATCACTTCACGTAATGCATCAATACCTTCTTGAATGGTAAAAATGATAGGGTGGTGAATAGTACCAATCATGTCAGCTACTTTTTGTGCAGCCGCTAAATCAGGTGAGCCCTCAAGGCCTACTGAAAAAGAATGCAGCTTAGGCCACCATGCGTCGCTTTCGTCGTTATCTTCAATACGTTTTGCAGCAAAGCGCTGGGTAATAGCAGAGATAACCGATGAGTCTAAACCACCAGAAAGTAATACACCGTAAGGCACGTCACACATTAATTGGCGTTTAACGGCCGCTTCTAATGCATCTTTAACGTCTTGCGCTTCTGCGCTGTTATCTTTAACTGCATCAAATGTTTCCCAATCACGTTTGTAATAAGGCGTCATTTTGCCATCTTTGCTGTACAGGTAATGCCCTGGTGGAAATTCTTCAATATGCTTACAAATTGGAGAAAGTGCTTTTAGCTCAGAAGCAACGTAAAAGTTACCGTGCTCGTCGTGACCGGTGTAAAGCGGGATAATACCAATATGGTCACGGCCAATTAAGTAAGCGTCATTTTCTTCATCGTATAAACAAAATGCAAAAATGCCATTTAGATCATCTAAAAAGTCAGGCCCTTTTTGTTTATACAGCGCTAAAATAACTTCACAGTCTGATTGAGTTTGAAAAGTAAAATCAACGTCTAACTCTGCTGCAAGTTCTTTATGATTATAAATCTCGCCATTAACCGCTAAAATATTTGTTTTTTCAGGATTGTATAAAGGCTGTGCACCGCTTGATACACCAACAATAGCTAAACGCTCATGCACTAAAATAGCTTTTTCAGATGCATATACACCAGACCAATCTGGGCCACGGTGTCTAAGCAGCTTTGACATTTCAATTGCTTGGGTACGCAATTGAGTGGGATCAGATTTAATATCTAATACCCCAAAAATTGAACACATAGTAACTCCTCATTCCTATTATGTGTGCAGCAGAGCCAATTTGCTGTGCTGCGAAACCTTGTTTTATCAGAAAAAATTACTCAAGTCACATAGCTTTTACAATTAATTAAGAATAATTTATGCACCAAGCTAGATGTAATCGCACCAAAGTGGTTAATGCGTGGTTCCTGCTGCTATTTTTACGTCGCTATTATTGTTCAAAGCTTGTGCAATCATAACTCTCAGGGCATTAATAACGGTTTCTTCGCTCATGCTTGGTGCGCCATTGTGGTGCACAGCTTGGCTTGGTAAATAAGGAATATGCACAAAGCCACCTTTCATTACAGCGCAGTGATCATTTATGTAATGCATAAGACCATACATAACGTGATTACACACATAAGTACCTGCTGTATTGGAAATGGAAGCAGGTATATTGCTGTTGTGCAATGCTTGTAACATGCGCTTTATTGGCAAGTTTGTAAAATAGGCATCAGGGCCATTTTTTTCTATTGGTGTATCGATAGGCTGCTTACCTGCATTGTCTTTAATGCGTGCATCGTCAACGTTTATTGCAATACGCTCAATTGATATTTCGCTGCGCCCACCAGCTTGGCCTATACATAAAACAACCGCCGGATTGTGCGACTCAATGGCGTTTATAAGCTGACTGATAGACGTATTAAATTCACAGGCAAGTTCTAGTGTGCATATTTTGTGTTTCATGATGATAGTTTCATCAAGTTTTTGCACTGCTTGCCAAGAAGGGTTTATAGCTTCGCCACCAAAAGGAGCAAAGCCAGTTATTAATACACACGGCATAGTAGAAGTTGATTTAGTCATTAAACACCAAGCTATACATTAAAATAATATTAACGGCGAGTAAGGTAACGGCCGTCGGAATTTGAACCTTTATTACATGGTACCTATTTTTTAAATCTAGGGCGTGTTGATTCTAGAATATTTTATAGGTTATTTTTAAGTGCAAGGCTCAATTGATGTAGGTGCCCGTCAAGTTTCTGCTTCGCCTTTGCTGCTTCTTCAAACGTTACATATTTAAACTCAACAGTATCTAAAGGTCTAAATTGTGCAAATTGATGTAAGTCGGCTTCAATTACAGTCCCTAAAAGCGGATAGCCCCCGGTTGTTTGACCATCGTTAAGTAGCACGATAGGTTCACCATTCGGTGGCAGTTGAATACTCCCAGGACTCACCCCTAGTGATGGCAAAGAGTGCGAATGTGCCAAATTATTTTTATGCTCAAGCCTTACGCCCATTCGGTTGCTGTTACTACTAACTTTAAATGGGGTAGATACAAAGTTGTTAAGTAAAGGCTCGCCTAACAAATTAGCATGAGGACTTGGGTGCAGTCGTATAAGCTTGCGCTGGGCGGGAGCAATTGCGCCTACTTTTATAAACTCTCCATAATAAGGAGTAATAGGTATTTCATCACCAGTGGCGAGAGCTCTACCTTCAATACCACCAAAACATGCGTTTAAATCTGTAGATTTAGAGCCCATAACTTCAGTATTTTGTATACCGCCTTTCACTGCTAAATAAGCTCTTAATCCAGCTCTACCAGTAGCAAAGCTCAGTACTTGTTTGTTTTTTACTGTGTATGTCCAACCAGGGTAAATTGCTTGTCCATCAAGGGTTGCTTGCAAATCTGCACCATGAAGCGCAATTACTGTGTCGCAGGTGAATTCCAGCTCGCACAAACCAACAGTTATTTCTAAAACGGCATCATTGTCGCTATTGTTAAGTAATCTATTAGCAATTATTTGTGCATAAGGGTCTAAGCTACCCGCTTTGCTTACACCTAAATGACGGTAGCCATCACGGCCAAAATCTTGAATTGTAAGTAATACACCACTTTTGAGTACTTTAATCATGAGTTGCTCCTTTATTAACTAGCGGAACAAATTCAAGCGTATCGCCTGGTTGAATTAAACAAGGCTGCTCAGAGGTCGAATCAAACAAAGCAGTATCTGTATGACCTATTATGTGCCAACCGCCAGGGGTATCTGCGGGGTAAATTCCGGTTTGTGCAGCACCTATCGCAACAGAGCCTTTAGGAACTTTAATGCGTGGCTCATCACGCCTTGGTGTATGTAATTGCCCATCTAAGCCGTGTAGGTAAGCAAAACCGGGCTGAAAGCCTAAAAATAAAACGTGGTATTTGGTTTTACTATGAATATTAATAACCTCATCAGCGCTTAAATTGTGATAACGAGCCACGTAATTAATATCCTCACCCTTGTAGGTGGTTTCGATTAAGTGATGTTGCCCTTTAAAAGTACTCGTTTTAATATCATTCCACAGCGAAGGTAGTACTTGTAACCACTTATTTAAGTGTTTATCTGATTTTAGATAGAGAGTGAGCGAGTTCATGGCTGGCACCAAATCGGTAAATTCAGCAGTGCATTTACAGTGGCTGGTTAAAGCCCAAATTTTATTTTGAATAGAGAGTCTATCTGTAGCATCTAAATGCGATGCATCAAGTAGTAAACTACTGTTTGTTAATGCATAAATATGGGGAGCTGGCTTCATTAAATAAACCTATTTGTACAACATAATTTAAACGTAACACAGTTTTATTAATTTATTTACACCATTGCGACTAAGTCGTTATGTTTAGTGTTTATTTACCCAGCTTACTTTAAGAGTGTTTTTATATTCAATTAATCGTATTTAACTTATTGAGGACTAAAACTTAATACATTTCGTACTAAATAAGTAATTAGGTTGAAATGAAAATTAAGATAAGGAGGTCTTAATTAGCACGCACTTGTTTATGAGGTACTTTATGAAACACCAGCATTTATTATATTTATCAGGCGCTGCTATTATATTTAGCGCAGGCAGCTTTGCTTTATCTATGGAAAAGGTAGAACACAGTAATGTAGAAGCCACCATGCATGTAGAAACCATTGTACTGGGGTCTGGTTGTTTTTGGGGAGCAGAAAAACGCTACGAAGCGCTTAATGGCGTTATTGATGCTGAGTCGGGTTATGCTGACGGTAATGGGTTTAAAGCAACGTACAGAAATATTACTGATCAGTCTCGTCGTTTTGATGAGAACAATTATGCTGAAGTTGTGCAAGTTATGTATAACAGCAATATAATTTCAGCAGAAGATCTCTTAAAAAACTATTTTGAAAGTCACGATCCTACGCAAAAAAATCGCCAAGGTAACGACATCGGTACGCAATATCGTTCAATTGTATTAACGACTACTGATGCACAAGCTAAAGTAGCTGAGCAAGTTAAATCGCAATATCAGCAGCTTTTAACTGATGCGAGCTACGGCAAAATCGAAACGGTTATTAAACCACTTGCAGGTTTTGTATCGGCAGAAGAATATCATCAAAATTATCTAGAAAAGAACCCTAATGGCTATTGTCCCGATCACTCTACCGGTGTTGTTTTTAATAAAACACCCGTGGAAAAAGCAGACAACAGTGCTCTAATCGCAGGTAAGCAAATAGTGGTACTTGATTCTCGTGATTACTGCCCGTACTGTGACAAATTTAAAAAAGCAGTCGCAAATGATTACAAAGGCACAATACCTATGACATTTCGCCATGCTGACCAACTTAATGATTTAACTATTAAGTCAGCCACGTGGGCAACGCCGACTATTTTGTTTTTAGAAAATGGCGTTGAGGTATATGGCCGTCAAGGCTATGCAACACCTGAAGAGTTTTATAAAGCATTAGGCGCTTTTAAATTAGGTAACAGTGATGCTTATAAAGTTGCATTCGATGCACGAACAGATAGACCTTATTGTAAAGAGTACAAAGAGTTTAAAAATACACCTGATGGTACTTTTGTTGATAAATTAAGTGGAGAGCCACTATTTGATACAAGCGATAGGTTTAACTCCGGTACTGGTTGGTTGTCGTTTAAGCACCCAGTAAAAAGTAGTGTAACGCAGCATGATGATAGCAGTTGGGGAATAACACGTATTGAGCTACGTTCTAAAAGTACAGGTATTCATCTTGGTCATTTATTCCCAGGAGAAGGCCCTAGAGGCACAGACCGCTACTGTATAAACGCAACAGTACTCGATTTTGTACCAAGAGATAAAAGCTAAACCTTTTACTTTGTAAAGCCTGATTTTAATCAGGCTTTTTTTTGCATAAAATAAAATAGATTTATCATATTCTTTGCAAATTTTTTAAAATTAAAGCGTTGAGCTACACATCAATAATATTACTTAGGTTGTAAATGAATCAATTTATAAAAATAACAACGCAGTTAATGTATTTGCCTTTAGCTTTATTAATTTTTATTACAGATGCTAAGTCGGCAACCCACTATGTCGTCGGCGTAGAGAATATAGAGTATCTACCTTACTTTGATGGTAGTGGAACAAATGGTGCTGACTATTATGGCTTCAGTGAAGAGTTACTCACTTTATTTGCACAGCAGCACGATTTTGAATTTGAGTTTTACACGCTGCCAATTAATCGTCTTTATAAAGAATTTATTGATCACCATCATGTTGATTTTAAATATCCAGATAACCCTCAATGGAAACCAAGTTATAAAGCTTCCTTTGGTGATTTAAATGAAATTATTTATTCGCAGCCAACCGTTGTGACTAAAACGGGTATTGCGAGTTTAAATAAAAATATCACTATTGATGAATGCGTTAGTTTTGCAACGGTGAGAGGGTTTACGTCTCAAAGCTTTAAACCTTTAATGAATAACGAAAACGTTGAGCTAATTGAAACCGCTAACGTAATGGAATTAATAGAGATGCTTTTAAAAGAGCGAGTGGAGTGTATTTACATATCTAACGATGTATTAAACTATAATATTGTTAAATATTTCAAATTAACCCGACCCGTTTATTTTCAAAACGAATTGCCGACAGATTTACAAGCCTTTTTATTATCGTCGATTGACTATCCTGAGGTAGTTAAGCAATTTGATACATTTTTGCTTTCACATAAAGTGCAAATAAGTAAATTAAAAAAAGAGTATCAAATAAAAAATTAACTAAAAAAGCCCCGTAAGTTATAACTTACGGGGCTTTTTAAAATGTATTAATCTGTATATAGCTATATTATGTATGTGCTTAATAATAAAAACAGTCCAAGCCAAGTCACCACCTAACTTGAACCGCTTTTCACACTGACAACATCTTCACACACAATATAAAGATTCTGTTTACTACGCTTACGTAGCCTTGTAATGCATATCATGTGGTTTGAGCCAAGAATAAAAACAGTTCAAGCCAAGTCACCACCTAACTTGAACCGCTTTTTCACACTGACAACATCTTCACACACAATATAAAGATTCTGTTTGCTACGCTTTAGTAGCCTGGTAATGCATATCATGTGATTGAGCCAAGAATAAAAACAGTCCAAGCCAAGTCACCACCTAACTTGAACCGCTTTTCACACTGACAACATCTTCACACACAATATAAAGATTCGGTTTGCTACGCTTTAGTAGCTTTGTAATGCATATCATGTGGTTGAGCCAAGAATAAAAACAGTTCAAGCCAAGTCACCACCTAACTTGAACCGCTTTTTCACACTGACAACATCTTACACACACAATATAAGATTCTTTTCACTGCTAAGTTTGAGTTACTAAAACTCAAAAGGTTGCATTTATTGCTCTTAAAAAACAAATTAACTAAGTTGTTTTGAGCTGATGAAGTAACTTTAATATTTAACTTTATTTTCGACAAACGATAAAAATGAAACCAATGAGTGAAAAAAATTAAACTATAGACTTTAGTCTAATGCTCGGCGTTAAGTTTATGTATTTAAATAAAAAATATTATTCAAATTTGCAGGGAGTTATACCAATCTGCTTATATATGGGGTCTATTTAACGTTAAGAAAATTACGCTAGAACTAGGCAAAAATTTTTGTATCTAGTTGTTCTAAATAAAAAATTTTTAACGACGTAATAGTGCAATTTAATTCGTTAAATTGATCAAAGATTTATGCAGGTTGGTATTAGACGAGTTCAGTAATAAAACACAGGGTGGGTTGTATTACTGAACTCGTCTAATAGGGGATTATTCTTGGATTTTTCTAAACGTATTTACAACCCACTTCGCAAATAAATCAAGCGGGTGATTAGGCGTGCTTGATTCGTGCTGTACTAAATAGTATTTATCTTTAGTTGTTAAAGGCTGTTCGAATAATTTGTACAGCCATTGCTCATCTAACCAGCTTTGACTAATAGGCAGTGGGATAAGCGCAATGCCCATGCCTTGCTGCGCTGCACGCGCTACACCAAACATGCTATCTATTTGAATAATCTGCGAAGGAGAAAAGTCATCAATCCCCGCTTTTTCGGCCCACTGGTGCCATGCCCAAGGGCGAGCTTTGTGGAGGATCAGCGGAACTTGGTTAAGCGCTTGACGATGATCGTCCCTCCATTGGTCGAGCAATTTTTTATTACATGCAGGAATATATTCAAGGTTAAACAACTCAGTCGCTAATCCTTCAGTAGGTTTACCTGAGGACAATACAATAGATAAATCGCTATGGCGCGTTAATTCTTTGCGTGTTTTAAGCGTATCCATTTGCAGGTTTATATTAGGGTGCTCTGACGTCCACTCACTTAATTTAGGCATGAGTAGCTCGCTGGCAAAAAACTCAGGCAACGTAATTGTCAAATTTGTATTTTGCTGCATCTGACTAAACTCGTTAATGGTGCCCTCTAACATTGTGATGATAGGAGACACAGCATCAAAAAAGTTTTTACCCGCTGTGGTTAAGCTAATTGAACGCGTTTTACGTTGAAAAAGTTCAATACCAAGTTGTTCTTCAAGTTGTTTTATTTGATGGCTTACCGCAGACGGCGTTAAGTACAGCTCATTAGCTGCATGCTTAAAACTTAGGCTTCTTGCGGCAAAGCAAAAAGAGCGAAGGCCACGAATAGGAGTTTGCATGTTTTCCAGAATTATTTAATTTATTGAGACGCCTTACTTAGGCAAAATTTGAACCAACTATTTAATATTTAAATATCAGTAGGTTAAAAATAAATTTAACGCTAGTTCACAAAAAGGGTGCAGACTATCCACAAAATAGTGCAAAGAATCTAAGCGCTTACATTTAATTTATATTTGTATTATAGATAAAATTTACTACAGATGTATGAATGACGGTAAAAATAATGGCAAAAGATAAAAAAAATCCCTCGTGAGAGGGATTTTGGGTAACTCAGCGCCATTGGCACTGGGAATGAGGTCGGTACAGGGTAAAGCGTTATTTTAAGTTAACTTATTAAAAGTTACTAAAAAACCATTTCTGGTACTTCACCGTCAACAAGTAATTTACCTGCTGTTTTACTAATGATTTCATCAACAGTTACGCCCGGAGCGCGTTCTAATAAATGAAATGCGCCGTCTTTAACTTCTAGTACGGCTAAATCTGTCACTATTTTTTTAACGCAATTAACGCCAGTAAGCGGTAAAGAGCAGGCTTCTAATAGTTTAGAGTCACCATGCTTACTTGCATGGGTCATAGTAACAATAATGTTTTTCGCGCCAGCGACTAAATCCATCGCGCCACCCATGCCTTTAATCAGCTTTTTAGGGATCATCCACGATGCGATGTTGCCGTTCTGGTCAACTTCAAATGCACCCAGAACAGTTAAGTCTACATGACCACCCCGTATCATGGCAAAACTATCTGCACTATTAAATATGGCTGCACCTTTAGCTGCTGTCACGGTTTCTTTACCCGCGTTTATCATATCGGCATCTAGCTCTGCTTTAGTAGGGTACGGGCCCATGCCTAAAAGACCATTTTCGGACTGTAACATAACTTCAATATCATCCGGTACATAGTTTGCGACGAGTGTCGGAATTCCTATGCCCAAATTAACGTAGTAACCATCTTGTAGTTCTTGTGCAACGCGCATTGCAACTTGTTCACGTGATAATGCCATAATTATGCTCCTGCTTAATCTCGTGTTGTTACACGTTCAATGCGTTTTTCAAAGCTGCCTTTAATAACGCGATTTACAAAAATACCTGGGGTATGAATTTGGCTTGGCTCAAGCTCACCCGGCTCTACAATCTCTTCTACTTCGGCAACGGTAATTTTGCCAGCCGTTGCCGCCATTGGATTAAAGTTCATTGCCGTGTGTCTAAACACTAAATTACCGTAACGATCGGCTTTCCATGCTTTTACTATAGCAAATTCACCTGTTATAGATTCTTCTAAAATATACGGGCGACCATTAAATTCTTTTACGTCTTTACCCTCAGCCACAGGAGTACCGTAACCGGTTGCGGTGTAAAACGCAGGTATACCCGCGCCACCAGCTCGCATTTTTTCAGCAAGTGTGCCTTGAGGTGTAAGCTCTACGTCAATTTCACCACTTAATAACTGCTGCTCGAATAGGGCGTTTTCGCCAACGTATGAGGCAATTACTTTTTTAATTTGCTTGTCTTGTAATAAAATACCTAAACCAAAGTCATCAACACCACAGTTATTAGATACTACAGTTAAGTTTTTTGTTTGCATGCGCTTAATTTGTTTAATTAAGCCTTCAGGAATACCACATAAACCAAAACCTCCGGCAATAATAGTATCGCCGTCTTTTAATCCTTCCATTGCAGCTTCGTAGCTATAAACTACCTTATCAAAACCGGCCATGAGTCTCTCCTCATTGTGTGCTATTTGTTGTTAACTATCGTGAATCATCATTTCATAAGATAGCTATTTAACCTGAACTCTGGTTAATAGATTTACTAACATATGAATCAGGGTGATATTTAAATTTATTTTCTCTAGCCAGAGATTTTCAGTGAAAACAAGGCGAATTTACGCGTCAATAGCTGGCCTATTGCAAGTAAATTCAACGCAGTTAGTGCTGAAAATAGCTGCTCGAGATAGATTTATTATCCAGAGCTCAGGTTATTTTGTGTGCAGTGCCACAGATACTTTGCTCACAGGTTGCTTACCAAGTGCTTTGGTTATCTCCCAGCCAGCGTCACTTAACCTTTGTAAATCAATTCCGTGTTCAATGCCAAGCCCTTGCAGTAAGTAAACTACATCTTCGGTGGCAACATTTCCTGACGCACCCTTAGCATAAGGACAGCCACCAAGGCCTGCAACTGCCGCGTCAACCGTTGCTATACCTAGGCTTAAGGCTGCGTAAATATTTGTAAGCGCTTGACCGTAAGTATCATGAAAATGCACGGCCAGCTTGGTTTTATCAATGTGCGTTAAAAGTAACTCGATTAATTGCGTTACTTTTTTAGCGGTGCCAACACCAATGGTATCGCCAAGACTTACTTCGTAACATCCTAAATCTAACAGCTTTTGCGATACACTAAGTACTGCTTGTGGGTCAATCTCACCCTCATAGGGGCAACCTAGCACACAGCTTACATAACCACGTACGCGAATATTATTCGCTTTAGCAAACGCCATTACTTCGCTAAAACGTTCAATACTTTCATCTATTGAGCAGTTTATGTTTTTTTGACAAAACGACTCACTCGCAGCGGTAAATATAGCAAACTCTTTAATGCCAACAGCATGCGCTGCTTGTGCACCTTTTAAGTTAGGTGTAAGGGCACTTAAATTTACGTCAGGTAAATCTAGCGCTGATATTACATCAGCTGAGTCTGCCATTTGTGGCACCCATTTAGGGGAGACAAACGCGCCAGCTTCAATATTTTTTAAACCTGCAGCGCTTAGAGCGTTAATAAGCGCTACTTTATCGGCTGTGCTTACTGTTTTTTCGTTTTGTAGGCCGTCTCGCGCGCCAACTTCAACAATACGTACTTTACTTGCAAAGGCACTCATTATGCACCTTCCTCTGTTGTATCTTCTACTATAGCAAGCAGAGCACCATGCGTTACTAATTCGCCTTCACCAAAACAATAGCTTTTTAAAATGCCGTCGTGTGGTGCGTTAAGCGTGTATTCCATTTTCATGGCTTCGATAATAACAACCGCATCGCCTTTGGTGATTGTGCTACCAATTTCGATTAAGTGCTTAACTACCGTGCCATTAAGTGGCGCGGCAAGTGGCAGAGCTTCGCTTTCGTGCGAACTAATATAATGTTTATCAACTAGTTCAAGCTTAGTTTGCAGTGCTTTATTCATAACAGTGACAATATTGCCAACAGTACTATTGCTCACGGTACTATTGCCAACAGTATTTACATGCGCGGTATGTTTTTCGCCGTTAATAAATACACTGCAAAGATTGTTATTTAATGTGCCTTGTAGGTTAAATACGTGCTCGTTATGCGTAATACTATAGCCCGCTGACGTTTTTATAGCGCTTAGCTGTAAATCAGCAAAAGGAACTTTAATTGCTTGCGGAGCATTGAGTGTAAAACCGCTTAGTTGTTGCCACGGGCTTGCACTGTTTGGCGCATTTTGGGTGTTAGTTAACGATTCTAAATATGCAAAAGCACCAATAAGTTGGCTTGCTTGTAATAACGATTTATCAACCGCAACTAACGAGTCGCCTTGCTCTGCAATAAAGTGTGTACTTGGCGCACCTTGTTTAAAGGTAGGGTGGCTTGCTAAGTTATGTAAAAAGCCAATGTTAGTGCTAAAACCTGCTAAATGAAATTGCTCAAGAGCGTGTTGTAAACGGCTCAGTGCTTGTTCGCGATTGTCGTCGTGCACAATAAGTTTTGCAATCATCGGATCGTAAAACGGGCTAATTTCGTCGCCTTGTGCAATGCCTGTATCAATGCGTACAAATTCGCTGTTAAGCGGTGTATGTAACGCTTCAATAGTACCCGAACACGGGATAAAGTCGTTAGCTGGATCTTCTGCGTATATACGCGCTTCAAAGCTATGACCCTGCAATTGAATATCACTTTGTGTCAGTGGCAGTGTTTGCCCACCCGCAATATTAATTTGCCAATTGACTAAATCTACACCGGTTACCATTTCGGTTACTGGGTGTTCTACTTGAAGGCGCGTATTCATTTCCATAAAGAAAAATTCATCGCCACACAGTAAAAACTCAACCGTACCTGCGCCTCTATAATTTATAGCCAGTGCACAACGTACAGCCGCTTCGCCCATTTCTTTACGTAGTTCGTCAGATAAACCGGGAGCAGGGGCTTCTTCAATTACTTTTTGATGACGACGTTGCAAAGAACAATCACGATCGCCTAAATAAACACAGTTACCGTAGTTATCTGCAAATACTTGCACTTCAACATGGCGAGGTTGGTTTACGTAGCGCTCAAGCAATACTAAATCGTTACCAAAACCGGCAATAGCTTCACGTTGCGCACCTTGTAGTGCGCTCATAAAGTCTTTTGCTTTTTCAACCACACGCATGCCCTTACCGCCGCCGCCAAAGGCGGCTTTAATTAGTACAGGGTAGCCAATTTTTTCAGCTTCACTTTGTAAAAAAGCAGGGTCTTGTTTATCGCCGTAATAACCAGGTACTAATGGCACATTAGCAGCTGCCATTATTTCTTTAGCGCGGGTTTTAGACCCCATTGCTTCAATGCTACTTGCTGGTGGCCCTACAAAAGCAATGTTGTTAGCTTCGCAGGCTTTAGCAAATTCGCTGTTTTCAGATAAAAAACCATACCCCGGGTGAATACAATCAGCGCCGCAGTCTTTGGCAACTTGCAAAATTTTGTCTGCTACTAAATACGAATCTTTACTTGGCGCAGCACCAATATGGTAAGCCTCGTCGGCCATTTTTACGTGCCGGGCATGTTTGTCTGCATCAGAATAAACCGCGACCGTGGTTAAGCCCATTTGTTTTGCGCTGCGCATTACTCGGCACGCAATTTCTCCACGATTGGCAATCAGTATTTTTTGTAATCGTTGTGTGTTCATAATCAATCCTACAGTTGCCAAGCGGGTGGGCGTTTATCAAAAAAAGCAGTTAGCCCTTCTTGGCCTTCCTCAGATACGCGAATTTTTGCAATACGCTCTGCGGTAAGCTCAATGAGTTCATCGGTTATTGGTTTATTTGCTACATCGTTAATTAATGCTTTTGCGGCTTTTACTGCAACAGGTCCGTTATCAATCAGTGTTTGCAGCATATTATCGAGCGCACAGTCTAAATTACCGGTTACTTGATGAATTAAACCAAGTTGCTTAGCAGTATGTGCATCAAACACTTCAGCCGTTAAAAAGTACCTGCGAGCAGCGCGTTCACCAATCGCTTTAATGACATACGGGCTAATAACAGCCGGAATAAGGCCAAGCTTTACTTCGCTTAAACAAAATTGCGCATCGTCTTTACTAAGGGCTATGTCGCAACAGGCAATTAAGCCCAGTGCACCACCAAAAGCAGCACCTTGCACAGCGCAAATTGTAGGGTGGGGCGAGTTTGCCAGCACCTGCATTAATTTAGCCAATTGCATCGAATCAGCCAAGTTATCTGCGTAGCTGTTATCAGCCATCGACTTCATCCAGGCTAAATCGGCACCGGCTGAAAAATGCTTACCTTCTGTTTTTAAAACCAAAGCGCGAATATCAAGCGTATTTGCATGTTCAATACACTGAATCAGCTCATGTATTACTTCGCTGTTAAATGCGTTTCTTTTTTCTGGGCGGCTTAATACAAGTACAGCCACATTAGATTTTGTTATTTGTAGTGTTACTGACATTTTGCGCTCCGGTTACATTCTAAATACGCCAAATTTCGAATCACGTTTTGGTGCGTTGTTCGCAGCCGTTAACGCAAGCCCTAATACATTACGCGTATCGGCAGGGTCTATAATACCGTCATCCCACAAGCGTGCGCTGGCGTAATACGGATGACCTTGCTCTTCGTACTGGTCAATAATTGGCTTTTTAAAGTCACTGATTTCTTGCTCGCTCATGCTTTGACCTTTGCGTGCTAAACCATCTTGTTTAACTTGGGCCATTACACCCGCTGCTTGCTCGCCGCCCATTACCGAAATACGGGCATTAGGCCACATCCACATCATGGTTGGTTCAAATGCACGGCCACACATTCCGTAGTTACCTGCGCCGTAAGAGCCGCCAATAAGTACTGTAAATTTAGGCACATCAGCACACGAAACCGCCATCACCATTTTAGCGCCGTGCTTTGCAATGCCTTCGGCTTCGTATTTTTTACCCACCATAAAGCCGGTAATATTTTGTAAAAAAACTAAAGGAATATTACGCTGAGCACACAGCTGAATAAAGTGCGCGCCTTTTTGCGCCGACTCACTAAATAAAATACCGTTATTAGCCACTATGCCAACAGGATTGCCATAAATACTGGCAAAACCGGTGACCAGCGTTTCACCAAAATAGCGTTTAAATTCATCAAATGATGAGTCATCTACAGTGCGCGCTATTACTTCGCGTACATCAAACGGCTTTTTAAGGTCGGTGCCTACAATGCCGTAAAGCTCGTTAATATCATAACGAGGTGGTTTTACATCCTCTAGAAGAGGGGCGGTCGGACGTGTGAAGTTAATACGTTCTATACATTGGCGCGCAATAGAAAGCGCATGAGCATCGTTTTCAGCGTAGTGATCGGCAACACCCGACACTTTACAGTGCACATCGGCACCGCCTAGTTCTTCGGCTGTTACTTCTTCGCCTGTTGCTGCTTTTACAAGCGGCGGACCTGCTAAAAATATAGTGCCTTGATCTTTTACAATAATGCTTTCATCGGCCATAGCAGGTACGTACGCACCACCTGCGGTACATAACCCCATTACCACGGCAATTTGTGGAATTCCTTTACCCGACATACGGGCTTGATTGTAAAAAATACGACCAAAATGCAACTTGTCCGGAAATACATCGTCTTGCTCAGGCAGGTTTGCACCGCCCGAATCTACAAGATAAATACACGGTAAGTGGCAGCGCTCTGCGATGTCTTGTGCGCGTAAATGCTTTTTAACGGTAAGCGGAAAATACGTACCGCCTTTAACCGTGGCATCGTTTGCAATAATCATGCATTCAATGCCTTTAACACGGCCTATACCGGCTACAACACCGGCGCACGGTATTGCTTGTTCGTACACACCAAAGGCAGCAAATTGCGATATTTCTAAAAACGGTGAGCCTTCGTCAATTAACGTACTTATACGGTCGCGTACAAATAATTTACCACGGCCTTCGTGGCGCTCCTTTAATGCAGCGCCTCCGCCTTGGCTAATTGTTGCTACTTTACTGCGTAAATCATCCACCAGCGCCGACATGTTTTTATGGTTTTGAACAAACGTTGGATCGTGAGGATTAACGCTCGATTTTAAAATCGTCATGGTTTAATCCTTAACGGCTTTCAGTGAAAAGTTCGCGGCCAATAAGCATGCGGCGTATTTCTGATGTACCTGCACCAATTTCGTATAATTTAGCATCACGAAGCAGGCGGCCTGTTGCGTATTCGTTTATGTAGCCATTTCCGCCTAAAATTTGAATCGCATCAAGCGCCATCTTAGTCGCAAGCTCTGCGGCATATAAAATGGCACCGGCAGCATCTTTACGGGTTGTTTCACCACGGTCACAAGAGCGAGCTACCGTATACACATATGAGCGCGCAGCATTCATTTGTGTATACATGTCGGCTACTTTGCCCTGAATTAACTGAAATTGACCAATAGGAGTGTCAAACTGTTTACGCTCATGAATGTACGGTACTACTATATCCATACACGCTTGCATTATGCCAAGCGGGCCTGCTGCAAGCACTACGCGTTCGTAATCAAGGCCACTCATAAGTACTTTAACGCCTTCGTTTAAGTTACCTAAAATGTTTTCCTCGGGTACTTCACAGTTTTCAAATACTAGCTCACAGGTGTTTGAGCCACGCATGCCCAGTTTGTCGAGCTTTTGCGCCGTAGAAAAACCAGGAAAGTTGCTCTCAACAATAAACGCGGTAATACCTTTAGCGCCGGCGTTTAAATCTGTTTTAGCGTAAATTACTAGTGTGTGTGCATCGGGGCCATTGGTGATCCACATTTTGTTGCCATTTAAAATGTACTTATCGCCTTTTTTTTCGGCTTTAAGTTTCATCGATACAACGTCAGAGCCTGCATTAGGCTCGCTCATTGCAAGGGCACCAATGTGTTCGCCACTAATAAGCTTTGGTAAGTATTTTTCTTTTTGAGCTTGTGTACCGTTACGGTTAATTTGATTAACACACAGGTTTGAATGTGCTCCATAGCTTAAACCTATAGAGGCACTGGCACGGCTAATTTCTTCCATAGCAATAACATGTTCTAAGTAACCTAACCCAGCGCCGCCAAGTTCTTCAGATACGGTCATACCCAGTACGCCCATTTCGCCCATTTGAGCCCAAAGTTGATTTGGAAAAGCGTTATCTAAGTCAGTTTTTTCAGCAAGAGGGGCAATTTCCTGACTCGCAAAACTGTTTACGTGGTCGCGGATCATATCGGCGGTTTCGCCAAGGCCAAAGTTCATTTCTTTATATAGTGAAATAGTGCTCATGATTCATTCCTGTGTGTCGTCAGTGTGTTGTTATTCTTAAAATAGGCTACTCGTCTATTTTGTTCAGTGTGTCTCTGCAGCGGCGCTCGGCAGTCACCAACTCCATAAGAACAACTTTAATGTCGTCCATTTGTTGAGATAGGTCAGACTTTTTATCGGCTATTAAATCAAGCATGGTAACCAGCTGCTTAGCACTCGACTTATCAGCGTCGTACAGTTCAAACAAACGGCCTGTTTCAGCAAGCGTAAAGCCCAATCGTTTACCACGTAATATTAGTTTTAAACGCACTTTGTCGCGTTTTGAATAAATACGTGTTTGACCATTACGCTCTGGGGTTATTAACCCTTGATCTTCGTAAAAGCGAATAGAGCGGGTTGTAATGTCAAATTCTTTAGCGAGTTCGCTAATGCTAAATGTTTGTTCATTACTAGCCGGCATTTTGGCTGAGCTTGCAAAGTTTGTTTGATTATCTGGTTTCATAATTGTATTTACCTCATTCGAATAGCTCCAATATAAGTGAAGTTTACGTAAAGGTAAAGCTTGGTGTGTTTTGAAACTATTTATAAAGGAGTGTTGGCGCGAAGAGTTAACTTATTTTATTAATTTTCAGTAGGTTAATTTTATTTCCTCAGTGTGGCCTAACAGCTGGAAAATAATGCTTACACTTATAAAACTAAAAATTAAGCTGTTTTTAGTTGACGTTGGCGTAAACGTTAGTATTGTGTGTAGGTATTAAATAATAAATGAATACTAAATTAATAGAGCAAATATACTAACAATTATTTGCATTAAATTACAACGGAGTTAGTTATGACTTTAGAATCAGTGGTAATTGTAGCAGCAAAACGCACCCCAATGGGTGGTTTTATGGGAGCGTTAAGTGATGCGCAGTCTACCGAGCTTGGCGCTACCGCCATTGCCAGTGCACTTGCACAAACTGGTTTAGCTAATGATGCAATAGATGAAGTAATTATGGGCTGTGTATTACCAGCAGGGCTTGGGCAAGCGCCCGCACGCCAAGCAATGTTAAAAGCAGGCCTTGCACTTAGCACTGGCGCTACAACAATTAACAAAGTATGTGGCTCTGGTTTAAAAGCCGCCATGCTTGCAAACGATTTAATTAAAGCAGGCTCTATCCAATCTGCCATTGCCGGTGGCATGGAAAGCATGACAAACGCACCGTACTTTATTCCAAAAGCACGTGGCGGTATGCGAATGGGTCACGGCGAAATAAAAGATCACATGATGAGCGACGGCCTTGAAGATGCTTACGACAACAAAGCAATGGGTTGTTTTGCACAAGACACCGCCGACGAGTACGGCATTGGTCGTGAGCAAATGGATGCGTTTGCATTAGGCTCATTAAGTAAAGCAAAAGCAGCAATACAAAATGGCAGTTTTGATAACGAAGTTGCCCCGCATACGATGCAAACACGCAAAGGCGATGTAACAGTTTCGATTGACGAGCAACCAGGTAACGCCCGCCCAGAAAAAATTCCAAGCCTACGTGCAGCCTTTAAAAAAGACGGCACCATTACAGCCGCTAATTCATCGTCAATTTCAGACGGTGGCGCAGCGCTTATATTAATGAGCGAATCAAAAGCAAAAGAGCAGGGTTTAACACCGCTTTGTAAAATTGTAGCGCACAGTACTCACTCTCAAAAACCAAGTGAATTTACAGTAGCGCCAGTAGGTGCAATAAGCAGCGTGCTTGAAAAAGCAGGCTGGGCTGTAAACGACGTTGACCTTTGGGAAATTAACGAAGCATTTGCCATGGTAACCATGCTGGCTATTAACGAGTTAAAACTTGATGAAAGCAAAGTAAACGTTAACGGCGGTGCATGTGCACTTGGCCACCCAATTGGTGCAAGCGGCGCGCGTATTTTAGTAACGCTTATTCATGCCCTTAAAAACCGAGGCCTTAAAAAAGGCATTGCGTCTTTATGTATTGGTGGCGGTGAAGCGGTTGCTATGGCCGTAGAAGCGTATTAACTAGGTATTAAGCAGTTATAAGAAAGTTATACGAATAACTATAAAAGCGCTGCACTAATAATACTAACAAAGCGGCGCTACCAATTTTAAAAGAGAACACACAACTCACACACTAGGATTTAATCATGCACCAAGTACCACTACTTATTAATGGCGAATTTATTCAATCAGCATCAAAAGAGCTTATCGATGTTATAAACCCAGCAACTCAAGAAGTACTTGCACAAGTGCCATGCACCACCGAGTCAGAAATGGACGCGGCAATTGCCTCAGCCTCTGAGACGTTTAAAACATGGAAAGACGTACCCATTACTGAACGTGCTCGTATTATGATGAAGTACGCTGCGCTATTAAAAGAACACCATGATGAGCTTGCTACCATTATTTGCCACGAATTGGGTAAAACGTTTGAAGATGCAAAAGGCGATGTTTGGCGCGGTATTGAAGTAGTAGAACAAGCCGCTAACGCACCATCATTAATGATGGGTGAAACAATGGAAAACGTAGCGCGTAAAATCGATACGTATTCTTACATGCAGCCACTTGGCGTGTGTGCAGGTGTTACCCCGTTTAACTTCCCTGCAATGATCCCACTTTGGATGTTCCCGCTGGCTATTGTGTGTGGTAACACCTTTATTTTAAAACCGTCTGAGCAAGATCCACTTACACCAATGCGTTTAGCAGAGCTATTTATTGAAGCCGGCGCACCAAAAGGCGTATTACAAGTTGTTCACGGTACAAAACCACAAGTAGACCGGTTACTAGAAGATAAAGCAGTGCGTGCAATTTCGTTTGTTGGCTCGTGTGGTGTAGGTGCTTATATTTATTCTAAAGGCACACAAAATCTTAAACGCGTGCAAGCGTGTGTTGGCGCTAAAAACCACATGGTTATTATGCCAGATGCAAGTAAATCGCACGTTGTAAACAACCTAGTAGGCGCATCGGTAGGTGCTGCTGGTCAGCGTTGTATGGGTATTTCGGTTGCTGTATTTGTAGGTCAAGCAAGTCAGTGGGTAGATGACATTAAAGCAGGCTTTGAAAATGTACGCCCAGGCGTGTGGGATGATGCTAATGCGGCATACGGTCCACAAACATCAAAAGCAGCAAAAGCACGTATTTTATCACTCATTGCCGATGGTAAAGAGCAAGGCGCTACCTGTTTAATTGATGGCTCTGACTTTACGGTTGAAGGTTATGAGCAAGGTAACTGGGTTGGCCCAACGTTATTTACTGATGTAACCAAAGAGATGGATTTATACAAAGAAGAAATATTTGGTCCTGTGCTTGCCTGTATGTTTGTAGACACGCTTGATGAAGCAATCGCACTTATTAACGACAGCCCTTACGGTAACGGTACCTCGTTATTTACCTCAAGCGGCGCAGTGGCTCGTAAATTCCAACACGAAATTGAAGTAGGCCAAGTAGGTATTAATGTGCCAATTCCGGTGCCACTTCCATTCTTTTCGTTCACTGGTTGGAAAGGCTCGTTTTACGGCGATACACACACGTACGGTAAACAAGGTATTCGTTTTTACACAGAAACTAAAACGATTACCTCACGTTGGTTTGAAGACGACATTGCGTCGGGTCCAAACATGAGCATTAACTTAAAATAATCGTAATTAAAAAATGAGTAAATAAAAGAATAATTAATAATAAAGATGGGCGCGAAGGCTACTTCACACACAACACACACATAAGCCTTCGCCGCTCGTCACGAACTACTCCCGTGACGGGAAACACTAACAACAAAACTAACACAATTAAAGAGGTCTACCATGGACTTTAACTTATCTGAAGATCAACAAGCCTTTGCTCAAACAGCACGCCAATTTGCCGAGTCAGAACTTGCCCCCTATGCAGCAAAGTGGGATCGCGAACATATTTTCCCCAAAGACACGATTAAAGCAGCGGGCGAGCTTGGTTTTTGTGGTTTATACACGCCAGAGGAAGCAGGCGGCCTTGGTTTATCTCGTTTAGATTCGAGCATTATTTTTGAGCAGCTTGCTATGGGCTGTACCGCAACAACGGCCATGTTAACCATTCATAATATGGCTACCTGGATGGTAGCAAGCTTTGGCACCGATGCAGTTAAAGACAAATACGTAGAGCAATTAGTAATGGGTGAGTTACTTGCCTCTTACTGTTTAACAGAGCCAGGCTCGGGCTCAGACGCCGCATCACTTAAAACAAAAGCCGTGCTTGAGGGCGATGAGTACGTTATTAACGG
Organism: Pseudoalteromonas sp. S8-8; assembly: GCF_000497875.1. Taxonomy (NCBI): domain Bacteria; kingdom Pseudomonadati; phylum Pseudomonadota; class Gammaproteobacteria; order Alteromonadales; family Pseudoalteromonadaceae; genus Pseudoalteromonas; species Pseudoalteromonas sp. S8-8. The sequence continues at coordinate 162,030 of NZ_AUTR01000025.1, forward strand.
CTCAAAAATGTTTATATCGGGCGCGGGCGAAACCGAAGTATTAGTGGTAATGGCACGTACAGGCTGCGAAGGCGCTGCGGGTATTTCGGCATTTGTAGTCCCTGCCGACGCAAAAGGCGTGGAATATGGCAAAGCTGAGGAAAAAATGGGTTGGAACGCACAACCAACACGCCTAATTAGCTTTGAAGATGTACGCATTCCTGCGCATAACTTATTAGGCGCAGAGGGCGAAGGCTTTAAATTTGCGATGCAAGGCCTTGATGGCGGCCGAATTAACATTGCCACATGTTCAATTGGTACAGCGCAAGCGGCGCTTAATACCGCCCGTGAATATTTAAAAGAACGTACACAATTTGGTAAACCATTGGCTGCGTTTCAAGCATTGCAATTTAAAATTGCCGATATGAACACCGAGCTTGTAGCCGCGCGCCAAATGGTAAGGCTTGCTGCATTTAAACTTGATAATAACGACGTTGAAAAAACCACTTACTGCGCCATGGCTAAACGCTTTGCTACCGATGTTGGCTTTACCGTGTGTAACGACGCACTGCAAATTCATGGTGGTTACGGTTACATAAAAGAATACCCGCTTGAGCGCCATGTACGTGATGTACGCGTTCATCAAATTTTAGAGGGCACTAACGAAATTATGCGTGTAATTATTGCGCGCCGTATTTTGGCTGAGTCTGCAAGCGACGTTTTATAAGGAGCAATGTATGTCAGAATCTAAATCTAATCCGAGTATTGAACTTACAACCGAAGGTCATGTTGCTATTTTAACGATGTCTAACCCGCCAGCAAATACCTGGACAAAAGACACCCTAGTTGATTTAAAAAATACCGTTAATGAGCTTAATAATAATAAAAATATTTATGCATTAGTACTGACTGGTGAAGGCGAGAAGTTTTTTAGCGCGGGTGCCGACCTAAACGTATTTGCTGGTGGCGATAAAGGCGTAGCCGCTGATATGTCGCGTGTATTTGGTGAAGCATTTGAAGCATTGACTAACTTTAGAGGCGTGTCGGTTGCTGCCATAAACGGCTATGCAATGGGCGGCGGGCTAGAGGTGGCGCTTGCGTGCGATATACGTATAGCGGAAGAGCAAGCACAAATGGCATTGCCTGAAGCTAAAGTAGGGTTATTACCCTGTGCTGGTGGTACACAAAATTTAGCATGGCTAGTTGGCGAAGGCTGGGCAAAACGCATGATTTTATGCGGCGAGCGCTTAAAAGCTGATAAAGCTCTGCAAATTGGCTTAGTAGAAGAAGTAGTACCACAGGGTGAAAGCTTTGCGGCCGCATTAAAGCTGGCCAACCAAGTGGCCGATCAAAGCCCTACCTCAGTTGCTGCGTGTAAAACATTGATTCAAAAAGGGCGCCATCAACCAATGGCAAGTGTATTGCCTCTTGAGCGCGAGTTATTTGTTGGTTTATTTGATACCGAAGATCAACAAGAAGGCGTAAATGCCTTTTTAGAAAAACGCCGCGCTAACTGGGTAAACGGCTAATGAGTACTTTAATATTATTAAATAGCGCCGATGAGCCCGTGGTATTTGAAACCGCAACCGCAGAAAATGGCAGTTTAATTGGGCTTATTACACTCAACGCGCCAAAAGCCTTAAATGCACTTAATTTTGAGATGATCAAGTTACTTGAACCGCAATTGCGAGCTTGGCAAGACGATGATGCTATTGCAATGGTGTTGTTAAAAGGCGCAGGCGATAAAGCATTTTGCGCCGGTGGCGATGTTGTAAGCCTTCATCATGCAATGGCGCAAGGTAAACCAACAAGTTTAGTTGAAGAGTTTTTTACGCTTGAGTACAAGCTTGATTACCTTATTCATACCTTTGATAAACCAATCCTTGTTTGGGGTAACGGCATAGTAATGGGCGGCGGTTTAGGGCTAATGGCCGGTGCTAGTCATCGCGTCGTAACCGAAACATCACGCATTGCCATGCCAGAGCAAACCATAGGTTTATACCCTGATGTAGGCGGCAGTTACTTTTTACATAAAATGCCACAAAGTGTGGGGCTATTTTTAGGGCTAACGTCGGCATCAATTAACTGCGACGACGCGCGTTTTGTATCGCTTGCCGATCACTTCATCGACAGCACTAAATATGATGCCATGCTTGAGCAAATTTTAACTGTAAAGTGGGGCAAAACCGCAAGCTTAAATCATGAGCGTTTAACTAAGTTGTTATCCGATTTAGACAACCAATCTGCGCGTATGCCAAAAGGCAATGTAAAAGCTAATCTCAAAACGATTCAAAAGCTGGGTGAATTTACAACCTTGCAGGAGCAAGTTGATTATATTTTAGGGCTAACCACTGATGATAAGTGGCTACAACGGGCTCAAAAATCACTTAAACACGGATGCCCACTAAGTTGTGCACTTGTTAGTGAGCAATTAAAAACAAGCAAAGGCAAAAACTTATTAGCGTGTTTTAAAATGGAGCTGGGTATGTCGGTTCGCGCTGGCGAAGTAGGCGAGTTTCAAGAAGGTGTAAGGGCGCTATTAATAGATAAAGACGGCGCACCTAATTGGCAATACAAAACATTATGTGATGTACCACAAACAATAATAGACAGCTTTTTTGTTAACCGCTTTGGCGAAAACCATCCACTCGATGGCTTAGACACACCAACACACAAATAAAGGAAAGACGATGACTAAACTCAATATCGGTTTTATCGGCTTAGGCAATATGGGCGGCCCAATGGCGGCTAACTTAATCAAAGCTGGACATACTGTGAGTGTGTTCGATTTAAACCAGTCGGTCGTAAATGAACTTGCAAGCAAAGGCGCAAAAGCCGCAGTTGATGCAAAGCAGTGCGCAACCAATGCTGACGTACTTATTAGCATGTTACCTGCGGGCAAACATGTTAAATCCCTGTATTTGGGTAATAACGACGACAGCGGTTTAATTAACGTGCTGAGCAAAAATACATTAGTAATTGATTGCTCAACAATAGATGCAGAATCAGCACGCATTGTAGGCAGCGCACTTGGTAAACAAGGCATAAGCTTTGTAGATGCACCGGTATCGGGCGGCGTTGCAGGCGCAACCGCAGGCACACTTACTTTTATTGTAGGCGGCGAAAAAGCAGCGTTTAATAAAGCACATACAGTGCTGAGTGATATGGGTAAAAACATATTTCATGCAGGCGATATTGGCGCAGGGCAGGTAGCAAAAATATGTAATAACATGCTACTCAGTATTTTAATGGCAGGCACCAGTGAAGCACTGCAAATGGGCATAAATAATGGCCTCGATCCTAAAGTACTTAGCGACATTATGACCGCAAGTTCGGGCCGTAACTGGACGCTTGAACTTTACAACCCTTGCCCAGGTGTAATGGATACAGCCCCTGCAAGTAACAATTACAAACCTGGCTTTATGGTTGATTTAATGGCTAAAGATTTAGGACTTGCCATGGAAGCCGCGCAGCAAAGTAATTCATCAACCCCTATGGGTTCAATGGCTAAAAATTTATACACTATGCTACAACACCAAGGTGCTGGTAGTGATGACTTTAGTGCCATTTTTAAACTGTTTTCTAAGTAGGAGCAACGCGTGGAAATTAAAAATAACACGGTAGTAATAACTGGGGGCGCACAAGGTTTAGGCTTTGCAATGGCGCAAAAGTTTGCACTTATGGGTGCAAACATTGCTTTAATAGATATGGCACAAGACTTATTAAACAACGCATGCGAGCAACTTATGCAATTAATGCAGCTTGAGGGTGTAACTAGCAATATAAAAGGTTATGCCGCAAACGTAACAAATGAGAGCGAAGTAGAAAACGTATTTAATACCATTAACAGCGATTTTGGTTACATTGGGGTGCTTATAAACAACGCCGGTATTTTACGCGACGGCATGTTTATAAAGGCTAAAGACGGTAAAGTGGTAAAAAAAATGTCTCTTGAGCAATTTCAATCCGTGATTGATGTAAACCTGACCGGTGTGTTTTTAGCAGGGCGGGAAGCTGCAAGCCACATGATTGAATCAGGCAAAGGCGGCGTTATTGTTAATATGTCGAGCGTAGCGCGCGCAGGTAACATAGGTCAAACAAATTACGCGGCATCAAAAGCAGGCGTAGTGGCACTTACCACCACATGGGCTAAAGAACTTGGTCGATTTGGTATACGCGTAGGCGCTATTGCACCAGGTGTAATAAGTACCGCCATGACCGACGCCATGAAGCCCGAAGCCAAACAACGTATGCTTGCAGTAACGCCAGTAGGGCGCTTAGGCGAAAGCGACGAAATTGCCCATACTGCACAATACATTATCGAAAACGACTTTTTTACCGGCCGCGTGGTAGAAATAGACGGCGGCATTCGTTTGTAAAACAAGCGGGATTAAGGTTGATTAAAAGCATAGCTCTATGGGTTATGCTTTTTTGTTTTAAATCGGGGAGATTTATAATCTTGAAAAGGACTGATAACGGCGTTGGCATTTTGTTGTGAAATTAGTTGCTCATTTGCTCTTAATAAAACCTAATGAGAGTGGCTTTTTAATCACTTCTTTAAATAAAAAGCTCAACGCATTTAAGGCTTGTGTTTGAGTGTTAGGAGCAACATTTTGTTGGTTGACTAAACGAGTTTAAAAAAGCTAAAAAAAGTTCGACCTCATTATCTCCCATCGTTGTTGGGTGCCTCATAGAATTAAATCAAATAAACGAAGCTATCCAGTATAAATACGCTTTAATAGTACTTTTAGAATAACGCTTTAGATACATTTGTTCGGATATCATAGTTAAAAAAGGTGATTTCATGATATGAATCTCTAGTAAAAGTTTAACTGTATATATAGACAGTACTTGTTGTTTTGTCCAATATTACTGATCTCCACCATTTATTACTGCTCTCCACCATTTCGGTGCATTTGTGCATTGATTAAAAATAATTTCCAGTTAACTAATTGTTTACAGGTGTTTATTTGATGGTTAAGATAAATGCACTGTAATATATGGACATTTGTCGGTTTATAAAACGACAAATGTCGTAGACAAAATTGTTAGCAATACAATCAAATTTCGGAGAAGGATTTTAGAATGAAAATATTTGTAAGTTGGTCAGGTAAAAGAAGTAAAGCTGTTGCAGAATTAATGAGTGACTGGCTTAAGTGTGTGATTCAAGCCTCTCAACCTTGGATTTCGACAAGAGATATAGACCGTGGTGCAATTTGGTTCTCTGAAATCAATGATAAATTAAAAGATGTATCCGTTGGTGTTGTTTGTTTGACTCAAGAGAACAAAAATAAACCATGGATTTTATTCGAGACAGGTGCGTTAGCCAAAGGTCTTACAACTAATAGAGTCTGTACATTTTTAATTGATTTAAATCCTGAGGATTTACAAGATCCATTAGGGCAATTCAATCACACGACACCGGATAGAAGTAGCGTATGGGCTTTAGCTAGAACAATAAATGATTGTTTAGATTCTAATGCCTTAGATGAGCGCATATTAGAACAAGTTTTTGATACATATTGGCCACAATTCAAAGAAAAATTTGATTTGGCAGTAGCTAATAACCAACCTGAAGAAATTGTACCCCCTCGATCAGAGCAAGATATTTTGGGTGAGATTTTAAATCACACTCGAGGCTTATCTAATAGGGTTAGGAGCCTTGAATCAGAGTTAAGTTATAAATCCAAGAATAGCTATGATTTTGATAAAAAAATAGTTGTAAAAATCATTGATATGATTGAATCAGGTAAGTATTCACCTGATCAAATAGCGAATGCTTTAGTTGATTATGATATACCAAAAGATTATGCACATAACTTAGTCAATAAAACGCTTAAGGATTACAAGATGTCCGATAAGTTAAAGTATGGTTTCAAATCCATATCAGCTGCTGCGGGTTAAAGTAGTGCTAATCGGGTAGCCGGAGGTCTCTAACCTCCAGCCCCCACACCACCCATCATGCGGGTCCGCAATGGGCGGTTCATCTCCCGTAATGAATATTGATCCAAATATCTCTCAATGACACTAAACCTTGTGACGCTAAATAGTCATTACCTAATGCAATGTTAATTCCTTTTGTTTTCGAGCTTCGACAAGGGCCTTTGCTGGTGATACCACAGGCTATGGCGAGTCGTTCGCTAACACCCAGCTTTATTAAACTGCGTACTTTCGTGCGTGGTTTACGCCATTGCCGCCAGTAGCACATTCTTATCCTACGGCGTATCCAATGATCTAAATCCACCGTTAACTGATAAGCGTTGGCTATTAGGTAATAGTGTCCCCAGCCACGTAAATACTGCGTGAGTTTATGAATCTGTAGGGTCATTGAGATCCCCCAGTTGCGGTTAGTGAGTTCTCTTACATTTGCTTTAAATTTCTTTAGCGCCTGTTCGTGGATCTGCACTTTAGCGTAGCGGAAGGTAAACCCAAGAAATTTCGAGCCTGATACTGGACCGACTCGACTTTTCGATTCATTCACTTTAAGTTTTAATCGCTGAGTGATAAACGCAGTAATGTCCCGTTGGATTATGAGCCCTTCGCTTTTCGTTTTTACTAAAATGATTATGTCATCAGCATAACGTGCAAACTTAAGCTGTTTGTAGGTTAACTTCTTATCTAATTCATCGAGTAAAATGTTGGAAAGTAAAGGGGATAATGGCCCACCTTGAGGGACTCCTTTGGTTGACTCAAACCACAGACCTGTTTCGCGCTCTGCTACCCCTGCTCGCAGATATTTACCGAGTAGGCGCATGAGTGCTTTGTCTTTGATTTTACGAGCAACACGATTCATCAGCATGTCATGGTTTACTTCATCAAAGAATTTAGACAAGTCAATATCGACCGCTGTTTTGCAACCTTGTTTAACACAGTATTGAACATGGCTCACTGCTTGACTGGCTCTTTTATGAGGGCGATAACCATAACTATGTAGTGAAAATTGAGGCTCAAAGTAAGGGCTAATCACTTGAGCAATGGCTTGTTGGATCACTCTGTCGATAACAGAGGGGATCCCAAGCATTCGCTCACCGCCATCGGGTTTGGGTATCATCACACGTTTCACTGGCAATGGTTGATAAGTGCCGTTAAGTAATTGGTGTTTAATGCCTAACCAATGTAGCTTAGCGAAGTCATTAAATTCCTCAATACTCATATTATCGACACCCGCAGCCCCTTTATTTCGCTTAACATGTTGCCATGCTGTGCCAATATTGTGGTTGCTCAGTACACTTGCCATCAGGTCATGATTTGTTTGGTTGTATTCATTCGAGGTATTATTCACAGCAGAACGCTGTTCATCACTATCACAACACGGTGATCTATGTGAATTCAAGTTCAATTGTAGTATCTCCTCTGGTTAAGATGTTCAGGCCTTCACCGTGTCCCCTCCATTACGATGGGCGTTTGGCTACTATGCCGTCTGCTGACTTCTGATAAATCACTCTAGCGATTACTCGATAAAGCGCGTCTAAACTAACGCTTGTTTACTGCTATTTCGCTCGCTATAGGTCGCAGTAACCAAAGCGCCAAGGGTTGAACAACCAGTCCCTACTGGTAACGCTACAAGCGTTAGCGCGTATGCGTGTTTATCAGATCTCCCCGGATAAGGAGCATCGACTTTCTCTGCACAACTGCATCATTTACGGTGGCCGTTAGATCACATGACTTCGCTATCTTGTGCTAGCTCGTCTCCAGCCTACGCCTCATATGATGTTTTTGTTCATCAGCTCACAGATTTGCTAGCGGCTTCCTCCAGACTATCTCTCGCGATTTAGCCCTTGCCATTCGCTAGTAGTTATCGTTTAATAACAGTATGTTATTTAAACGGTGATCTTCCTACAGAGGACTTTCACCTCATAAGTCAATGCCCATGTCGGGCGTACACAAGAAATTAAACAAGGACAAATAACAGTTGGCTTTTGCTCCTTCGTCGCTTATTTTAGCCAACCATTATTTGCCTGTTAATTAGGCGTTGAGGCTGTAGAATTACTCTTTTTAGGAACGTATCCAACTATTCTTGGTTGGTTGCTTTTTAACCTTGAATCCATCTGTTTGCTGTGATCTAATAGATATTATTCACCCACGGTAAACTGTTATGGCTAACTACAAGCCTGACTTATCCTGTCAAAATAAATTCATTCCTATCAATTTCGCTGAGCAAATTCTGCCTGGCACTTTTGAGTATGCCCTTTGTTATATTGTCGAAAATAAACTCGATTTATCGGGATTTGACGCGTGGTACAACAATGACAAAACGGGCGCGGCGGCGTATCCACCTTCGGTAATGCTAAAGATTATTTTACTGGGCTATGCACATGGTTTGATCAGTAGCCGTCGAATTGCTAAAGCGTGTGAGACGAACATTTTATTTATGAGTGTGTCGGGTGATATCCAGCCACATTACACATCTATAGCGGGTTTTGTGGCTAAAATGCATGAACAGATTGAGCCACTTTTCACGCAAGTGCTGATGATATGTGATGAGGAAGACTTGATAGGCCGCAATATGTTTGCCATTGATGGGTGTAAATTAAAGTCCAATGCGAGTAAAGAGTGGAGCGGCACATTCGATGAGTTAAGCCGCAAAAAAGCAAAACTAGAACGCGCAAGCAAACGTATTATTGAACGCCACCAATCACAAGATGGACTGGGCGAAGAGTTGATAACTCAGGACTTAAAACAAAAAGAAAAGCTGGATAGAAGTGCAGGTAAAATCACCGAGTTTTTAGCCACTCACGAAGAGAAAACAGGCAGTAAAGGCAAGCCTGTTAAAAGTAATATCACTGACCCAGATAGTGCGAAGATGACGACCTCAAAAGGGACAATTCAAGGCTACAACGGCATCGCGATAAACGATGATAAACATCAAATCATCCTGCAAGCACAAGCGTGGGGCTCAGTGGGCGAACAACAAACTTTACAGCCAGCCGTTGCACAATTAAAACAGCAGCTTGCTAAACTCAATACAGAAAAAATGGCAGATAAACACACCATCAAATTTACCGCAGACAGTGGGTTTAACAGCGAAGTAAATCTTGAGTTTATGGCGCAAAGTGGGTTCGATACCTACATTGCGGATAACCAATTTAGAAAACGAAATCCGCTATTTAAAGACAGCGAAACATACGAAACAGAGCAAGAAAAACGGCGACTAAAACGCAGCAAAGGCAAGCCTCGGTTATTTACCTCAGACGATTTTCATTATGATGAGACAACGCAAACATGCCGCTGCCCTGCAGGCAATGCCATGTGGCGAAGCGGGGTCAATGTAAACAGCCATAACCAGCAATACACGCGATTCTGTGGTTACTTAAAAGACTGTAAAACATGCCCGCTACAGCAGCAATGCATGCGAAAACCACCGATAGAAAGAGGACGACAAGTGCAGTTTATAAATAATGAATCGCGCAAAAAGCTGAGCTATGTCGATAAGATGAAAGTTAAAATAGACAGCCCAATCGGACGACGACAATACAGCAAACGGCTCGGCTGTATTGAACCGGTGTTCGGGAATATTACAGTGAACAAAGGCATGAATAAATTGACCTTACGGGGTCAAGCGAAAGTAAATGCGCAATGGCAATTGTATTGCCTTGTTCATAATATAGAAAAGCTGAAAAATACGATACATTAAAAAGGGGAAGCCCTTTTAACCTAAATTAAAGCCACTCAAACACCCGTAATCCCTTCCAAAACGCCAATTAAAACAATATCAAACACTTCTATATTCTGCATAAAAATATAGTAATCAATTGAACCAAAATAGGAACTCAGCTATGGTTTGTTTATCAATAAAAACAAATTTAAAAACGAGTTAATCTACAGGCTCGTTA
>NZ_AUTR01000026.1:0-41120 GCF_000497875.1 Pseudoalteromonas sp. S8-8
TCTACTCGAATTAAATTGTAGGCTAGCAATATACCCCATAGCTCTTGATTGACTCCATCCACAGTCTGACTACGCAAAAGAATACTATCCTCAAGCATCTGGTGTTTTATTTCTCCATAGCTATTTTCAATTTCCCAGCGCTCGAAATAGACATCAAGAATGGCCTGTGCACCAAAAGCCTGTTTATCATCCAAAGAGCACAGCAGACCTTTTATTTTTCCAGGCCCCATTGGCTCAGGATAAAGAACCAGTCTGGCCTGCCAGCACTCAGGAAGCGAAGGGTCTTGTTTTCTGGCATGCGCAGATACACTCATCTCTACTTTGAAGTCATGCTCAGAGTAAGATTCAATGACGGTGTATTGCGTGTTGCTTTTAATCGGGACCATCCAGTGCGACTGTGGGTGTTGCTTACGCCAATTAATCAGTAGCTCAGCGCTGAGATAACATCGGTCAAAAATAGTTAGACTGTTATCACTTACATGACCAAATAACTGCTTTGCGTAGTTCACCTCACCTTGATAACTGGGCCCGAAGGCAACGTGGTGTATCAACCGGCTACGCAAGGAGCTTAAGGCGCATAGGCGTACAATAGGATATTCTGTATGACGGTTTTTACTGTGCTTAATATAGTGAAAGTGCTCAGCAAGAGCAGGTGTATCAGGTGCACGAAATTGCGTTCCATCAACAGAAAATAACCGGAGTCCATACCACGTATCATCAGCATCTTCTTCTTGTGTCCAACGGGCTGCACATAGGTGAAATAAGGCTTGGAGGGGGTCGCTACTCAGGCGCTGTCTCGCTTGAGGAATAGCACTTGGAGCAACCGTATCGCCCAGGGTATCAGTGAGTGTTAAATCTAACTTCTCAACAACGTCACTAATAGAGCGGTCGCGAAAAAGACCCATTGCAATGATAAGCCAGACGACAAGCTCAGCAGGTAACTTACGTTTGCGAATACTTGCTTTATCGGTCTGCTCGAGCACATTAGAAATCCACTCAAGAGGGATATGTTTCTGAAATGTAGATAAAGAGTCAGGAGTGGCGAATATATCCGTATCAAGTAACCAATGACTAAGCATAAAAATACCCTCATAATCAAAAGATGATAAGGGTATTGTGAAGCAACCAAAAGATCAGTCAACCGATCAAAAATACCTTAACTGATCGGTGTTAACTTTCGAGTGGTTTTTTTGATCCTAAAAATTAGTCAAAATCATAATTTATTGGCCAATTACACTCTATGTTGTTCAGCTGGAAGTCACTAAAAACTAGAGTGCTTGTTGTTTATCACTATGATTTTAAATGTTTTATTTTTGTTTTGATGAACTTGGCACAACTCTTGGATTCTCCTTGTTGAAATTAATTAAAAATCAACAGGAGAATACCATGGGAATATTTAACCGCGTAAATGATGTAATTCAATCAAACATTGTCGCTATGCTTGATAAAGCTGAAGACCCAGAAAAACTTTTAAACTTGATGCTTACCGAGATGCAAGATGCGTTGAATGAGTGCCGTAGTACAGCAGCCGCTTTATTGTGTGAAGAGAAAATAATTAATCGCCAAATTGATACTAAAAAAACAGAATTAGCAGCTTGGCAAATTAAAGCAGAACGTGCGGTTGAGAAGGGCAGTGATGACCTTGCTAAGTCTGCCTTACTTGAAAAGCAGCGCGTTAACGAAAGTATTGAAAATAAGCAAACTCAACTAGAAACACTGCAAGAGTCTATTGCAAAAATTAAGGTTGATTGTGAGCGTCTGCAGCAAAAAATGGCTATGGCTAAAACTAAGCAAGCTCAGTTAATGCAGCGTCATAATGTTGCTATTGCTAGAGGGCGAATCAGTACGCAACTACAAAGCGATAAAGTAGCTCATGCGTTGTCTCGTTTTGAACAAATAGAGCAGCGTGTTGAAGGTATTGAAGCTCAAGTAGAGGCTTATGAGCTGACTGATACAGCAAGCTCTACGAGTGCCCAAATTGAGTCGTTAGTTAAAAATGAAAAAATTGATGCTGAACTGGCTCGCTTAAAAGCGAACTTAAATACTAATTTAAAACAAACTGCTTAGGAGATTGCTATGAACAGCTTTAATCGTCAACGAGGTTGGTATAAAGATACTCTAAATAAAAAAATATCGGGTGTTTGTAGTGGTTTAGCTCGTAGATTGGACTTTCCTGTATGGGCAACACGCGTAGTTACTATTTTGTTGTTTTTGAGTTTTCCGTTTGCAATTGCACTTGGTTATTTTATAGCGCATTGCTGCCTTGAAAATAAAGAGTATTAATACCAATAGGCATAAATATTTGAACAATTTAACGAATTAAATCACTCTATAACGTTGTTAAAAATTTTTATTTAGAACAAGTAGATATAAAAATTTTTGCCTAGTTATAGCGCAATTTTCTTATCGTTAAATAGACCTCATATATAAGCTGGTTGGTATAAGGAGAATTACTATGAAAGATTTGGCAGTATGTGTAATTATCTATTTATTACTGTTTACTGATTTAATAACGTTTGTGCAGATTGATTCCTGGCAGTTGCCGTTATGGATTGCTGATATTAGCTGGGCTGGGCTCGAGCTTGTAGGTGCTTTGGCCGCAATTGTTGCTGTAGTTGCTGTAGTGGCTTTAATTACTATGGGATTAGTTGGTGCGGGTGTAGTGGCATTAGCAGGGACTGTTTTAGCGCTTTTATTCGGATCTATAATGATTGCATGGCCGTTACTATTTGTTGCAGTGTTGTGTTGGCTTGTTGCCGATAACAAAAAAGTAGCCTCTTAATCCTTAATTTGACTGACTATTATAGGTTAACTATGTTAAATTTAGCCTGTAATTTAAAGTTTTCATAAGGATAAGAATGATGACGAAACTATGTTTTTCGATGGCTTCTGCATTAATATTTAGTTTTTTTTCGTCATCGTTGGCGGCGCACTCAGGGCACGATCATGGTTCTGATGTGGCTGTGCTCGAAGTAACTAACGCGCAAATTAGAGAGTTTTTACCTGGCAGTACTTCAACTGTAGGTTATTTAACGCTAATAAATCACAGTGGAGCCGCAGCAACTTTAACTAAGGCAACTATTGATGGCTTAGGGCGTGTTGAAATACACGAGCATTCACATGTAGACGGCATGATGAAAATGCAACAAGTTGAATCAGTTGAAATTAAAGCGCACGAAAGTGTCAGTTTTCAACCTGGCGGTTATCATTTAATGGTATTTGAACCACAAGAGCCATTAAAAGTAGGGCAAGAACGCAAACTCACGCTATATTTTAGTGACGGTAATCGCTTGTTCACTAATGCTCAAGTCGTGTCGCTTGAAGCGCAAGCTACGCAGTCAAAACCATCTACTCAACACGCTCATCACTAGGAGTACACATGTCGCAACACAAAGGAAAAATAGCAGGAATAGTTGTTTTACTGCTTATCATATTTTACGCAATTGCTGTTTATTGGAGCACTGAGCCTTCACGTTTTGATGTTGTTGCAAACGCCAAAGAGCAAGCGCAGCTTCGTAATGAAAAAATAGTTACGGGTTATGTAACTACTTCTACATTAATTACAGTAGCAAATACCTTACTAGATAAACCCGGTGGCTACTTATCAAATGATGTAATACCACCAAGTATTATTATGGATGATATGCCAGCGTGGGAATATGGCGCACTAGAAATGGTACGTGATTTATCGCTTTCTATGCGAAAAGATTTTAGCCGTTCGCAATCACAGTCTACGGAACATGAAGCACTTAAAAAGGCGCAGCCACAGTTTAATATAAGCTCTGAAGCATGGGCATGGCCAAGTGCTGAAGGTGAGTACCAAAAAGGTATTGACTACTTAATGGTATATCGTGGACAAATTGCTAACGAGCATGAGCGTGATAGTCAATTTTATGCACGAGCAGATAACTTACGTAGTTGGCTTAAAGAAGCTGAAAAACGTTTAGGTAGTTTAAGCCAGCGTTTAAGTGCCAGTGTAGGTCAAGAAAAAGTGAACACCGATTTAGCGGGTAATTCATCTAATAAACAAGCAACTCTTGCTCCACTGCAGCAGCAAGTAAGAACACCGTGGTTAGAAATTGACGATGTATTTTACGAGTCGCGCGGTGCTACTTGGGCGTTACTACATTTTTTACAAGCGATAGAGTACGACTTTGCTGATGTACTTGAAAAGAAAAATGCACGTGTAAGCGTTCAACAAATCATACGTGAACTTGAGGCAACTCAAGAAACAGTATGGAGCCCACTTATTTTAAACGGGAATGGTTTTGGCTATGTTGCTAACCACTCTTTAGTTATGGCAAATTATATTTCTAGAGCCAATGCGGCTTTAATCGAACTTAGCGAACTACTAGCTCAAGGATAAAAAATGAAAAAGTATTGTTTAGCAGCAGCCCTTTCAATGGCATGTTTAGCACCTGCAGCGCAAGCTGACACTCTACTAGGTTTATATGTAGGTGTTGATGGGTGGAAGTCAGATAACGATGGTCAATTTTCTTATAAAGATAAATCATCTCAAGATTTTGATTTTGAGGATGAAACATTTGTAAGTTATTACGCAGCGCTTGAGCACCCAGTGCCACTAGTTCCAAACATTAAATTAAAGTATACAGAGCTTGAGCTTAATGGTGATGCGGTTATTGGTGATACGTTTAGCTTTAATGGCAGTACCTTCGATACAAACAGAAAAGTAAATACTGTTAGTGATTTGTCGCACATTGATTATATTCTTTATTATGAAATTTTTGATAACGATTTAATCTCAATTGACTTAGGTTTAAATGTTAAGCAGTTCGACGGTGAAATTACAGTAAGCTATGATCCTGAAGAAGAGCTTTCTCAAACTGAAACCAAAGACTTCTCTGGTTTTGTTCCTCTTGCATACGGCCGTGCCGAAGCTGGCTTACCATTTACTGGTTTAAGTGTATTTTTTGAAGGTAGCTTTTTGGCTATTGACGACAGTAAAGTACAAGATTACCAAGTAGGCGTAGCGTGGGAACTTATTGATAACCTAGCAGTAGATGTTGCTGTTAAAGCAGGTTACCGCTCTATGGTATTAGAACTTGATGATGTAGATGATATTACTACTGATATTGATGCATCTGGCCCATTTGCGGGTATTCAAGTTCATTTTTAATTAGTATTTTCTAATTAAACAAAGCGTGGCATATTATTTTATTGCGTGCCACGCTAAATCAAACTCTCCCTCTAGCGCATTATTAATCAACTGCTTATAGACCTTATTGACAGGGAAATTAATGAGTTTAGATAGCTCATCACCTGTTTGAGTAAATTTGTAATAGCTTAATACCAAATCACTACTCTTTGCTTTTAACGTTACTTTTTGCGATAAAAATGAAAGGGTAAGTTCTTGCCCCGCTTTAAGCACTGCAGATTCAATTTCTTTTCTATACAGTAAATTAAGATCCATGAGCGTTAAAATATCAGGAAAGCTAATACCCGTTTTTCCTAAATTTAAAGATACTTTATTGCCTTTTCGTAGCAAATCAAACAACGATGGTTTTTTGTAAAAGCCGAGTAATATAAAGTGGCTGTCGTCTTTTTCGTTATAGCCTGAGAGCGACACACATTTTTGCAAAGAGTCTGCTTCTCGCTGTGTCATATGCTTTAAAGTTTGTAGGCTTTTAATTGAAAACGTACCAGGATTGAGTGTTTCTCCTGTTAAAATTTTTGCCCATAAAATTTGCATTGATTCATTAGAAGTATCTTCACACAGAGCTATAAAATGCTCTACCCAATCAACATCGGGCTGTTTACTACTTGCTACATCAGGGCAAAATCCCATAGCCACTGCTAAAATTGATTCTATATTTTGTTGTTGTTTAATGAGTAATAAATCTTGGCGCTTTTGAGCGCGAGCTAAAACAGAGTTTTCACTGTTGATATGATAAAGCGGCTTAATTTTGCCCTTAATATCGTAACTTTGCTCGTTAGTAGGTAGTACACCGTTACTACCTACTTTTGTTATAGGGTAACCAAGCAAGGACTCGATGATGTTGGCAAGATTAATTCTCGCCTGTGCTGTTTTGACTGTCATGACTGTGCATTATCCTTTGTGGATCACTAAGCTGTGCAACAGTTTGAAGGTTATTTAAACCCAGTGAAACTGTATTACTGAGTACGTACTCGCTCAAAATTGCAGTGTAACCAGATATTAAAGGAGCAGTTGTTTGACCTTTAATATTACATATTAACGTAACTATACCGTTTTGCTCGCTAAGGTTAAAAGTGCCTCTAATAATATGCTCAGCATTTAAAAGTATGTTGAAGCTGACTTTATTTTGGCTTACCGAAGTTATGATCATTTCACCATACCCCCATTTTCCTTTCCAAGACTGATGAGCCCCTAGGCCAGAACTGGGTTCGCCCAAAGTAAAACGTATGCTGGGGTCTACTTTTTCCCATGGAGACCATTTTTGCCATTGGCTAAAGTCGGTGATAAGCGGCTTTATTACTTTAAGATTGGCATTAATTTCGATTGTTTTATTTACACTATAACTTTGAGGCAGTATTAGCCCTACCAGTGCCAATACTAATAGTAATAACAGTACGCATTTGATTAATATTTTTAATGGTTTAATAAGCACACCTTTTATTAGTTTTTCAAGTTGAAATACAACAACTTTTTATTAATCGACTATAGTATGAATTAGATTATAAACCAAAAATAATTTATTGATTGCTACTTAGGAGAGCGAATGTCGTCAGATCAAAACGATTTTTTATTTTTTGAACAAGATTTTGAAGACGATGCTGTTGTTGAGCAGACTAAGTTTTGGGATATTTTAATTGTTGATGACGAACCTGAGATTCATTCTGTAACAAAATTAGCTTTGTCTGGCGTTGAGTTTTTAGGGGCTGGCTTGCGATTTCACGATGCTTATTCGGGTGCAGAAGCAATAGAAGTGCTAGCTAAAAATAAAAATATTTCGGTTATTTTTTTAGACGTTGTTATGGAAACTGACGATGCCGGTTTGCAGGTTGTAAAAAGGGTGCGTGACGAATTAAATAATCAACATGTAAGAATTATTTTAAGAACAGGGCAAGCAGGTATTACACCAGAAGAAAAAGTAATACGAGAATACGACATAAATGACTATAAAACGAAAACAGAGCTGACTCGTTCTAAGTTAGTAACTTCGCTTATAACCGCTATTCGCTCATACGAGCAGGTATGTCAGCTTGAATATCAAAGTGATGCAATGAACACGATTGTTTCAGCATCAAAGTCTATTTTAGGACTTACTGATGTTAAGCAATTATGCAAAGAAATCATCAAGCACATGAGTATTATTTTAAAATGTTCACCTAGAGGGCTTGTTTGCAGTAAGTTAGATGGCGATGATTTTATTCAGGTCTTAGGTGGTTGCGGGCATTACGAAAGCTATTTTGGTAAAAAATTAATTAATGTTGATAGCAAAGTATTTGAACAAGTTGAGTCGTGTTTTGGTTTGTCGAAGCACCAACACATAGACTCAAGTTCAACATTTATATTAAAAAGTAAGCATCGAAAAGCGGCTTTATATATAGAGTGCGACCACATTCCCTTACAAGCACAGCTACAATTTGCTGAAATTTTCTTAACTAATGTAAGTGTAGCACTTGATAACATAAGGTTATTTGTAAAGTTAAGAGATGCTGCTTATAAAGATGTGCTTACTGGTATTTCAAATCGTACTAACTTTATTGAGCGTGTGGTGAGTTATCAAAAGCCACACGTGAACGATCATGTATTTGTATTACTTGATGTAGTTAATTTTGCAGATATTAATAACGGCTTAGGGCAAGAGGTCGGCAATAAAGTATTAATTGGCATTGTGCAAAGGTTAAGAGAAAATTACCCAACAGCTAAATTACTATCACGTATTGGCGCTGATGTTTTTGGTTTTATTATTCGCCAAGACGAATTTGACTTAAAAAAGTTGAATGAGCAATTAGGTATTTCATTTTACGCAGAAGAACATTTACTCCCTATCGATTTTAGAGTGGGCTTATGCCAACAACAAGACTTTCAAAGTAGCGGTATTGATACACTGAAAGTTGCTTATATTGCACTTGACCAAGCTAAAAAAGCAAAGCATAAAGAAGGCGTTTATTACAATATTGATATGCAAGATAAGATGGCTTGGCGGATAGGGATTATTAGGCAGTTACGTCATGACTTTGCTCGAAATAAATTAGAGGTATGGTACCAACCTCAACTTTCACTAGATGACTTATCGCTAATTGGATGTGAGGCATTATTACGCTGGCCGGCAAGTGATGGCGTGTATATATCGCCGGCTGTGTTTGTGCCACTTGCAGAGGATGCGGGCTTAATTGTTGATATAGGGCAGTGGGTATTAGAACAAGCTTGCCAACAGCAAAAGCGCCTAGAAAATATGGGCACAGAAATTTGTATTGCAGTTAATGTGTCTGTTCCACAGTTTAAAGTAAAAGGTTATGCGCAAACTGTTAAAAATACATTGTTAAAATATGGTGTTAAGCCAAAAAACATAGAATTAGAAATCACCGAGAGCGTAGTAATGGATGAGCTGGAAACGGTTATTAGTACGCTAAGTGAGCTAAAAGAACTCGGAATGGAAGTTGCTATTGATGACTTTGGTACTGGTTTTTCGTCGCTGAGTTACATTCAAAGTTTACCTTTGGATCGGTTGAAAATAGATCGTGCATTTATTAAAGATTTACCAAATGACGACACTGGCGCTATTGCTGCCTTAGTTATATCACTTGGTGCTAAGTTGGGCTTAAAAACGATTGCTGAAGGGGTCGAAACACAAGAGCAAGCCCAGTTCTTAAAAGATTTAGGATGCGATGAAGTACAAGGTTTTATGTATGCTAAACCCATGCCTGAAAATGAATTAATAGAATTTATAAATAAACGCTAAAAAGGTTAACTTATTATTTAAGCTAATGAACGATTTAGAATTTAAGGCGCGATATGCTTTGACTACTTTGTATATATAAACAATTTAGTAGGGTATAATTCGCGCCTTTTGTTATTCTACGGCCACAATTATGAGCACACTCAAAGCTAAGCGCGCCTTATTTTCATACCCTAAATACTGGGCTGAATGTTATGGCACCGCGCCATTTTTACCAACTACACGTGAAGAAATGGATGCACTTGGCTGGGATAGCTGCGACATAATAATAATTAGTGGCGACGCGTACGTCGATCATCCTAGTTTTGGTATGGCGGTAATTGGCCGTGTACTTGAAGCGCAAGGTTTTAGAGTGGGTATTATTGCCCAGCCAGCATGGGACTCTAAAGATGCATTTATGGAACTAGGCAGACCGAATTTATTTTTTGGTGTAACAGCTGGCAACATGGATTCGATGATCAATCGCTATACAGCTGAAAAGCGTATGCGCCACGATGATGCTTACACGCCAGATAACGTAGGTGGTAAACGTCCAGATCGCGCCGTAATGATTTACTCGCAAAAATGCCGTGAAGCATACAAAGGTATCCCAATTGTTATTGGCGGTATTGAAGCGAGTCTTCGTCGTATAGCTCATTATGATTACTGGCAAGAAAAAGTACGTCGTAGTATTTTGTTTGATGCAAAAGCTGATATTTTAATTTACGGTAACGCAGAGCGTCCGTTAGTTGAAGTTGCACACCGTATTGCCGCAGGCGAAACAATGGATACTATTCAAGATATTCGCGGCACGGCTGTTATCAGAAAAGAACCTTTACCAGGTTGGCGTGGAAGTGACTCCACCGCTATAGATAAAATTGGTAAAATCGACCCTATTCCAAATCCATACGGCGCTGATGATGTTGGCTGTAGTAAATCTGAATTTAAACAAGCGGGTATAGACTTAAAGGCAGAAGCTGCAAAACCAATTATGGTTCAGCCTGCGCGACCTAAACCGTGGGAAAAAACCTACGTTAAGTTACCTGCTTATGAGCAAGTAAGTGTTAACAAACCTTTATACGCCCACGCTTCGCGTATTCTACATCAAGAAACAAATCCTGGTTGTGCAAGAGCACTGTTTCAGCGACACGGCGATCGTTCTATTTGGGTAAACCCGCCAGCATACCCATTAGAAACACATGAGATGGATGCTGTGTTTGGTTTACCGTATCAGCGTATTCCTCACCCAAGTTACGGCGACTCTAAAATTCCTGCTTACGACATGATAAAAACGTCAGTTAATATTATGCGCGGTTGTTTTGGTGGGTGTTCGTTTTGCTCAATTACGGAGCATGAAGGGCGTATTATTCAAAGCCGTTCGCAAGAATCAATTATTGAAGAAATTGAACAGATTAGAGATAAAGTACCCGGTTTTACTGGTGTTATTTCTGATTTAGGTGGTCCAACTGCAAATATGTATAAACTGCGTTGTACGAGCAAAAAGGCAGAAAGTACCTGTAGACGTTTATCATGTGTGTATCCTGAAATTTGTAAGCATATGGATACAGATCATACGCCAACAATAGACTTATACAAAAAAGCACGTGAAGTTAAGGGTATCAAAAAGGTATTGATTGCTTCTGGTGTTCGTTACGACTTAGCTGTACGCGACCCGCGTTACGTTAAAGAATTAGTAACGCATCATGTAGGTGGCTACTTAAAAATAGCGCCAGAGCATACAGAGGATGGTCCATTATCAAAAATGATGAAACCAGGTATGGGGGCGTACGATCAATTTAAAGAATTATTTGATAAGTACTCTAAAGAAGCCGGTAAAAAGCAGTATTTAATTCCTTACTTTATATCTGCTCACCCAGGGACAAAAGATGAAGACATGGTAAACATGGCTTTATGGCTTAAATCAAACGACTTTAAGCTTGATCAGGTACAAAATTTTTACCCATCACCGATGGCTAATGCGACGACTATTTACCACACAGAAATGAACTCTTTACGTAATATAAAAAACAATACAGAAGTTGTTCCAGTACCTAAAGGTGCTCGTCAACGTAGATTACATAAAGCTATTTTACGCTACCATGATGCAGCAGGTTGGCCGATGATACGTGAAGCACTGCGTAAAATGGGTAAAGCTAATTTAATTGGTAAAGGGCCTAACTGTTTAGTGCCTGAAGAAGGGCGTGATGAAAAAGCAGGTAAAGGTGGCAGTAAAGGCGGACGTCCGGCACTAACGCGACATACCGGTTTTAGCCAATTTAAAAAGGCAAACACTAAACCAAAAGTAGGCGGTAATCGTCAAAGTACACGTTAGTGATTCAATCTATTAATAACTAGGGCGTGTTGATCTTTGGTGGGTGAATTTGCAGCAGTATGTTTGGTTTTTAGGCAAGGCGGAGCCTATGTAGTGTGGTTATTCCCCATGAATAGGCGATAACGCAGCATAAATACCAAACATGCGCTGCCCTTTGGGTTCTTTCTAGGGACGATTAACTCTTTGTTGCTCGGTTTTTACTTAGCCCACTAGGTTACAAACCTCGCGCCGCGATTTAATCGCCCCTAGATTGAACAAATTTCAATCCACAAAGATCAACACGCCCTAGTAGATTAGTTTAATTACGCTAAGGGTTTTTAAACCCTTTTCATGCGTAAATTAAGTAAACCTTGCTCTTTATTATCTATATTATTGTAGGTGATAAAGAGCGAGCTTTTAGAAACCCCTCTTGAGATAGCACGTATTTAGTGTCTATATACTTGCAGTTAGTTTTTTCTTAAAACGTTGATGATAACCACAAACGTAATTTAAGTGACCATAACGGCTGAATGCCTGTTAGCCCTTGCGTCATTTTATTATCTTTTAAGATTATATAAGATGGCGTGACTTGCCCTTGCCAATCGGCAAATATCTCACCGTGTTGATCGTTGACAGTGATAAAACTGTAGCCATGATCATTTAGATACTCATGTATTTTTTGATCCGAACCTGATTTTATTGCGATGCTCACTACAGGGTAGTTATTCTCGTTCGCGAGTTTGTTTATGGCAGGGGAGGTAATACTACAAATAGGGCACCAAGTTCCCCAAAAATAGACAAGTGTTGGTTTATCTTGGCTCATTGCTGCTAAATCAATGTTTTGCCCTTTATAATCTATTAATTGTAATTGAGGATTTGCTGGCATAACAGGTTGTCGCCACCAATTTACAGCGTTATAAATTACGAAAAATATGAGACCATATATCAACACACTTTTTAATATTGATAGGCCTTTTTGTTTTGGCGTTTTTTTAGGTGTGTCTTTTTTATTTTTGGTATCCGTTGTCATAGTTGCAGCTTTACCCTAAGTGTTTTTTACTTTAGTTATTTGCAAAAGTTTCTAATTTAAACCAGCAACCAAGTAGCAGTACCTAAAAAGGCGAATATACCCACAATATCTGTCACCGTGGTTAGCACCACACTCCCTGCAAGTGCTGGGTCTATATTCATTCTTTTAAGAATAATAGGGATACTCGCACCAGCAACACCTGCCACCACTAAGTTCATAAACATAGCGAAGGCGAGTACGCCACCAAGCATAAAGTCCCACTGCCATAGGGCAATAACACCTGCAATTAACAACGACCACAAAACACCGTTTAACGCGCCAATAGCAAGCTCTTTCATCATTAAAAAGCGTTGGTTAGTTTGATTTATATGACCTACCGCAATACCACGAATAACAAGCGTTAATGATTGGCTACCTGCAACACCGCCCATAGAAGGGACAATACCGTTAAGTACAGCTAAAATAGGTAAAACATCTAAAGTGCCTTCAAAAAAGCTAGCTACAAAAGCAGCTGCAAGTGCAGTTAGTAAGTTGACACCTAACCAAACTGAGCGTTTTTTAGAGCTTTTTAGTACTGGCGCAAAGGTATCTTCTTCATCATCAAGGCCGGCTAAGCCCAATAAACTATGCTCAGCATCTTCGCGGATTACGTCAACGATGTCATCGATAGTGACACGGCCAAGGAGCTGATCGTTATCATCGACTACGGGGGCCGATATCCAATTATGACGTTCAAATAATTGCGCGACTTCACTTTCATCCATAGAGATTGGAATGGATTCACAATCTTCATCCATTAAATCACGAACAATTTTTTCTGGCGGGTTAGTTAATAATGTACTCAGCGATAAAGCGCCTATAAAGCAGTTATGCTTATCAACAACGTACAAGTCATCGGTACCTTCTGGTAACTCGCCGCGTAGCCTAATATATCTAAGTACAACATCAAGCGTAACGTCAGGGCGGATGGTCACCGTATCGGTGTTCATTAGCGCGCCAGCAGAACGCTCTTGATACGAAAGTGCTTGTGTTGCACGCTCACGGTCTTGAATGTCCATCGCGCTAACAACGTCTTTATAAACGGTGTCCGGCAGACTACGTAATACTTCACCTAAGTCATCGTGGCCCATATCTTCTGTTGCGGCTGCAATGTGCTTAGGTTCCATTTGGGCAATAATGCCTAAACGAACATCTTCTGATAGTTCTTCAAGAACATCACCTTGCACATCAGGATCAACCAACTGCCAAAGGAGTCGGCGAATTTTATGCGGTGATGATTCTAGTAATAATGCGGTATCACAAGGAGCTGTTTTTGCGAGCATGCGCCTAACTTGAACAAATTGACCACTATTGAGTGACTTAGTCACCTGTTTTAGTTGCTGTAGTGGGTAATCTTGTTCAAAAGCTTCAGGCATTGGCGTCCTTTATAAATTTTTATATTACTTTATGGGGAGAGGTGAGTTAACTGGCGTCACTAACCGTATTTAT
This sequence comes from Pseudoalteromonas sp. S8-8, assembly GCF_000497875.1. Lineage (NCBI taxonomy): Bacteria > Pseudomonadati > Pseudomonadota > Gammaproteobacteria > Alteromonadales > Pseudoalteromonadaceae > Pseudoalteromonas > Pseudoalteromonas sp. S8-8. The sequence continues at coordinate 13,715 of NZ_AUTR01000026.1, forward strand.
TTTATATATCTGTTTTAATTGGGGCATTAGTAATGCGAGCATTATTTTTATAACTGTTTATTCTTGTTCATTAAAACGTTGTGCTATTAATTCTCCAACAGCATGTAAAGCTTGCTCAGAATCGGGGCCTTTGCATACAACTTTTACTTCTTTTCCTTGGCTACTTTCAAGTAACATTAGTGCAAGTACGCTATCGCCTGCGGCTTCTTTGTCATCTTGAAATAATGTAATTGTCGCATCAAACTGCACTGCCAATTGGGCAAGCACGGTGGCTGCTCTGGCGTGCAATCCTAATTTGTTTTTTATTAAAAAAGTGTCTTCACAATGCATAACTTACTCTACCTAAGCTGAACAGGTGATTATTCAGCTATATTATTTTTCTTGTTCGCGATGGCGAATTTTCACATTGGGATGTGTCATTGCAAAACTTTCACCGATAGTTTGCGCTAAATATACAGAGCGATGTTGCCCGCCTGTACACCCAATGGCAATGGTTAAATAACTGCGGTTATTTCGCTCTAAGTGCGGTAACCACGTTTGTACAAATGTTTGAATTTGCCATGTGAATTTTTGCACTATGCTGTGATTGGCCAAATAATCTTTAACGGGTTGATCTAACCCATTTAAAGGTTTTAATTCAGGTTCCCAATGTGGATTTGGTAAAAAGCGTGCATCAAATACGTAATCTGCTTCTTTTGGTATGCCGTGTTTAAAACCAAACGATTCAAAAGTGACAATCAGTTGTTTATCTTTTTTACCTAAAATCTTTTCACGAATAGATTCAGCGAGTTGATGAACACTCAAATCAGTCGTGTCTATCATAAAGTCGGCGCGGGTGATTAATACATCAAGTAATTCTTTTTCTTTTTTGATGGCTAAATCAAGAGGCAACGAGTCAATTGATAGTGGGTGTAATCTACGAGTTTCAGAAAAACGTTTTATCAATGTTTGATCGTCGCTATCTAAATAAAATAACGTAGGGTTTGCAAAGCCTGGCAAGTATTCAAGAATATCGTTAAATTCATCTTGTTGTTTAGGGATGTTCCGTACATCAATGCTAACAGCAATTTTATCGTAGCTATCAGACACACTGCGAACTAATGAAGGAAGCAAGTTAACTGGAATATTATCTACGCAATAATAACCTAAATCTTCTACAATGCGTAAAGCAACCGACTTTCCAGAACCAGAACGGCCGCTTATGATAATTAACTCCATTTAACACCCTTTATAAAACTATGATTGATTGACAATAACTTGGTAAAGCTCAGTATCTGATTTTGCACTGCGTAACTGTTTACAAAAATCTTTGTTGTTTAGTTTATCAGCAATGGTTGCTAGAGTCTTTAAGTGCTGCTGGTTATCGCCATCTGGTACGATGAGTGCGACGAAAATATCAACAGGGCGATTATCGATTGCATCAAAATTTATTGGAGTTTCGCTAACGAGTACTAAAGCCAAAGGCTCTTCTGCACCGCTCATTCTTCCATGAGGAATGGCAATGCCACGCCCTATACCTGTACTACCCAATTTTTCTCTGCTCATTAAAGCATTAAGAATATCTTGTTGCGGTAAATACGGAAGTTTGTCGTGAGCAAGTTCGCTAATGAACTCTAAAATTCTTTTTTTGCTATTAAAAAGGACCGCAGCTTTGCTGCAGTCCTGGCATATAAGTGAGCTTAATTTCATCATATTAGTGTCGAGCAAGCTTCTCTTTGTGTTTAATTACTTGTCGATCGAGCTTGTCGATCAACGAGTCAATGGCGGCATACATATCTTGATGTTCTGTAGAGGCAAATAACTCAGCACCGCTTACGTGTATGGTGGCTTCTGCTTTTTGATTTAATTTTTCTACATCGAGAATGACATGAACATTATTAATATGATCAGAGTGTCTTTCTAGCTTCGCAAATTTGGTATTAATATAGTCTCTTAGTGAATCGGTTAATTCTACGTGACGACCAGTTAAGTTTAGTTGCATAAGCATTACCCTCTTTTTTTGCGTCTTAAATCAAACTTTTACGTTGATTTGACGGTGGAATAGCCAGAGATTCGCGGTATTTTGCGATTGTACGTCTCGCTACTTTAATTCCTTGCTCAGCCAATATATCCGCTATTTTGCTATCACTCAATGGTTTTGCTGAGTTTTCTGCTGCGATTAATTTTCGGATAAGCGCACGGATTGCTGTAGATGAACATTCACCACCGTTTTCGGTGCTTACATGGCTTGAGAAAAAGTATTTAAGCTCAAATATACCACGGGGTGTGTGCATATACTTTTGGGTTGTTACGCGCGAAATTGTTGATTCGTGCATTTCTACCATTTCAGCAACATCATTTAAAACCATTGGTTTCATGGCTTCAGGACCGTGTTCAAAAAAGCCTTGTTGTTGCTTAACAATACAATTTGTTACTTTTAATAGCGTGTCGTTTCTACTTTCTAAGCTTTTAATAAACCATTTAGCTTCTTGTAAATGCGAGCGAATAAACTGGCTGTCACCACTGGATTTTACAGTGCGAGACATTGCCGCGTATTGGCTATTAACACGAATTTTAGGCATGCTGTCTGGGTTTAACTCAACAACCCAGCGGCCTTTAATTTTTTTAACTGACACATCAGGAATAACATACTCAGATTCTTCTCTTACAATAGTATCTGCAGGTTTAGGGCTTAGAGTATGTATTAATGTCATTACTTCTTTAAGCTCTTCTTCTTTGAGCTTAGTTTTCTTCATTAATGTACGATAGTCACGAGCAGCTAATAAATCAATATGCTCGGTTAAAATCATTTTTGTTTCATTAATGTAAGGTGTTTCTTTATCAAACTGGTTAAGCTGAATACATAAACACTCTTGTAGGCTACGCGCAGCAATACCAACAGGATCAAACAGTTGGATGCGTTTTAATACAGCTTCAATTTCATCAAGTTCGACTTCGTTATCATCTTCGTTTTCTTGATTGAAGCTTTCTAAAATCTCTTCGCAGCTTAGTGTTAAAATACCTGAATCATCGACGGCTTCTACAATAGCAATAGCAATCGCTTCGTCTGTAGGGCTAAATGGCGTTAGTTGTAACTGCCACATTAAATACTCATGGAGCGTTTCAGTAGAGGCGCCTTGGTATATTGATTCGTCTTCAGGCATCGGACCCGATGATGCTGCTGGGGCGGCACTCATGTACTCATCCCAACTAACATCCATAGCCATGTCGTCACTTAGCGTGTCTTTTGCAAGTGCTTCACCACTATCTTGTTCGTATTCGCTTGGAGCATCATCGGCAGATGCGCTAACAGTTATGTCATCTGTATCTGCTTTTTGCTCGTTTTTACCAGCAGCGTCTTCTGAATAGTCTGCTTCTTCAACCTCTAATAGCGGGTTGCTGTCGAGAGCTTCTTGTATTTCTTGCTGGAGATCCAATGTACTGAGTTGCAACAAACGAATAGCTTGTTGCAACTGTGGAGTCATTGTAAGTTGCTGGCCCATGCGCAGCTGTAGTGATTGCCTCATGTATCTCTAACAATCCTTTTATGTTGTTATAATTAATACTAGCAGATGCTTAAAGACATGGCGTAAATGTTACAGCCTAAATTGCTCGCCTAAGTAAACATCGCGTACTGTTTTATCATTTAATACGTGTTCTGGAGTACCTGATGCAATCAGCTCCCCATGAGAAACAATGTAGGCTTTTTCACAAACATCAAGGGTTTCTCTTACGTTATGATCGGTAATTAATACACCAATCCCACGATTTTTAAGATGTTCTATTATTTTCTTTATATCTAATACCGAAATCGGGTCAACACCTGCAAATGGTTCATCCAGTAATATAAATTTAGGATCTGCTGCCAGCGCACGTGCTATTTCCACACGACGACGTTCGCCACCCGACAACGCCATACCTTGGCTATCACGAATGTGTTGTATGCTAAATTCATCTAATAATTTATCGAGAGTGTCTTCTCTAGCTTGTTTATTTAACTCTTTGCGCGTTTCTAAAATGGCCATTAAGTTTTGATAAACAGTCAGCTTTCTGAATATTGAAGACTCTTGCGGTAAGTAGCCAATGCCTAATCTAGCACGACTATGCATAGGTAAAAGAGTAATATCGTTATCGTCTATCGATATTTTACCTTTGTCGCTAGGTACAAGTCCTACTATCATATAAAACGTGGTGGTTTTACCTGCGCCGTTAGGGCCAAGTAAGCCAACAATACTGCCAGCTTTGACTTCAAGGCCGACGTTTTTTACAACTTCACGGCCTTTATAGCTCTTTGCTAATAGCTCTGCTTTTAATGTGCTCATGGTTGACCTTTGTCGCTTTTTTTACTTTTTTTAGTCTCGATTGGCACTAAAATTGTGTGAACGCGGTCAGTTGAGTTTTCATCTTTTTCGGCACTGATTAGCTGCTGCTCTATATCGTAGGTAATGCTTTTAGCATTTATTTTTTGTCCCGCTTGCGATACTTGTGCATTACCAACAAGCGTTAAAAAACGCTTAGATACATCATAACGTACTTCGTCAGCACTGGCGCTCATAGTCGTGCCATCTGATTGCTTTTCTTCAAAGTGCGCAGGGCTACCTGTAGCAATTAATAATTGTTTATTATCACCAAGTTCATCGCGTTTATGTACTTCTAAGCGGTCGGCTGTGATACGGCGGTTACCGTGAATAATTTCAACGTTTTTCTCAAAAATCCCGACATTAGCTTTTAATTGGCCTTCTTGCTTATCGGCGCTTATTGAAATTTGATTTGCAGCCGGTTGCGTGTTTTGCTCTGCAGCACTACTATTAAACGCTAGTATAAGTGTAGGAATAATAAGTGATTTTAATATTTTATTGGTCATAATATATGGTTCGCGTATGGTTAATTAGTTTTATCACTTCGGTTTTTAAGTCGGCTTCTAGGCCTTTACCAGTGATTTTTAAATTGGGTCCAGTGATGATAACGGGTTGCTCCGAACGCATTGTTAATAGTTTTATATCTACCTGAATATTATCAGCATTGATTTTGTCTATCATGGCGTTATCGGTTAAGTTTTTGGCAACCACATTGCCTTCTAAAATTAATTGTTTGTCTTCGTATAATGTTGCTTCGTCTGCATTTATTTGCCACGTTTGCTTTTCGTTATATAAAGTAAAAATAGGTTTTTCAAAAAACGTAAAACCTAATTGTTGATATAGCTCCATTTTAGCCGCAGTGACTTTGTGGCTAATTTTACCTTGCTCATCATAGGCTGTCTGTTTGAGCTCAATAGCTATGTAATCAGGCTTAGCAACAACTTCAGGCTCAGCCTGAGGCACAATATTTGTTTGTGTAAAATAAGGGTACCAAAGCCAAACCATACAGCTAATGAATAAAACGCTTAATATTATGCGCGCTGCATTCATGAACTAGTGCCTTGTGTAGTCAATGCTTTACCATTTTCAAGCATGAGCAAATCGGTGAGTTCTCTCACTGCACCAAAACCGCCAGGCATTTGCGTTACATAATGTGACAAACGCTTAATAAGTGGGTGGGCATCATTTACTGCAACGGCAAAGCCTACTAACTCCATAACAGGCATGTCAGGACCGTCATCACCAATATAAGCAATTTGTTCATCGCTAAGGTTGAGTTTATCTTTTAATTCTTGATAGGCAATGAGCTTATTTTCTTGGCCTTGATAAATATGCTGTACGGTTAAGCTGCTCATACGTTGTTGTACTATCTGTGAATGACGACCAGTAATAACAGCTACTTCAAAGCCACTGTTTATAAGTGCTTTAATGCCAAAACCATCTTTTGTATTAAATGCTTTTAGCTCTTCACCTTGATTGCCAAGGTAAATACGGCCATCAGAAAATACACCATCAATATCGCATATAAGTAGTTTTACTTTTTTAGCGCGTGCTTTTGCATCATCGCTCAGCGGTTGATAGAGTTCTTCAAATTGCATTTATAACACTCCTGCTTTTAATAGGTCTTGCATATTTAATGCGCCAATAGGTTGGTTTTTCTCATTGACGACGATTAGGCCATTTATACGTTTACGTTCCATAATATTGAGCGCTTCAGCGGCTAAAATATCTTGCGTAGCTGTAGTGCATGACTTAGTCATAACAACATCTATTTGTGTTGTATGAATATCAATTCTTTGTTCTAAAATGCGACGTAAGTCACCATCGGTAAATAACCCTACGAGTTGCTGATTTTCATCAACAATGGCTGTCATACCTAATCCTTTAGCTGACATTTCTATTAGAGCATCTTTAACTGTTTGTGAAACATCAATAATAGGTGTATTTGCGCCGCTGTGCATAACATCTTTTAAAGTAAGTAATAAGCGCTTGCCTAAACTACCACCTGGGTGAGATAGCGCGAAGTCATCAGCTGTAAACCCGCGAGCTTCTAATAATGCAACTGCCATGGCATCGCCCATCGCAAGCGTTGCAGTGGTACTTGATGTAGGTGCTAGACCCAATGAACAGGCTTCTTTTTCTACTTTAATACACACATGTACATTAGCAAGGGTCGCCATGGTTGATTGCGTATTGCCAGTCATCGATATCATTTTGGCACCAAGTCGTTTTAAAACCGGAATGATATTTAAAACTTCGCTGGTCTCCCCTGAATTAGAAATAAGCATGACCACGTCATTTTTAGTGATCATACCTAAATCACCATGACTTGCTTCACCAGGGTGAACAAAAAATGCTGGACTGCCAGTACTAGCAAGGGTTGCCGCTATTTTATTGCCAATATGACCTGATTTACCCATACCAATGACAATAATACGGCCTTCGCAGTCGTACATTAATTGGCACGCGTTATGAAAATTTTCATCTACATATTGTGCAATGTCACTAAGTGCTTGGCGCTCAACATCTAAAACGCGAAGGCCTTGTTCAATAAAATTTAGCGTTGCCATTATTTACCCTACTTGACTAAAAATATACCCTTGGTAACCCAAAAACGCTATTAGCAATAAGCCGCCTTCTACTCTATTGATACGTTGGGTACCTCTAAAGTTCAATGACATAATAATAAGAGCAAGTGTTGCAGCAATCATAATTAATACGTCTCGGCTTACTAATGATGGATCAATGGCAGAAGGGTTAATAATACCGGCAAGTGGTAATACCGCTAGAATATTAAATATGTTTGAGCCAACAATATTACCTAGTGCTAAATCATCTTCATTTTTAAGTACACCTGCAACCGAAGCGGCAAGTTCAGGCAAACTAGTACCGATGGCAATAATTGTTAAGCCAATGACTAAGTCGCTTAAGCCGAAGTATTTAGCAATATCGACAGCCGAACCTATTAAAAAATGAGAACTAACAGGTAGGAGTATCATGCCGACAACTAACCAAAATACCGCTTTTTTCGTAGGTACATCGTTAGGGACGTCGTCGCAGGCTTCTGACACAAATGGATCATCTTGGTTTTTTGCACGCATAGATACAATAATTAACCCACCGATGAATACGATAAAGCCAACCAAAAGTGCAACACCTTCATTAAATGAAAAGTAGTTATCTGAGAACACATACCAAGTAACTAAAGACACGAGCATTACCAATGGCATTTCGCGTTTTAATGTACTTGATGAAACTGAAAGAGGGCGAAATAAAGCTGTGATACCTAACACAAGTAAAATGTTTGTAATGTTAGAGCCAACAGCATTACCAACGGCTGTGTCGGTTTTGTTAGCTAAAGCAGCAGAGGCTGAAACCATCATTTCGGGCGCTGAAGAGCCCATAGCTACCACGGTTAAACCAACAATAAGTGTAGGTACACCAAAGTTTTTAGCAAGAGCCGCAGCGCCATAAACAAACCTGTCTGCACTCCAAACAAGAGCTGCAAAACCAAGAATTAAAATAACAAACGAGGTAACCATTGTGTTAAGCCAGTTATACAAAATACGGATGGCGCGAATAGTAACAAAAGCCAAGATGAAAGTATAAATAAAAGAGTAAGGTCAACTACGTAACAATGCTGCTTTTAAACAGCTAATTTAAAAATTTAAGCCGGGGTTAAGCTGTTTTGAGCGAGTCTTATAATCCTTTTCATGGGTGTATTACAAAATCTTACGAATTGTTTTTTCCATCTTTGACAAAAAAGCTTTAAAATAGGTGCACTAGTGAACATTTTTATGGAGAGCGACTTGTCGCAATCAATAGTAGAAGTCAAGGATGTTAGCTTTTCGAGAGGCAATAGAATCATATATAAAAATATGAGTTTTAGCGTTCCTAAAGGTAAAATTACTGCGATCATGGGGCCAAGCGGAATTGGCAAAACCACTATGTTGCGTTTAATTGGTGGTCAGCTTAAACCAGATTCAGGTGATATTTTATTTGAAGGTGGCAGCATTCCTAAAATGTCTCGTAAAGAGTTATACGAAGCACGTACTAAAATGAGTATGCTTTTTCAAAGTGGTGCGTTGTTTACTGATATGTCGGTATTTGACAATATCGCATTTCCTATAAGAGAGCACACAAAGCTAAGCGAAGACCTTATCCGATTAGTTGTGTTAATGAAGCTGCAAGCAGTAGGGCTACGTGGCGCTAAAGATTTAATGCCCTCTGAGTTGTCCGGCGGTATGGCAAGGCGTGCTGCACTTGCGCGCGCTATAGCACTTGATCCAGAGCTAATCATGTACGATGAGCCATTTGCAGGACAAGATCCTATTTCGATGGGCGTATTGGTTAAGCTAATTAAGTCGCTTAATGAGGTATTGGGTTTATCGTCTTTAATCGTGACGCACGATGTGACGGAGGTAATGAGTATTGCCGAGCACGTTATAATTATCGCCGATCAAGGGGTAATTGGTTGTGGTACTCCTGATGAAATGCGTAATCATGAATCCCCTTTAGTTCAACAGTTTTTAAAAGGCTTGTCGGATGGTCCAGTACCATTTCATTTTCCGGCTCAAGCTTATGCAGACGAACTACTTGGAGAAAAAGCATAATGCTGGATTTATTTCAAAAGCTAGGGCATAAAACGCTAGGACGCTTTGCGGCTCTTGGCCGTTCGGCTTTTATGCTGTTTAGTGCATTAGTGCATGTTCCTAATTTTAAAAAAGGCACACCGTTACTTGTTCGCCAGCTTTATATGGTGGGTTCGCAATCGTTACTCATTATTATGGTGTCGGGTTTGTTTATCGGCATGGTATTGGCTTTACAAGGTTACACCGTATTAGTTGGTTATGGCGCTGAGGATAGCTTAGGGCCGTTAGTGGCACTGAGTTTATTGCGAGAACTGGGCCCGGTTGTTACTGCATTACTATTTGCAGGACGCGCAGGTAGCGCATTGACTGCTGAAATTGGCTTAATGAAAGCAACAGAGCAACTTTCATCACTTGAGATGATGGCAATCGATCCGCTAAAACGTATTATTGCACCACGCTTTTGGGCGGGTTTTATAAGCATGCCATTGCTTGCATTGATATTTTCAGCCGTAGCAATCATAGGCGCTCATTTAGTAGGTGTAGATTGGCTGGGGGTTGATACAGGTAGTTTTTGGTCAATCATGCAATCACAAGTGTCGTTTCAGCAAGACATACTAAACGGTATTATTAAGAGTTTTGTATTTGCCATAGTGGTGACCTGGATTGCGCTTTATAAAGGATATGACTGTGTGCCGACCTCAGAAGGGATCAGCAAAGCAACCACCGAAACGGTTGTTCATTCGTCATTAGCAGTGTTAGGTTTTGACTTTATTTTGACAGCGGTAATGTTTACCAGCTAATAGGGTATAGATAATGAATTCACGGAAATTAGAAATTTTAGTTGGTTTTTTTGTAGCACTTGGCATTTTAGCTTTTGCGATGCTAGCACTTAAAGTCGCCAATTCAGGTATTAGTGGCTCGGGTGAAACATATACGCTTAATGCCAAGTTTGAAAATATTGGCTCATTAAAAGCACGTGCACCAGTAAAAGTAGGCGGTGTTGTAATTGGGCGTGTTGAATCAATTTATGTTCACCCACAAGAATTTTTACCAGTCGTTAATATGACTATTGATGCACAGTACTTATGTCGTTTTTCAGACACAAGCTCAATTTCTATTTTAACGTCGGGTATTTTAGGTGAGCAGTACTTAGGTATTCACCCTGTAATTTCTCCAGATTCTGCTAAGCAACGTTGTTTAGGCGAAACAGTGACTGAAAACAAGCAAGACGAAGCAATTGACGACTTATTTGGCATAGAAAGCAAAGCACTAGGTGATGGCGATTCAATCACTGATACTAAGTCTGCTATTGTACTTGAAGAATTAATCGGGCAGTTTTTATTCAACCAAGGTAGTGAGTAATTATTATGTTGAAAAAGTTTTTAGCTATTGTAGCAATTGGCACAATGACGCTAACTCAAAGCGTAAGTGCAGCAGATGTGAAATTAATCGATCCAAATAAAATGGTACGCCAAGTTGCCGATAATACATTCGCACGTATTAAAAAAGATCAGCCATTAATTGTTAAAAATCAAGAGCATCTTCGCGTAATCGTTGAAGAAGAATTAATGCCTTATATCGACTACAAATATGCAGCACTTCGCGTACTAGGTAGTGAAGTATCTAAAGTACGTGCAATTACCGACGAAGCTGAAAAAGCCAAAGCAATTAAAGAAATTCAACGCTTTATTGGTGTGTTTAGAGAGTATTTAGTTGCTACTTATGCAGGTGTATTCACTCAATATACAAACCAGAAAGTTGAGTTTGGTGCAGAACAAGCATTTAAAGGCAAAGATGTCGTTGTCGTTAAAACTAAAATTATTGAAGATGGTAAACCTGATATCAGAATCGATTTTAAAGTACGCGAAGACCGTGACGGTGAATGGCGCGCGTACGATATGATTGCTGAAGGTATTAGTTTACTAGATGCAAAACAAAGTGAGCTACAAGGTATTTTGCGTCAGCAAGGTATTGATAATGTAAGTAACCTTTTAGAGCAAAAGAGTCAGCTACCAGTTCAGTTTAGAGGCAGTAACTCGAATGACTAAATTGGCAATAAGCCAAGTTGATGGGCAACATTTTCGAGTAAACGGTGAGCTTACTCGAAATTCAATTGGCGATGAACAGCTTCTGAACAACAAGCTATTAACCAAGCATAAAATCATCTATTTCGACCTAAGTGGTGTATCTAGGGTTGACACAGCGGGCTTAGCTTGGTTAATTCACTCTTTTGCAGAATTAAAGCAGCAAGGCATTCGCCTTGAGTTGCAAAACCTACCTGAGCAATTGCAAAATTTAATGCAATTGGGTCAGGTTACAACCCTATTTGAGTGAGAGTTATGGAAACTAGCCAAGTCGAAACATTATTACGCGAAGAACTTCAATTAGCTGAAGTACATGTAAAAGCCAATGGTAGTCATTATGAAGTTGTTGCAGTAGGTGAATGCTTTGACGGTTTAAGCCAAGTTAAAAAGCAGCAGCTAGTTTATGGCCCATTAATGAATACAATTTCAGATGGCACAATTCACGCAGTATCTATTCGTGCATTTACTCCTGTAGAGTGGAAGCGTGAACAAAAATTTATTTTACCGCAATAAATAGGGCCTCTTAATGGATCAATTTGTAATTCAAGGTGGTACTTCACTTGCTGGTGAAGTGACTATTTCTGGCGCTAAAAATGCCGCACTTCCTATTTTGTTTGCTTCATTATTAGCTGATGGAAAAAGTACATTTACTAATGTACCGCGCCTTCGCGATATAGTGACCACTGAAGCCTTATTAAAAACTCTAGGCGCTGATGTTAATTGGCACGGCGATACGCTAGTGATTGACGGCGCAACGGTTAATAAAACATTAGCGCCATACGACTTAGTTAAGCAAATGCGTGCTTCAGTACTTGCATTAGGCCCTTTAGTTGCTCGTTTTGGTGAAGCTCAAGTGTCTTTACCTGGTGGGTGTGCTATTGGTGCTCGCCCTGTTGATATACATATTCAAGGTTTGGAGCGCATGGGCGCACAAATAAACGTTGAAAATGGTTATATTAATGCCAAGGTAAACGGTCGCTTAAAAGGCGCTGAAATCTTTATGGAAATGGTAAGCGTAGGCGCTACCGAAAATCTATTGATGGCAGCAGCCCTCGCTGATGGTAAAACCATACTTGATAATGCTGCACGCGAGCCCGAAATAATTGATTTAGCTAACTGCTTAATTGCTATGGGCGCTAAAATTACGGGTGCAGGCACTAGCCGCATTGAAGTTGAAGGCGTTGAGCGTTTAGCAGGATGCGAGCACAGCATTTTACCAGACAGAATAGAAACAGGTACATTTTTAGTCGCTGCAGCAATGGCAGGCGGTGAAGTACTTTGTAAAAACACTGACTTTCATTCTCTTGAGCCTGTGATTGAAAAGTTACGCGCAACAAATGCACATCTAGAAGTGCATAACGACAGTATTTATCTTGATATGCGCGGCCGAGAACTGAGAGCCGTGAATATTAAAACAGCTCCACACCCAGGTTTTCCTACGGATATGCAAGCTCAGTTTACAGCATTAAATGTAGTAGCAAATGGTAGTGCAACGATTACGGAAACAATTTTTGAAAACCGTTTTATGCATGTACCTGAGTTGCAGCGTATGGGCGCTAATATTCGTTTAGAAGGGCATACCGCAATTTGTGGTGAGACTGAGAGCCTAACGGGCGCGCAAGTGATGGCAACCGACCTACGCGCTTCAGCTAGCTTAATCTTAACGGGTATAGTGGCACAGGGTGAAACGGTTGTTGACCGTATTTATCACGTTGATAGAGGTTATCAGCGCATTGAAGATAAGCTAAGTGCGTTGGGTGCAAATATTAAACGTCGAAGTAGTTAAGTAGATATTTAACTAGCTAAGCTATTTTAAAAAGGTCGGATACGCAAATTGCTATCCGACCTTTTTATTGACGATTTATGGAAGTTGGTATTATTTTTTATTAAAGCTTTGTTTCAAGCTCAGCTACCACCACCATGATTTTTTCTATTTTACCATTCCGGTAAAGCTCAAATTCTATTTCTTTACCTGGTTCTGTATTACCTATTTCTTCCAGCACTTTTTGTGGATTTGCTACCGAAAGCCCTGCAATTTTAATAACAATATCTTGCTCTTCAATACCCGCTTGCCATGCTGGTCCCAAAGGGTCTAAATTAGTAATACGCATGCCAGTAACAGGGGTCAGACTGTCGTTTACTTCCTTGCCGGTACTATCTACTGCTGTGCCTTCAAAGCCTAAATAGCCGCGCACAACACGACCATGACGAATGAGCTTACCCATTACTTTTTTAGCAAGTGAGTAAGGAACCGCAAAGAATATTCCTTGAATATTCAAGTTCTCACGCGTTTTAAACTGCGCAGAAGTAATGCCGACTAAATCACCATTGGAGTTAACTAATGCGCCGCCAGAGTTGCCCACATTAATAGCCGCATCCATTTGCAATAAGTTATTGTACGGACTGTCTGTAATTTTTTGCTTACCCGTTGCGCTAATAATGCCTTGCGTGATTGTTTGGCCTAAATTAAGCGGGTTACCTATGGCAAGTACAACATCGCCTACATTGGATACATAGCTATCATTTACAGGAATTACCGGGAGGTGATCTGCATTGATTTTAAGTAAGGCTAGATCAGTAATAGTATCAAAACCAATTAGCTGTACATCAAAAAAGCGTCTGCCATCGGTTAGAATAACCATAATTTGATCTGCATTATTAACAACATGGTAGTTGGTAAGAATGTAACCGTCTTGCGACATGATGACGCCAGAGCCTAGCTCTTGTACCGTGTTTTTTCTTTTATAACGAGGTTCTTTGGAAATACTTTCTGAAAAAATAGTAACCACAGAAGGAGCTGCTCGTTTAACTGCATCAGAAAAACTCAGGTGACTCGAACTCATTGCGCTTGGTAGGGGAACATTTGGAAGTAAAGCAGCTCGCATATTAGGGCTGAAAAAAACCACTAAAAAAGCAATACTTAGGCCTGCAAATAAAGGGGGAAGAATAAATTTTATTAGTTTCAGCACGATTTTCTTATTATGTAAGTGAGCAATCTCTTTATGATGACATAAAAAAAATAACAGCGGCAAGTGCCACTGTTATTTTTATTACATTAATAGTGCTATTTATTACTGAATTAAAATAAATATAGACTCACGACCACGTTGCACGCCAAGTACTATATTACCTTTTGTACTGTCGATGATTTTATTCATGTCGCGAATCGTTTCAACTCGTTGACGATTCACTTGCATAATAATATCGCCTTCTTCAAGGCCAACACGGGCAGACGGTGAGCGAGGATCTACAGAAGTAACCTCAACACCTTTATTACTGTTTTTTTGTACATTTTCAAGTGTCGCACCTTGGAATGCAGGATGCAGCTCTTCACCGGTCGCTGTAACACCTGATGCACCATCAAGAGTTACTTTCACTGTTTTAATTTTACCATCGCGGTAAATGCCTAGTTTTATCTCACGGCCTTCACCTAGCGTAGCAATTTTACTACGTAGTTCATGAAAGCCACTAATGTCGCCACCGTTTATGCTAACGATAACGTCACCAGCTTCAATTCCAGCCTTACTTGCGGCAGTGTCGTCCATTACTTGCATTACATAAGCACCTTGTTTGACATCAAGTTGCTGTGCTTTTGCAAGTCCAGCATCAAGTGGACGACCAGAAATGCCTAACGAGCCTCGACGTACTTCACCATGTTCAATAATTTGATCGACTAGATTTTTCATCATGTTAGATGGAATCGCAAAACCAATACCCACGTTGCCGCCAGAAGCACCTAAAATAGCGGTATTAATACCAATCAACTCACCATTGAGGTTAACTAAGGCACCGCCAGAATTACCTTGGTTAATGGCTGCGTCGGTTTGAATGAAATCTTCGTAGCCCTCAATGTTTAAACCACTTCGACCAAGAGCACTAACAATACCTGATGTAACTGTGTGGCTAAGACCAAATGGGTTACCAATAGCGACAGCAAAGTCACCCACTCGTAAATTATCTGAGTTAGCGAGTTTGATTTCAGTTAAGTCATCAGCGTCTATTTGTAAAAGAGCGATGTCTGATTCTGTGTCAGTACCAATTTTAGTAGCTTCAAATTCACGGCCATCTTCGAGAGTAACTACCATTTTTTCGGCGTCTTGGATTACGTGGTTATTAGTCACTACATAGCCCTCATCAGCATCAATAATGACCCCAGAACCTAATCCACTAAATTGGCGTTTTTGACTGCGAGGCTGTTGCTGTCCAAAAAAATATTCGAGAGGATCTGCACGGCGGCGTACTTCTTTAGAGCCTGAAACTTGGATACTTACAACACCAGGAGATATTTTCTCTAGCATGGGGGCAAGAGTGGGTAGTTGTTGACCATTTACTGCAATTGGCATTTTTGCATAAGACGCTACAGGGCTCATTAATAAGCTTGTAGATAGAATAGCTGCGCTGATAAGTGATAATTTCATTTTCATAGTCAGGGGTAACTCCACTTAAGATAAAGCAAAAACAAAAAGGGCTACTTTAAAAGCAGCCCTTTTTGGTTTATTAAGATAAAACAACAAAGCTGTTATATCTAAAGACTATGGGGTCTAAAAAAAGTTCATCAAGATACTTTAGAATGTTCTGAAACTTTATTTTGACCAGCAAATAAACCTGATTCACCCGATACATAATCAGCTGGTTGCGCTGCGGCTGAAGAACGATCTGAACGACGTTCTTTTAAAGACGCTTGTAGTTGTTCTGTTGTTTCTTTAGAAAAATAAGGTTCTGCTGGTGCTTTATTTCTATCTTCTAAAAGAAGTTGGTTTGTTTCTTCAACGTGACTAAGCAGTTGGTCATAGTTTTCTTTCATTTTATTTACGAGCTTGCCAGTATTCGCTAAATGATCAGCGACATCTTGACGATACTGCTCTAACGCGTTTTCAGCTTGCTCTGCCTGCTCTTTTAATTCATCTTGTTTGAATTGTTTTTTAGTAACAAATGCGCCAATAAAAAATGCTACAACAGCAGCAATAACAATTAAACCTACCCACATAACTGTGCCCATAAAAACTACCCCTTTGGGAAAATAACTAACGAATGCCGATTCAATTATAAATCATACTAAGTGTAATATACCCCGAGTTATGATGCGTGTTAATATGCTTTGCAAATTAAACTGTGTTTTAACTGTAAATAGATATGACTCCTTGGCAAACATACCAACAAGACTTAAAGCGAGATGACTTTGTACACGACGCAGCACAAGAAAATGCTGTGCGCCATTTACAACGTCTATACGATGACCTAACTCAGGCAAAGCCAAAACAAAAAGGTTTTTTTGCTAAGTTATTTAGTAAAGATGAACCTGCGCCTATAAAAGGTTTGTACTTTTGGGGTGGAGTAGGGCGTGGTAAAACTTATTTAGTTGACACTTTTTACGAATCACTACCGGGCACACGTAAAATGCGCGTGCACTTTCATCGATTTATGCACCGAGTGCATAATGAGCTTAAAAAACTAAACAATACGGCTAATCCATTAGAAAAAATAGCCGACACTTTCAAAGCAGAAACAGACATAATTTGTTTTGATGAGTTTTTTGTTCAAGACATTACCGATGCTATGTTGCTAGGTGGCTTAATGGAAGCGCTATTTGCACGGGGTATAGTACTTGTTGCTACATCTAATATAGTGCCTGATGAGCTTTACAGAAATGGCTTGCAGCGTGCCCGCTTTGTCCCTGCTATAGAACTGGTTAAGCTCAATACAGAAATAGTTAATGTAGACTCAGGTATTGATTATCGGTTGCGTACCTTAGAGCAAGCCGAAATTTTTCATAGTCCGTTAGATAAAGAAGCGGATAAAAACCTATTTGAATACTTCGATAAGCTATCGTCAGAGCCTGGACAATTAGATGAGCCGATAGAGATAGAAGGTCGTTTAATCAAAACGCGAAAAGTAGCTAAATGCGTGGTGATGTTTGAGTTTAGTGAATTATGCGAAACAGCGCGTAGTCAGGTTGATTACATGGAGATTAGTCGCTTATATAATACGGTGATTATTTCTAACGTAAAACAGCTTGGGCAAACTAATGATGATGCCGCTAGACGCTTTATTGCTTTAGTGGATGAATTTTACGAGCGCCATGTAACTTTAATTATATCGGCTGAAAAACCTATTACCGAACTTTATACCCAAGGTAACTTAAACTTTGAATTTAAGCGCTGTATAAGCCGTTTGCAAGAAATGCAGTCTCTAGAGTATTTAGCTAGAGAGCATTTGGTTTAAATAAGTAGGTAAAAGTGTAATAGGTAGCCATTAAAAATAAGAGGTGCATATATAGTACTTCTTATTTCTAAAATTTCTTGTGGAAAAAACAACCGGCGAGTAGCAATGTGTTTTAAGTGCTGGTATACTCCCGCGTCTGCCACGTTGCGTTCT
This sequence comes from Pseudoalteromonas sp. S8-8, assembly GCF_000497875.1. NCBI lineage: Bacteria > Pseudomonadati > Pseudomonadota > Gammaproteobacteria > Alteromonadales > Pseudoalteromonadaceae > Pseudoalteromonas > Pseudoalteromonas sp. S8-8. The sequence continues at coordinate 31,103 of NZ_AUTR01000026.1, forward strand.
ATGCCCTCATATAGTCTAGCCACTTGTGAGCGGCGCAAAAGTCTAAAACTCGAAGGGGTTATAGCAAACTTAGAGCAGTAGTTAATATTAACTACTTGTGGTTTTAATTGAAAAACATTGGATTTTTATAAATGAAAACGTTTGTTGCTAAACCAGAAACAGTAAAACGTGACTGGTACGTAGTTGACGCTGAAGGTAAAACTTTAGGTCGCATCGCTACTGAAATCGCTCATCGCTTACGCGGTAAGCATAAAGTTGAATATACACCGCACGTAGATACTGGTGATTATATCATCGTTATCAACGCTGAAAAAGTTACTGTAACTGGTAACAAATTCAAAAACAAAGTGTACTATTCACACTCTGGTTTTCCAGGTGGTCTTAAGTCTACTACTTTTGATAAACTTCAAGCTGCAAAGCCTGAAATGATCATCGAGAAGGCTGTTAAGGGCATGTTGCCACGTGGTCCTTTAGGCCGCGCTATGTACCGTAAACTTAAAGTTTACACAGGTACTGAGCACAACCATGCTGCACAACAGCCTCAGGTTCTAGACATTTAAGGAGCACCATCATGGCAAATCAATACTACGGTACAGGTCGTCGTAAAAGTTCAAGTGCTCGCGTATTCTTACGCCCAGGCACTGGTAACATCGTAATCAACAAACGCTCTCTAGAAGAGTATTTTGGTCGCGAAACAGCACGCATGGTTGTTCATCAAGCTCTTGAGCTAGTTGATATGACTGAAAAATTTGACCTTTACATCACCGTTTCTGGTGGTGGTACAACTGGTCAAGCTGGTGCTATCCGTCATGGTATCACTCGTGCACTTATGGAGTTTGACGAATCATTACGTTCACAACTTCGTAAAGCAGGTTTTGTTACACGTGATGCACGTAAAGTTGAACGTAAGAAAGTGGGTCTTAAGAAAGCGCGTAAGCGTCCACAGTTCTCAAAACGTTAATCTATACGTTATCAAGAATTCAAAAACCCAGCTTATGCTGGGTTTTTTGTTTTCAAATCAAAATGTTTACATTTGCAACTTAATATAAAGTTATTTATATCGACGGTGATACTGGGTGATTGCAGCAATTAATGATGATCAAATTGATTAATAACTGCGTATTAATCAAACGAAAGTTAAAAAACACTCAGATAGCTGCAAAAAAGTTAAATAATTATCGTAATTAGTTTAAATCCATCAGTTAATTGGTGGAATTTTTTGCTACAATTGGCATTGAAGTAAAATGAGTGAGTTTAACCGCACTATGTACAGTTTTTTACTGTTTCCTCTTAGTGGTGTTGATCTTGGTCAGTATATTGTTTTTACAGAAGCGTTATTATAGTCGTTCGGCTTTATTCTCGAGCTTACTTAATCAAATTTTGATCAAGTTAGTTTTATTCGAGCATAGGGCTTTGAATAACCTTGTTTTAATCAAGGGTTTTAATTATGATCGCTTCTATTTTAAAAATTCGAATAATTAACCTGCTGTAACTGATGTTCTCAATATAGCAAGTGTTGAGAATCATAGTGGAGATAAGTGGATGAGCAATGCGCCTGTAGACAATGGCCGACGTCGCTTTTTAACCATAGCTACCTCTGTTGTAGGTGGTGTTGGTGCGGCTGGGGCTGCTGTTCCTTTTATTGCGTCTTGGAATCCAAGTGAGCGAGCTAAATCTGCGGGTGCGCCTGTAGAAGTAGATATCAGCAAACTTGAACCGGGACAATTAATACGTGTCGAGTGGCGTGGTAAACCTGTATGGGTTGTATCACGGACCCCAAAAATGCTTGAGCAAATGAAAGAACATGAAGGTCAACTTCGTGATCCGCATTCGCAAGAGCCACAACAATTAGAATCATCAACAAATGATTACCGTTCATTACGTCCAGAAATCTTTCTGGCTGTAGGTATTTGTACGCATTTAGGGTGTTCACCTGGCTTTTTCCAAGGTAACTTTAGTGAGAAAGTTGAAGGAACCGATGATGGCTTCTATTGCCCATGTCATGGTTCTAAATTTGATATGGCTGGCCGTGTATTTCAATCGGTACCTGCTCCATTAAACTTAGAGATACCACCTTATACTTTTCTTGATGAGACCACTATTTTAGTGGGCGAAGAAAAAGGGGCAGCCTAATGTTTGGTAAGATTATTGGTTGGATAGACGACCGTATCCCAATGACACGTGTTTGGAACATGCATATTGCACAGTATCCAGCACCTAAAAACTTTAACTTCTGGTACTTTTTTGGCTCATTAGCCATGTTGGTACTAGTAAACCAAATCCTAACAGGTATTTGGTTAACGATGAACTTTGTTCCGTCTTCTGAAGGCGCATTCGCTTCAGTAGAATACATCATGCGTGATGTAGAATATGGCTGGTTATTACGTTACTTGCACTCAACCGGTGCATCAGCGTTTTTCATCGTTGTATATATGCATATGTTCCGTGGCATGATCTACGGTTCTTATCAAAAACCACGTGAATTACTGTGGTTGTTTGGTATGTTTATTTTCTTAGCATTAATGGCTGAAGCATTCATGGGGTATTTATTACCATGGGGGCAAATGTCGTTTTGGGGTGCACAGGTAATCATCTCCTTATTCGGGGCTATTCCGGTTATTGGTGATGACTTAACACTTTGGATCCGTGGTGACTATGTAATATCAGGTGCAACGCTTAACCGCTTCTTTGCATTACATGTAATTGCACTACCACTGGTTATTGTAATCTTAGTTTTCTTACACATTGTTGCTCTACACGAAGTGGGTTCAAATAACCCTGAAGGTATTGAGATTAAACGTAAGAAAGGCTCAGTAGCTGAAGAAGATAAGCCTAAATTTAAATTTCATGAGTATTACACTGACAAAAAAGATATTGTTGATGCGATACCGTTCCACCCTTACTACACAGTTAAAGATATTGTGGGTGTGGTTGGTTTCTTAATATTGTTCTGTTGGGTTGTTTTCTTTATGCCAGCGATGAATGGCTTCTTTTTAGAAGGTCCAAACTTCGAGGCAGCTAACCCACTTAAAACACCTGAGCATATTTTCCCGGTTTGGTACTTTACGCCATTCTATGCAATCTTACGTGCAATCCCTGATAAGTTAATCGGTGTTGCGGCGATGGGTGCATCGATTGTGGTACTTGCGTTACTACCTTGGGTAGACCGTGGTAGAGTTAAATCGGTTCGTTACCGTTGTGGTTTCCATAAATGGAACATTGCAGGTTTTGTTGTAACTTTCGTTCTTCTAGGTTGGGTGGGTGCAACTCCACAAACTGATATGAAAACGATTATTTCTCAAATCTGTACTGTGACTTACTTTATGTTCTTCGTACTGTTGTTTGTATACAGTAAGAACGAAAAAACTAAGCCATTGCCAGAGAGGTTAACGAAATGATGAAGAAGCTTATTATTGGTTTATTTGCTTTATCAGTAAACTTGTTGCCGAACATGGTTATGGCAGCGGGTCCATCGGTTCCTTTAATGGAAGCGAACAACGACCTTACTGATCAACCATCTTTACAACGCGGTGCAAAGTTGTTCATGAACTACTGTCTTGGTTGTCACCAAATGCAGTATCAACGTTATGAACGTACTTTTCGTGATATCGGTATCCCAACAGAGGTTGGTTTAGAGCAGTTGATTTTTGACGGTTCTAAAGTTGGTAGTCATATTACTAACGCGATTACAAAAGACGATGCAGCAAAATGGTTTGGTGCGGCTCCGCCGGATTTAACTCTAATTGCTCGTGTAAAATCACCAGATTATATTTACACGTACTTAAAATCGTTTTATAAAGATGAATCTCGTCCGTTTGGGGTTAACAACATTGTTTTCCCATCGGTAGGTATGCCTCACGTTCTTCAAGAACTACAAGGTTTACCAACACCTATCACTAAAGAAGTACAAGAGCATGGTCACACTGTGACTAAAGTTATTGCTACTGAAACAGATGGTACGGGCGAATTAAGCATAGATGAATACGACCAAGCGGCTCGTGATTTAACAAACTTCCTTGAGTACGTGGGTGAACCTTCACGTCTTGAATCGGAAGCGCTAGGTATTAAGGTAATAGGATTTTTAATTATCCTGTTTATCTTGGCATTTATGCTTAAGAAAGAATACTGGAGAGATGTTCATTAGGTTGAACATTTTTAAAGGTAATTTTGCAATAGGGGCTTAAGCCCCTTTTGCTGTTTTAGTTATTTAATGGAGGTATAGGCATGGCCGTAGCTGCCAATAAGCGCCCTGTAATGACCCTTTTTTCTGGTGCTAACTGTATGTATAGCCACCAAGTACGTATTGTACTTGCGGAAAAAGGTGTAAGTGTAGATATTCATTTGGCTGAAAAAGATAACTTGCCAGAAGCACTTCACGAAATTAACCCTTACGGTACAGTGCCAACACTGATTGACCGTGAGCTTGGTTTATACCAGGCAAACATCATCATGGAATACCTTGATGAACGTTTTCCTCATCCTCCACTAATGCCTGTTTACCCGGTAATGCGTGGTCGTAGCCGCTTAATGATGCATCGTATTGATACTGATTGGTACAGCCTAGCTGACAAAATCAGTAACAACACGTCAGACGCTGCTCAAGCTCGTAAAGAGCTAACAGAAGCATTGCTTGCTGTAGCACCTATTTTTAGCGAAGCACCTTACTTTATGAGTGAAGAGTTTAGCTTAGTAGACTGTTATTTAGCTCCACTATTATGGCGTTTACCAGAGTTTGGTATTGAGCTTAATGGTGCAGGTTCTAAAGAGCTTAAAGAGTACATGATCCGTTTATTTGAACGTGAGTCATTCCAAGCCTCTTTAACTGAAGCTGAGCGTGAGATCCGTTTATAATGACGCCTAATCGTCCTTATTTATTACGTGCTTTTTTTGATTGGATAGTCGATAACGAGTGTACACCGCATTTAGTGGTAGACGCTGGATTTGCAAATGTACAAGTGCCAACACAATTTGTTCAAGACGGACAAATTGTTTTAAACATAAGTCCATCAGCGGTCACACAGTTTTCGTTAGACTTAACCCAACTTAGCTTCAGTGCGCGCTTTGGTGGTCAGCCAATGCAAGTGTATGTACCTCTAGGTGCTGTGCTTGCAATATACGCGCGTGAAAATGGCGAAGGAACAGTCTTTACCGCAGATGAGTTTTTAGAGGACGAAGACGATTTTGTGCCAGAGCTTGAAAGTGTTGATTCATCAGCTGAGTTTATTGATGAAACACCACCAGAAAAGCCTGAGAAGAAAAAAGGCTCTCATTTACGCGTTATTAAATAATAAGTAAATGCCAAAAAAAACCGCTGAATAAGCGGTTTTTTTATGTCTGTATTTTACTTTATACCAACCTGCATAAATCTTTGATCAATTTAACGAATTAAATTGCACTATAACGTCGTTAAAAATTTTTTATTTAGAACAACTAGATATAAAAATTTTTGCCTAGTTCTAGCGTAATTTTCTTAACGTTAAATAGACCCCATATATAAGCAGATTGGTATTACATATATTCAAATACTTTAATTACACGCTCTACGCCAGAAACATTGCGGGCAATATTTACAGCTTGAGTTGACTCAGAGTCAGATACTAAGCCCATTAAAAAAACTTCAGCATTTTCTGTCACTACTTTAATATTATTACTGCTAATGTCTTTTGCTGTTAGTAGCTGGGCTTTTACTTTAGAAGTTAGCCAAGAGTCGTGAGTTTGTGTAGTAATGCCAGTATTTGAGCCAATACGAATTTGGTTATGTATTTTACGAATACCTGAAACGCCCTCAATGGTGCGCTGCGCTTCGTTTCTCATTTCTTCGTTAGATACTTGGCCAACAAGTAAAACAATACCGTTAACGCTTACAGCGCTTATATTGGCAAACTTTTCAAGACGTTCTACTTCGCTAAGTGCAATACTGGCTTTTATTTCAATATTGTTATCGTCAATTTGAGAGCCAATAGTACGACGGTCGTTCGCTGCAGTTACTGCACTGGCTGTACCTGCAACAACAGCGGCTGCGCAGCCTTGCAGTAATACAACAGTACCTAAAACAATAAGAGAGCGTTTAAACATAATTTTCATCCTGAGGGAAAAGCGTTAAATCAACAAGTTCGCTTAAACAATGTAAGTTAACTAAATGGGATTCGATAATGCGGCTAGGGCGTTTAGATGGCGATCTAATTTCAACATCGTTAGGTCCAAGTAGGCCTACCAACTCGCCACCATCATCACCAACCATAACTATGACCTTCATATCTTTAGTTAGTGCAGCTTCAACGGCAGAAATAACATGTTTTTCGTTACCGTTTATAGCCAGTACAAGCAATAAATCACCTTGCTGGGCAAAAGCGCGGACTTGGCGAGCAAATGTATCGTGATCGTCTACTTGAGTACTTTGCCCAAGATTAACGTTTTCTTGCGATAGAGCAATTGCAGGTAAGCAGGGACGTTCGGTTTCATAATGATTAACCAATACACCCGCCATATGCTGAGCGAGCATGTGGCAATTTGCAGTACCGCAGCAAATGAGTTTATTTCCGTTGATCAGACTTTGTGCAATAGTAAATGCAGCTGACTCAAGAGCACTAGGTAGCACTTCACCAGCAGCGATTTGAACTTGAATGCTTTCTGTAAAAATTTCTTTAATTGTGTCTTGCATAGCCTACCAATAATTTATCTTTGTATTTGCGTTTAAAATACATTTTTAAGCCAATTAATATTAGGAGATGCTTCTCCTGTAATGGCTACATAATCAATTCTTAGAGCTTGGTTAGTTAAATTTTTAGCTGCTAAGTAATGATAAATACTACGTTTTAATCGAGCTTGTTTTTGTGGACTAAGCGCATAGTTGGCACCGCCACGAGCATTATTTTTGCGAAACTTAACCTCAACGAATACAAGGGTATCGCCTTCTTTCATAATGACATCAAGCTCACCAAAGGGGCAGTAATAATTACGTTCAATGGGTGTTAGCCCTTGAGTAACTAAGTATTTTTGCGCTTCAAGCTCATAATACTGGCCTTTTTCGCGACTATTGTGCCACAGCTCTTTAAACCACGACATGCCGCCCCCTTAATTAAGTTTAATTGATAGTTTGTATGTCACCCGCTGATTGCATAAACAATGGAACAGGGCGTTGTGTTTCTAATTGCACAGGCTTAATGCGACGGTTTGTATATTGAGCCCAGTCGAGCGTGCGTTCTATATGGCCGCTGGTATTAACAGATAACTTACCGCTTAAACCACTATATTGATTGCCTGGCATTACGCTTAACTGCCTGATGTCATGTAATATTGATACAGCATCGTACGCCATTGCAAATAAGCGCTGGCTAATATCTACTTGCTCTGGCCATAACGAATCATACTGCTGGCGTAAGTTATGTTGTTTAATTTGCGAATCGAGCATCCACGGCAATTCAGTGAAGTATAGGCCGTCTAAGTCGCCTTTGTCAGTACTGTCAATTTGTTTACTATGACTTTTAGAGCTGGCATAAAGTGGAATACGATCTGCAAATGTACTTACGTTTACATCGAGGTAGGGTTTAATTAAGCGTGTTTCTATTGCATCACCCAAAATATAAATAACGTCTATATCACTACGCGAACGGGTTTCGTTTTCTACTTCCTGTTTAAATAGTGCTTTAATCGTTTTTATGCGCTCTTTTGATTTATCAACTTCTAACAAGCTGTTAATTGTATTGGGCATATCTTTTTTATCGTTATAAAAACCTATTTGCGGCTTGGTTTCGCTATAGCGTTGCCACTGTAAGTTAAAGTAATCAACCAAGCGTTGGCCATTTGCGTTATTTGGTGCAAGCAACATAGGTTTTTGATAGCCCTTAGTTAAAAAGTGTTCTAAGGCTTGTTGTACTTCGTGCTCAGGGTTTAGTGCAAAGTAATAATGCTGAAGCGAAATTCGCTCACCATCAAAGGTGTTTAAATGTAGTACCGGAGTATCAATAAGAGTTTGTGCATTGGCAAGTTTATCAATATTTGCTTTAAGTAGAGGACCAATTACAAAGTCAGGCTTTATTTCTTCAAGTTGCGCTGCAATTTCTTCTGTACTTAGGTTTTCATCAATAAAAATAGTGTCGTTGATATTTTGCGTATCAAGTGCAGCTAATACGCCAGCTTTAAGGGCATCACCTAAACGTTCGTTAGGGCCCGATTGTGGAAACAGCACAACTAAGCGCTCTATATTGATAGGAGCAAGTTCAGTAAGCATTTCATCTTGTTCAGGTAATACAGTAAAAGCCGGATGCCCAATATAGCGTCTGCGCCAATTGTTGATCGCTTGATCTAACTCTACGCCACTACTTGCATATACTTGATGATATAACGCTAGGTTAGCCCACCCTTGCTGAATAACCGAACCACGGTTAAAGCGTTCAAGCGCGTAAGAAGAAAGTTGCTTTAAGTTATCCCACAAATTTTGATTAAGTTGAGGGATTTCTATATTATTTTTTGTTGCTGTTTCAGAGGCTCTAAAAAAGTAGGGTGCAGCTTTTTTAGAAAAATTTTGCGATGCGTAAATGCTGGCCGTTAAAAACTGATGCCAAGCAAAATGCTCAGGTTGAGTCAGTTGTCCGTCTAGCGACTGTAAAATAACCAAAGCTTGATCATTTTTATTCTGTTGTTTTTGTGCAAATGCAATATAAAGACGGTTCTGGATTTGATCAACACTTGCGGTTAATTCAAGCTCATTCCCAATTATCTCCAATAAAGGCCAGTTTTGCTCACTAATTGCTGCATCACGGGCGCTATACAATAACTGTATTTTATCGGCACCTTGGCGGTTTTTCGCCAATTGATAGATAGATTGCGCACTGGTTGCCTGATTTTGCAGTGCATTAGTGCGGTTACTTACGTTATCGCTGTTTTTAGTTGGTTTTTCGGTTGTGCTACACGCCGATAACCCTGACAATATAATTAATAGACTAACTAGTTTAAGTCGCACAATGATTTCCCAATACGTTAACGCGATTTGCTTATATTACTGACTGACGCAGGAGACCTCAATGTTAAATGAGGAGAATTCACAGAAAATTGGCACTCTTTACATTGTTGCCACCCCAATTGGCAATTATGACGACTTAAGTCACCGTGCCATTGCGACATTATCGCAAGTTGACTTAATAGCTGCTGAAGACACTCGCCATACCGGCAAGCTACTTAGCCACTTTGGAATTAAGGCAAAAACGTTTGCATTACACGACCACAACGAAAAGCAAAAAGCACAACAAATTATTGATCAACTTAATCAAGGTTTAAATATTGCTTTAGTATCTGACGCTGGTACACCGCTAATTAGTGATCCAGGCTACGCTGTTGTAAATTTATGTCGCGAACAAGGCGCTCATGTTACACCTGTTCCAGGTGCATGTGCTGCAATTACAGCCGTATGTTGTTCAGGTTTACCAACCGACCGCTTTCAGTTTATTGGTTTTACGCCAGCTAAAAGTAAAGCTCGCCAAGACTTTTTTACCGAAGCTGTTAACTCAGGTATTACCAGCATAATGTACGAAAGTACGCACCGTATTATGGCAAGTCTTGATGATTTAGCACTAGCCCTTGGTGATGAGCAGCAAGTTGTGTTTGCTAAAGAGCTAACCAAAACCTTTGAAACATTTTTTAATGGTAGTGTAAGTGAGCTTAAACAGTTTTTAACTGATGATCCTACCAAGCAGCGCGGCGAAATAGTGCTTATGCTTCCGGGCAAACCAAAGCAAATAGACGATGTTCCGCCTGAAGCGCGCAAAATGCTGGCACTTCTTGAAAGTGAAATGCCAATGAAAAAGGCGTGTGGTGTGGTTGCTGAATACTTTGGTATGAAGAAAAACGCTTTATATAAAACAATTATTGAAGAAAAAGAGTAAATTTTACTGCGCTTGGTATTAGCCTCATGTATACTGCGCGCCGAGTCAGCCAAGATGATCGCTGCCTGTGACGAAAATGATCAGGGGGAGGAAAGTCCGGGCTCCATAGGGCAGAGTGCCAGCTAACGGCTGGGGGG